>JAOPTS010000065.1:97569-97923 GCA_051531955.1 Reichenbachiella sp.
GTTTTCCTGATGAAACCCAAGCGGTACTCGATAAATTACTCGATGAAGTGTATCCACAAATTCCCGCACTATTAGATCGATGGGCCGACCAAATAACCGACGCACATAATGAAGTAGCGGCAGAGTACCCAAATGCAGATGGTTATCCAAAAACTGGTGCTTTGAGTTATGATCGCTGGATCTCAGGAATTGAGACCTTCAAAGGTGATATTGAAAGAGGTCGACAAGTGGTTGAAGGCTGGCGTTAATTCCAGAATTCAATCATTTTCGGCAATATAATCTAAAGTGAAAAATAGCGGGCTAAAATCTAGGTTTTGGCAGAGCTAATTCTCCTATTTTCAAAAAATTCAATGA
>JAOPTS010000066.1:0-17962 GCA_051531955.1 Reichenbachiella sp.
GAACGATTATGGATATGATTAAAATGTATGATAAATACGGGATGAAAATCAGGTCACGAGTAGACAGGAATAAGAACAGATTGTAGATAAATATACATAGCATAATAGCCATGAATGCAATAGGGGTTATTTCTTTTAGGCGTAAGTAACTGGTCATTGATTGGAGGTTTCCAACTTTTAGTGCATAGTTTTTGTGCCGCTCAGCAGACAGTCGTAAGTAGATGCTGTCGTTATATTTTGATGGAATCAATAAGCCAATAGTGTGGAAAGGCAATGCACCTTCTTGATTAATGCCAGATAGATGGTTGTAGTGGGAGTATGCTATGAAAGCCCCAATGCTATCCTTGATGTACATGGTTGATTTCCATACGGAAGATTCATGACCCGGACTGATGTATTGGTCTTCGATTCTGGTGTCAATATTTAGCGTGTACCAGACAACCGAGTCAGCAACTCCGAAATTGGTATGTTCCTCATTTACATGGGTAAATTCTCCGCTTTGGAATGCATGATCAACTTCGTCAATATCTGATTGTCCAGATTTGTCAACCCAATAAGAAGAGGGTGTAATTGATAGCTCCTCATTTTGTGGACGAGCAAAGCTCTTGTCCGTAGCGAAAAAGAAGGCCAGGGACAAAATGAAATAACAGGGGGTTTTCAACAGCTGATTAGTAAGTTTAAGATTGGTCTATTAAGTCAAAGATGGCTTTAATTAAGAGAGGTGTTAATAAAAGGTGATGTTTACCAAGCTCTCAAATGAAGCTACCAAGTTTGAATCTAATAAAATATTATCTTTTTGCCTCGATCTAATCAAAACTTTAACAAATAATAATATCAGAGTAGTATGTTTCTTCAATGATATAGATGTCTATTCCTGATATTTGATCCTCGCAATGTACAAGGAGATCAACGGTCATTTTTTTTTAAGTGTGCAATGTAAACCTATCGGATGTACTTGGGTTTGGATCAACTTCAAATTCCTGCCCCAATTCATATTCCTTGCATTTTCACTGACAATAGTCAGTACTCTGCACTTGATACGTTAACAATAAGCTGTGAAAACAAAACAATAAGTACTGAACTGATAACTATAACCCCTAATGCCCCAACAATGACCATTGGAACCTTAACAACAAGCCCTGTAACCTTAACACAAAGCATTGGAACCTTAACAACAAGTCCTGTAACCTTAACACAAAGCATTGGAACCTTAGCAATGACCATTGTCAACTCAACACAAGGCATTGGAACCTTAACATAGCGTGATGTAAGGGCAACAATAAGCCCTGGCATTTGTGCAACAAATATCAGCTTCACTTTTATTAATTAAAATTGGCAGGTTATTCAACTGATTTGGCAAGATAATGACATGACATACTTGTACTTTTAATTCTATAAATTAATTAAATAAAAATCATGAATCAAAAACAAATCAACCGTCTGGAAATGTATCAGGACAGTAACATTTATCTAGATCTGAACACGGGAGTATGGAGTGTCATCCCGATTGCAGCAACCTACAAGACACAATTATCCGATATCATCGATCAACTAAAAACCACCGCGCAGCAACAAGATGCTGTACAGGTATTCTTAGGTAAATCACTGCGCCAGAGCAAACAGGCTCTCGCACAGAAAATGGATATTCTAGATGATGTATTGGAGGCTTATGCTGCTGATACCGACAACTCACAGCTACTGGTTCAAGCTGTCAATAGTACAACAGACTATTTTAGACTGACACATGAGGATTTTGAAATCAAAACCAAGAATATGTTAGACCTCCTGACTACTGAGGTGGACAAACTCTCCGATTATGGCCTCTCCAATGCCCAACTTGATGATGCCAAGCAGAGTTATGACAATTTTAGTACGATGCGTGGCAAGCCCCGGGCCTTTCAAGTAGCCTCTCGTGTGGCTACCATGGGGTTGTTGGAACTCTTCGAAGAGGGAGATAAAGTGCTCGGTAGATTGGACAATATCCTCAAGCGTTTCAAACGCTCCAATACGGCCTTCTACAATGGCTATCAGGCTGCCCGATTTGTCGTCAAAGATTAATTGGACTTAGCAATAATTAAAAGCCACCTACTCAGTTTGAGTAGGTGGCTTTTTTATGTTTTGGATTAGACTGATTGAATCTATTACATTTGGATAAAAAATAGTGGGTGTAAAGTACATGTGTACTTTACACCTACGTTAGAGAGCATATACTGATGAGAACCTTATCAATAATTATCATTCTTTTATTATTTCAGGAGTGTCGACAAAAGAATAACCCCAATCCTATAATAGGTTCTTGGTACCAATGCATGCGAGATGGATCTTACACGGAATATATAATTAGTGATAGTCTTATGTTGCATCTAACAAATGAATCCGAAGAAATATACGTAATGCTTCACACAAATAGAATTTACAAAAATTTCATTATTATATCTGGAATCAACGTAAGTCTCCCTCCGAAAATAGACACGTTATTTTTTGATATTTCGCCCGAACACCAACTTAAATTGAAGCATGAATATGGGGAAATAGAGCTTACGTGGCTGAATGACAATACATTTAAAATAGATTCTTTGAATATTGACAATTGGGAAACTCAAACCTTGGCTGAATTTAATGATCGGGCTGAACGAGCAAATTGCCTTGACCAGAGAACAGAAGAAGAAAAGAACAGAGTAATTGAGATGGGAGTTCTAGATGATGATTTTGATGATTTAGTTGATATCCCATACAACTCTGAACTGGATAGCATCTTAGAAAAATAAAAGCTCTCTAACATCACCTATCTCTCTATGGTGATTACTGCTAGAGTCGAGTGCAGCGGTTTCTAGCAGCACCGGAANNTAGTGATGAAAATCGAAGATTTTCCTAATTTGTAACCGAAACAAAATACACGTCAAGCACCACAGAGGATAGCTAGGCGTTTGGAAAATACCTATGCCAAAATTACCTACGTATATGTTTCTATCATTGCTGTTCTTGCAACTCCAAGGCAAATCACAATCATTATCAGATGAAGTAAGAGGAATAGTAGACTCTTTATCAACAGAGAGAGTTTTTGAATACTCACAAGTAGGGATTGGAGGTCGTGAATCGGAGCTATGGAGAAAGTTTGAAAACCTTCAACAGAGAGCAAATGACAAAGAATTATTAATTCTGTTAAAACATGAAAATAGTGTTGTTAACTGCTATGCGTATTTAGCTCTAGCTAAACGAAATAGCCCAGAACTGTATGGTTTTCTAATTAACAATCTGCGAGACAATAGAGTAGTTGCTACACAGTCCTTTGATGTTATAAGAAGCTATTCAATAAATGACTTCTATCTCAATTTATTCCCGAAGGAGTCACTAACTTTAGAGAAGAAAATAGAATTGGATAGCATCCTGATTTTCGATGATAAAATTCGGAGCTCATATAAGAACGATTTAATTGAACACTTGCCTAATGATGAATATTATTACTCAGCTATACGTCAGTATGCTATATCAGGAAATGGTAGTGCACTAGTTAACCTTGCTAAATTCAAAAAAGGAGGTGACAAGGGAATTATCATTAAAAGGGCCAAACAAAAAAAAGGAGCATACTCTGGATTTAAAGCAATGAGAGAATTTCCAGATGAGGAATTTTTGAAAGTATTATCGAAACAATTCAGAAAGAGGTGGCACAGATTCCATTATAACTACGCAGAATTTCGAATGCTCTATCAAGCTTTGGCTCAGTATCCTGATGAAGAAAGAACACTAAGGATTTTCAGAAAAACAACGAGAGCTTTAGGGAAGTGGAAAAGAGAAACGTTTAGTGCTTCTGTTAAGTTAGCTATCTTAAAATACCCACATCTTAACTTCGAACCGATCTTAGAAAAGATTGAACTGAGTGACTATGAGGAAGATCAGCTTAAAAAGCTAATAGACCGAGATATCTAATGTACTATCCACTACAAAACCCCGATGATCACGTTTGCAACGCGTTCTCTATTCAATCATTTCAATAGTCAATAATCCATTCTTTCCAGCATAATCCCTCGATGAGCTATACCAATAATGCGCTGGTTGATCTACTATCTCAGCTATGATAGGATTGTAATGGATGTAATCCAATTTCTCGTTTAAAAACTTGTTTGACGCTACTTGTATAGGATGATTGCCCTCTTACCATACCTTGTTTTTCGAAATCCTCTTGCGCTCTTTTTCTGCATTTTTAAAAGCCCTGATTCGCCATTTCTTTCTACTTTCATTGATTACATCTAGCTCCTCAATGATTCTCTTGCTTGTGAACTTTTTTTGAAATTTCGCATAATCGAAGAGAGATCCTCATTTCGACTACCAGCCATCATATGAAGATGCGAAGGTACCAAGCACCACGCATAAATTATGAGGCCCTTTTCCTTTTGGCAGTGTTTTAATGAATCAATAATAATATGTTTGAACTCCTTTCTTGTAAACAAATCTATCCAGTGAATAACTGTACTCGTAACATAACAAAGCCCAGTTGGGTCTTGAAACTTATACTTTTCTGAGATGAAATAAAGAGAAGTATTTCAAAGTGAAATGGACGAACGCGTTGCAAACGCGCCCGATCGGGGGGAGGGGGTAGCCAAGCACCACTCAATCTGCTATTAAGTTTATGGAAAAGAAAAAGTATGAGCTGAATCTGGGATTTAGCTATATTGCAGTCGAAACTTAATTATAAAAAACGTACGCTTGATGTATAGGTTAGGGAGCATTAAAAAATCATAATCCTGAATTCAAGAAATTAGCAGAACAAATAAAGTATGATACCAATTAACGATTTATTATTATTTGGATTAGCATCTCTGATAATGGTTCTTTCCCCTGGGCCGAATATGATTTATCTGATTTCAAGGTCATTATCTCAAGGAAAAAAAGCAGGTGTTGTGTCACTCATTGGCGTAATGTGTGGTTTCCTATTCCATATACTTATGGTTTCTTTTGGACTGACTGCAATTTTATTTGCCGTCCCATATGCATTCATAGTAGTTAAATTTCTTGGGGTAGGGTACTTATTATACCTAGCGTATAAAACAGTTACATCAGAAAATAAAATTTTTGACGCTGAACAAAATTTGAAAATAGACAAACCCCTTAAACTTTTTAATATAGGGCTTATGACCAATGTTCTAAACCCGAAAATGGCAGTGTTTTACCTTTCGTTTTTCCCTCAATTTATAGTACCCGAATATGGCTCAATTTTAAGTCAAAGTTTTCAACTCGGAATTATTCAGATAGTAATAAGTTTTTCAATTAATTTTTTGATTGTAATATCTGCTGCAAAAATGGCGAACTGGTTCTCAAAAAAGCCAATCTGGTTAAGAATACAGAAATGGTTTATGGCTTCTATATTAACTGGGCTTGCTGTTAAAATGGCATTGGCAAAAGTGAAATAAAAACGAAATGCCATCAATACTTAAATAAATATAGGGACAATCTACAGCCAAGTTCTACTATTGCATTTTCTGAACCGTGGGATGGTGAGTACTGCACATAGAATAAGAAAAGTATGAATAATAAGGTCTGATATCCTCTGGCAGTTTATTGATAGTTAGCTTTTCTGCTTTTGCTCAGCGCCGGAACACCTTCACTGTTCCTCACATGGTTGAAAAAAGTTAGTGATGAAAATTGAATATTCTCCTAATTTGTAACCGAAACAAAACACACGTCAAATACCACGAAGGATACGAGTTGGGCATTGGCATTCATTGAAGTAAAATATATGAGTAAACTTGATCCATTAGATTTAGGGAAACAGCTAAAAAAACCAACAGGAGAAATAGGTTTGAGTGTGGCAGATAATATGAATTCTACCAATTTAAAGATTTATGATTTCATCTTATCCAAAATGGAGATTGGTGATGGGTGTGAAATATTAGAAATTGGCGGAGGGAATGGTAAGCTAATTCCTAAGTTTTTTAAAGAGAATGAAAACATTAATATTTCAGCAATTGATTTTTCTGAAGACATGTGTAGTGAAACTCAGAATAATAATAAAAAACTAATTGATCAAGGGAAGTTGTTGGTCAGATGCGAAGACTCATCAAAAATGTCTTTCGAGGATGAGTCTTTTGATAAAATATTGACAATCAATACAGTTTACTTTTGGGAAAATATAGCCTCACATTTACAAGAAATGAAGCGAGTATTGAAAACTGGAGGTCTAGTGTATATTGGATACAGGCCTGCAAGTTCTATGGTCAACCTGCCATTTGCACAAGAGGTATTCGAACATTTTAAACCCGGTCAGCTTCAGTCCCTGACCGAGGAATCAGGTTTTAGAACCGTGACGGAAGAATCAAACTTAACAACTATAGACGCGGTAGATGGTAACCAAGTTCAGTCTGTAGATCACTGTTTGATTATAGAAAAAACTGAGTGACAATATTCGATATGAGAGCATGGAGGTTTAGCTGAAAAGGAAGCGTTGGAGTTTTTTGCAAGCCCTGAAGATTCTGCACTGTGCCTCATGAGAAGAAATAAATATGACCGAACGTTGGTCGACTATATCACAGGTTCGGTTATATTAGAATCCTGAACAAGGTGTAATATAGAATTCGTAAACAAATCAAAATGAGTGAAATAATTCTAGAATCAATCATTTCATGTCCAAAATGCGGACATCAAAAGAGTGAAAGCATGCCAACAAATGCATGTCAGTATTTCTATGAATGCGAAAATTGCAAAGAGTTATTGAAGCCAATAAATGGCGATTGCTGTGTTTTTTGCAGCTATGGAAGCGTTAAGTGCCCACTCATCCAACAAGAGAAAAACTGTTGCAGTTGAAAATATCACTAACATGATGTTCGAATCATGGCTGTTCAACTGTTATAGAAACCTCTCTGCAAGCTGTAAATCCCGCCATATTTAAGATTGACTCTCTAGAATCAAAAAGTGATGTTGGGGAGCGATTACTTATTCGTGCATTCCTTGGATAAACATAGGGTGATATTCTGATCAAAGAGTAGGGAATTGATTGATGAGTAGAAAGTATTGAGTCATGAGTATTGAGATTGGAGTATAATTCTGCTCACTGACCATAAGAAACAAAAAAGGTTCTCAATTAATTGAGAACCCTTTTTGTTTCTTAAGATCTAGTATCTAATCTCTAAAGTCTAAACTAAGCTTCTTGTTCTATTTCGATATCAGTAGGGACGTTTTGGTCACCATCTTTGAATGATGCTCTTGCTTTCAAGTTTAACACTTGGAACATTTGCTTGTCTTTGTCCTCTTCAGGATTAGGAGTAGTCAATAACTTGTCTCCAGCGAAGATTGAGTTGGCACCAGCTAAGAAACACATGCCCTGTTCTTCGATAGACATAGTCACACGACCAGCAGATAATCTAACCATGGCATTTGGCATGATGATTCTTGCTGTAGCAATCATTCTGATCATTTCCCAGATAGAAACTCTAGGTTGATCCTCCAAAGGAGTTCCTTCTACAGGAACTAGTGCATTGACTGGTACTGATTCAGGATGCTCTGGTAAAGTTGCCAAAGTATGAAGCATTCCTACTCTATCTTCATCTTTTTCACCCAATCCAATGATGCCACCTGAACAAACAGAGATTCTAGCGTTTCTTACATTTTTCAATGTATCTAACCTATCATCGTAAGTTCTGGTGGTAATCACATCACCATAATGTTCTTCAGAAGTGTCTAAGTTGTGGTTATACGCATATAAACCAGCATCTTTCAATTTTTGAGCTTGATCTTCTGTCAGCATACCTAAAGTACAACATACTTCAAGTCCTACTTTATTGACACCTTTGACCATTTCCAATACTTTGTCAAAGTCTCTGTTATTACGCACTTCTCTCCAAGCCGCACCCATGCAAAATCTAGTACTACCAGATGCTTTCGCATTATTGGCAGCCTTGATCACCTTGTCAACGTCCATTAATTTCTCAACTTCCACATCAGTATTGTATCTAGCAGCTTGAGGGCAGTAGGAACAGTCTTCAGAACAACCACCAGTTTTAACTGACAATAGGGTACAAACTTGTACTTCGTTAGGATCATGATAAGCTCTGTGTACCGAGGCGGCACGGTATATCAAATCCATGACGGGCATGTCATATATATCTTTTATTTCTTCCCTTGTCCAGTCGTTGCGTGATAGCATATTTCTAGGTGTTTTTTTCTTCGATAATAAAGCATCTGCTTTCGGGGCGTAAAGCTATTTAATTTCTAATTCAAATGGCATTCTTGCTTGAATACCTTCTTGATTTTTTAAGTCTTTTAATACGTTGACATATTTAGCGAATTCTCCGTATTGGTTTTTCATGATTCTTGCCTCTGCTTCAGATGCGAAATTTCCAAACATTTCTTCCCATTTAGATTTCAAAGCAGGGTAGTAAGCGACCATATAGTCTTCTTCAGTACCAGCCGCAGTAGCGGCCAACAATACTGCGTCATTGTATCCGCCTAGTATATCTACCAATCCGTTTTGTTTGGCTTGATTTCCCGTCCATACACGACCTGATGCGACAGCTTTTAGATCATCAATGTTCATTCCTCTGCCTTCAGCGGCTTTGGATGTGAAGGCTTCATATCCTTGCTCTACCATGCTTTGGATTACGTTTTTCTCACTTTCGTTCAATGCACTAGATACTCTATATAGGTTAGAGAATTCGCCTGTGTTGACACCATCCGAAGTGATACCTAACTTATTCTCTAAGAATTGTCCCATATTAGGAATCATACCAAAGATGCCGATAGAGCCAGTGACAGTCATAGGCTGAGCGACGATAGTGTCACAAGGCATGGCCATGTAGTACCCACCAGAGGCGGCCACAGAAGACATAGAGGCTATCACAGGTTTCACTGCTTTGGTCAACATGATCTCGTTCCACATCACGTCAGATGCTAAGGCCGAACCACCTGGAGAGTTTATTCTGATCACGACTGCTTTTACTCTTTTGCTTTCACGCGCATCTCGGATGGCCTTCACAAATTTTCTAGAACCTACATTGTCTACACTACCATCACCTGATACGATCTCTCCTTCTGCTACGATCACCGCAATTTTGTTGCTAGAGTAATCAGAATCTAAGGTTTTGATATATCCATTGATGTTTGTACTGCTGATTTTGTCACCTTCTTCTAAACCCAGTGTCTCTTTCAGTTTAGCACTGATTTCGTTTTGATAGCCTACCGCTGTAATCAAGTTGAACTCCAAAGCATCTTCTGGCTCTCTGGCCAGCATTTGATCCGAGATGTTGATCAATTTTTCTATTGAGATGTCTCTTGAAGTAGCAACAGACTTGATGTATTCTCCATATAGGTCTTGGATTAGGGCAGTGATTTGTTCCTTGTTAGGCTCGCTCATGTCTTTTCTCATAAATGGCTCTACGGCACTTTTATAAGTTCCTACTCTGAATATTTGAGCTTCGATTTCTAATTTGTCCAACAGCCCTTTGAAGAAAGTGACGTTGGCACTCAATCCATTAAACTCCATGGCACCCATTGGGTTGAGATAGATTTCGTCCGCCACAGATGCTACATAGTAGTTGGCCTCAGATAGGTATTCGCCATAGCTATAGATGAATTTTCCACTTTCTTTGAAGTCAAGCAAGGCATTACGCAACTCCGTAAGTGAGGCATATCCACCTGCTAGATTGCCATGTTCTAGATATATACCCATGATACGCTCGTCCTCTTTGGCAACAGCGATCGCTTCGATGGTTTTGAGTAGGGGAATAGCAGAATCAGATGATTCTGGGAACAACTCTGCAAATGGGTCTTCTGCCACACGTTCTTTTACACTACCGTGTAAATTGATCTTCAAGACAGAATTGGATTTGACCTCAGGCGCATCTTCTGAACTGATGGCCACCAACCCGACGATGGTCATGATGAATAAAAATCCAGCAACAAAGCTGAACACGACTAAACCAGTAATGGTTGAAAGGACAGATTTAAAAAATGACATACCTATAGTTTTAGATAAAATTGTGATATTGCAAAGCTATTCAAATAGGCTTCACACGAAATTATAATTAATAAAAATAATGAGCGTTTGTTTTCTTTTGCTTGGAACCAATCTTGGTGACAAGCAAACCAATTTACAAGATGCTCTCGACAGCATAAGTGTTCAGGTTGGCAGTGTTATTACAAAATCCTCCATTTATTCTACTGCAGCATGGGGCAAAGAGGATCAAAGTGACTTTTTGAATCAAATAATCAAAGTAGATACGGAATTAGATGCTGATCAGGTATTGGAGCATTGTTTGGCGATTGAAAAGGAATTAGGGCGGATTAGGTTTGAGAAATGGGGCGAACGACTCATTGATATTGACATTCTTTATTTTGATGACTTGGTGATTGATAAGCCGGATTTGAAAGTGCCACACCCAGAGATTCAGAATCGTAGATTTACTTTGGTACCGATGGTCGAGTTGGCAAAGGACCTTGTTCATCCCAAATTGAATAGGAGTCAAACCGATCTATTGTCACAATGTCCAGATCTACTTGAAGTAAACAAACTATAAAATGGAAGAGCTAAAATATTTGATGGTATTTGGAGTAGGGATTCTAGCTGGATTCATCAATACCGTTGCAGGTGGAGGTTCTTTGTTGACATTGCCAATGCTGATTTTCATGGGCTTGCCTCCAGCCATGGCCAATGGTACCAACCGTGTGGGGATACTCATGCAAAATATTTTTGCAGTGAGTGGCTTCAAGAGCAAAGGTGTTTCTACGTTTCCGTTTGCTATATGGTTGTCCATTTCTTCATTGATAGGAGCAGTGATCGGTGCTAAAATTGCCGTGGATATTGATGGGGAGCTGTTCAATAGGATACTAGCCATTGTCATGGTATTGGTATTGTTGATGACCATATTCGGGACTAAATCAAAACAAGAAGGAGAAGAAGAAATGAGTAAAGGGAAGCAGATTACTT
This sequence comes from Reichenbachiella sp., assembly GCA_051531955.1. Lineage (GTDB taxonomy): Bacteria > Bacteroidota > Bacteroidia > Cytophagales > Cyclobacteriaceae > Reichenbachiella. The sequence continues at coordinate 10,916 of JAOPTS010000066.1, forward strand.
CTGTGTTTCTATTCTTTTTTATTGGTATCTATGGAGGCTTTATCCATGCAGGAGTTGGCTTTATCATCATCGCAACCTTGAGTATTGTTAATAAATTTAACCTAGTCAAAGTCAATGCGATCAAGGTGTTTGTGGCTTTGGTCTACACTTTTTTTTCGCTCATCATATTTGTATGGGAAGGGCAGGTGGACTGGGTGCTGGGGTTGACGTTAGGAGCAGGGACCGCAATTGGTGGTTGGTCTGCTAGTCGTATCAGTGTCAATAAGGGTGACAAGTGGATTCGTTATTTTCTAATTGTGGCGGTGTCTGGTATGGCCATCAAACTTTGGTTTTTTAGTTGATCGAAATAATGTTTTAGGTTTTACAACCTGAACAAAGTCCGTATTACCTGAAAAGGACTTAAAAAAGGAGTCGGGAGAGTTTTAAAAGAATAATATGATAGTTTGGTCGGGAAAGGGTGTCTTTTCAGTTTTGGTATTAGTGTTGACATTTGTATTGTTGGTAATGATCATGCCAAGTGGGAAAGTTGATTTGATATTTATGCTCTCATTTTTTGTGACCGCAGCTTTCAGTTGGTTTATGGGCAAAAAATGGAATCAGCAAGAAGGTAAAATATATGTGGACAAAGAAACTGGACAAGAAATAGAACTGAAGCCAAATCATAGTCTGTTTTGGATTAAAATGGAGTATTGGGGCATTGTCTTTGGAGTTTTTGGCGCTATCATTTTAGTTCAACAATTTTTATAGATGGCACATCTATGGTTTCATTGATTGGACTTGAATAGGTATTTCTGTATTGATTTTAGTATGGTCTTAAATTTTCATTAATCATCTGATTGATAATAGGAGGGTGTTGAGGAGGTGTTAGTTCACTGGCATTTAACAGTAACTCCGAATATCTATAATGGTAATTTTTACTGTTATGATATACTGCACCATCTTTGATATTACATTCTGTAGGACAAATATTCCATTTGTTAGCGGCTACCTGTATGAATAACTCTCTTGCTACGGCGCTTAGTTTTTGAATCTGTTTATAGCATTGTTCTGGTGAGTCACATTTTTTTTCTTGAGGAATAATGGTAATGACACGTTGATCGATACAAAGTTCTGTAGCGATCAATTTATTGATAATAGGTAAATTAAGTTGACTAAATAATACAACTGAGTCGTTAGGTTGAATACATAATACGATTGCACTAGTCCCGAGATTGGAATTTATTTCATTGCTCACCTTGATTTGCTTTCCAAAACAATAACTATATTCTTCATACAGTATCAGTGCATTATTGTTACTCATGACTTAGGTGTAGTAGTATTGGTTTTATCTTTATAGGATGCTCATACTGTTTACTTAGTTTCATCAACTAAAGATTTTATTTATTGCCAAACGGTAAATAACCATTGACGAAAGGTCAAATCTGTATTGGTATAGTTGGCTAATGCTGAGATAGGGGATTGGTTGGTTGTGTCTACGTCGATCAAGAAGACAAGGGGATTATATTCTTACTAGTCGCCGTATCAATTATGACAATTAAGCAGGTGTTGGCTGGTTAAATTGAAACTAGCTAAAGTAGACGGAACCTACATCAAGGAACTTAAAAAGATCGTTTCAGCAAAGCTGCTTACACTTGATGACTTTGGTTTACAATCTTTGGACAATACAGCAAGTATAGTACTCATGCCTGCCAGCCGCAGGCGGGGATATCGTAGACGAACGACACGCCAAATTATCAACAAACATATCTTCCCAGATACCTGTATCGGCATGGTATGACATTATTGGAGAAAGCACAATCGTAAATGCAATCTTAGGCAGGATGGTCAACTCCTCACATAGGATAAATCTATCCGGAGAATCACTAAGAAAAGGAATGATCAATCAATAATTTTTGCTAAAATTACACCACTCTTAAAGTGGCATAGAAAACCGAAACGGGTGGCATGGTCAGACAGAAATAGTCACCTTAACAACCACAGTTTGTGGTCCTGTCATTGGGGAATACTATAAAGTAGTATAATCAGTAGTTGTATGATTCTAGCAAAAAAGAAAGGCAAGCATTTGATGCTTGCCTTTCTAAATACAATCAATCTAATGGCTGTTAATGTTGGATCAATAACTTTTTAGTTATGCTGATACCCTCTTGATCTGTCAATACAATCATAACAAAACCTTCGCTAAACTGTTGAGTTTGGAATCTGTTTGGTCCAGATACAAGTGTTGCCCTGTCATACAGTAGCGTCCCTGTTAGATCATAAACATGCATACTCATCTCCTCGCTGTTTGATACTTCTATAGTGAAGTGGCCTTGTGCTGGGTTGGGGTAAAGATTGAAAATTTCATTTTCAATCTTTACTGCTTCTGAAAAGTCTAATTTTCTAGCACCTGATTCACCTGCGCAATCCAAACTGTAAACGGCGTATTGTTTACGCCAGCTATCCAAAAGATCTGTATCGTTTAATTGATTGTTGTTTATTTGAATACATTCTAAATCAAAATTATATTTAGTATCTAGACTTGTTAAGTTAATGTTTGAAGACACATCTAGGTTTGTCAAGGATCCCCAATTAATATATAATTTAGTTAAGCTTGTGTTTTTAGATATGTCTAAACTTGTAAAGTTATTAGATGACAAAATTAATTCTTCTAAATTTACATTCTTAGATAAGTCAATACTTGTAATTTTATTATAATACAAATCTAATTTTTCTAAATTTACATTCTTAGATAAGTCAATACTTGTAATGTTATTAGATGACAAAATTAATCTTTCTAAATTTACATTCTTAGATAAGTCAATACTTGTAATGTTATCCTTTTGTAAATTTAGAGATTCTAAATTTACATTCTTAGATAAGTCTAAACTTGTTAGGTTACTGTTACTACAAGAAAATTGTTTTAATGACGTGAAACTAGATAAATCAAGACTTGTAGAATTAATAGATGAAATACTTAATCGTCTTATATTTGAAGGGTTATAAAAAGTCAAGTTAGTCAAATTAATAGAGCTAGAATAAAGGTTTAATAATTCTGTATTATTCGATAAGTCTATAGTTTTTAGATTATTACCAGTACAATGAAGGCTAGTAATTGAAGTGAAAGCTTCAATACCCTTTAAGTCAACTATCCCACTTGAACTTAATACTAAGGTTTCAATTGATTCTGTCACTTTTTTATAAACGTACCCATCTAAAATATGATCATGATTATTTTGAATTAATCTTTGCTCGAATTTGATGTCAGGTATTGCGACAAGTTCTAATTCATTACATGGAGTATAAGAAAAAAAGGAAGCCTCATCTTTATCCCAGTAATCAGCTACATCCCAGTTAGGAGATGTTTCATCATACTGGTCTTCATTTACTTGAATACATTGAATTAAATTGGATTTACAATTTAATTCTGTTAAGTCAATATGATTTGAAACATCTAAGCTTGTTAAATTATTATAACTACAATCAATTACGGTTAATGAAGTGTTTGCTGAAATATCCAAGCTTGTTAAATTATTACTCTTACACTTAATTACGGCTAATGAAGTATTTGCTGAAATGTTCAATTGAGACATTTCGTTCGAATTGAGGTTTAAATGAGTCAATTCACTATTGTTTGAAAGGTCTAGCTGACTAATGTCACAGTTAGAACAATGTAAACTTATCAATGACGTATTCTTAGTTACATCCAGTTCGGTCATCTTACAGTACGCTAAATAAAGAACTTTGAGTTGTGTGTTTTTAGATATATCCAAACTTGAAATGTTTATTTGATTAGTAACAAATAACTCTTCCAAAGATACAAAGGCCTCAATTCCTGTAAAATCTAAAACAGTATACCCCACGCCATTAATAGAAATAGATGTGATAGTACTAGCAGTTGACCTAAGAATAAAGTTATCCAATACGTCATCATAACCTAGATCGATCAACCTTTGTTCAAAAGAGTCGTCAGGTACATAGACAAATTGGTTGAAATCAACTGCATAAGCTCTAAAAGTGCCATCAGTGCTTGCGTTTACCTTGAAGCCTGGAGTTAGTTTAAGATTTTCCATAACTCTATAGGAAAACCCTCCATAATTATTCAATTCCTCATTGAGGACAGTTTTGTACTCTTGACCATAGAGTTTACTAGGTATCCATATGACCAGGATAAGTAGTAGTTGTAATAATATTTTCATGCTCTTGAGAGTTTAAGATTATTTAGTAATTTCTAATTCTTCAACTCTATCTAACAAGATTTCCATTTTCTTGTTTTGGTCTATCATGTGAAGTGTTAATTCTTCTATTTTTCTAAGAAGAATGGCATTCATTTCGCCTACATTAATGCCTTTCTCCTCAACTTCTTGTGCAGAAGGTACATTGGGCAAGTGTTTGTTTTTTTCTATAAAAGATTCTGTTTCCTTTAAAGAGTTAAGTTCATAAGTTTCTTCGAAAACATAATCTGGCCAATTCCCTTTTAAAGCGATATTGACTTCTTCCATAATAGCTGCGCCATTTACATTTAATATATAGCCAGTAGCTACATCTGTTGTGCCAATACTAACACTTGTAGCAGCTGATACTGAAGCGGCACTGAGCGTTCCTCTCACATGTGCATCAGCACCATTACCTCTTAGGAAATAATTAGTTGATGATCCTGTATCTGCGAAATAACTATATCCATTGGCTTGTGTGATTCCAAGGTATTGTGTATTGTCTTTGTCTCTTAGAACAATACCGTAATTATCAGTGTTAGATTTTAATTCGATGTATCCATTGAGTCTGATCCAGTCGTCATTGTTACCCCCCATAGAAATATCATCATCTAAAAATGCACCTGATTTTAGTCTCAAATCACCATTGTAGTACATGTCATCCCCAGTGACAGACCATAGAGTACTTGATGCATTTAGTTTTCCGCCACTCCACGTCAGTCCTGTACCCGCAATCGCTGACCCTCTTTGGTCATATGCAGTTTTCCAATTGGCTGATGAACCATGTGAAGAGGTAGCAACTGCTCCCGAAACAGTCACCCCTGTAGAAGAGGTGTTGAGTTTTTTACTACCATTGTAATATAAATCAATAGAGCTATTTTCATTGTATTGTAAAGCCCATTCGTTGTTGTAGTCATCATAAATTCCAAAATCATCTTGATCACCCATCAAAGACCATGCAGAGGAAGTTGTATGCTCGACTGAAATACCTGACCAACCATTAGATCCTTTTTGCTTAACTTCTAGAAGACCATTTCTGTTTGCAGAACCTTGTATAATTGCTTGATAAGTACTTGAACTGCCTACAGTAATAGCACCTGTTGTAGTAGTAGATCCATTGAATTTTAAAGTATTAGCACCAAAATCTCCATAGATAAGAGGGGAAGAAGTGGAGTTGTTGTCAATGTATAGCTTGTTTGAACCAGTTTCATAGTATCCAGTGTTTTTTCCGATAAAAACATTATTAGACCCAGTAGTGTTATGCCCTGCTTTGAATCCAATAAATGTGTTTCCAGAACCATTTCCATTATTTCCTGCGGATCTACCAAGATAAACATTGTAGTCTCCCGTAGATGTAGTGTATCCAGCTTTATACCCTAAAAAGCTATTTTCTTGGGATGAAGTATTGCCATATCCAGCATAAGAACCGAAAAACGCATTGTAGTCTGATGACTCACCAACCGGTTTTCCAGCTCTATACCCAAAACTGGCGTTATAGTCTCCAGAACCATTAGTAACATCAGTCCCTGCTAGAGTGTTTCCTGTTTGAGCAAATGAGTACTCATTAAGTAATAGAGCTCCTATTAGTAGAAGGAATGATTTTAAAGTAGTAAGGTTTTTCATATTAGTATAGATGTAACCACTACTGTGTATTCTTTTTCAAAATTAGGATGTAGAACAATAAAACGGGATTCGATTTGAACCTTGAATATCAGGGGGTAATATTAGTCCTGGCTAGTTTAGAAAAGTATAAGGTCAGTTATGTGGTTGGTTAAATTTTATTCGTGCAATATATAGGTAATTTACCTAAGTATAATTACCTACTCTATTTTTTGTTTTGACCAAGTTGTTTATGGTCAATAAAGTATGTTGTGTAATAGGCCGTTTGATTTAGTTGTCATTTTTTAGAATCGCCCATATAAGTATTATTTAGTAACTAATAATTTGTGTTTGACAGGCTGATGATTAATGATTCTATCTGGCTGTCCATCTCTTCATTGATAGGAGCAGGGACCGCAATTGGTGGTTGGTCTGCTTGAGGGTGACAGTGGATTCGTTATTTTCTAATTGTGGCGGTGTCTAGTATGGCCATCAAGCTTTGGTTTTTTAGTTGATCACCTGATTGATAATAGGAGGGTGTTGAGGAGGTGTTAGTTCACTGGCATTTAACAGTAACTCCGAATATCTATAATGGTAATTTTTACTGTTATGATACACTGCACCATCTTTGATATTACATTCTGTAGGACAAATATTCCATTTGTTAGCGGCTACCTGTATGAATAATTCTCTTGCTACGGCGCTTAGTTTTTGAATCTGTTTATAGCATTGTTCTGGAGAGCTACAGTTTTTTTCTTGGGGAATAATGGTAATGACACGTTCATCAATACAAAGCTCTGCTGCAATCAGTTTAGTGATAATAGGTAAATTAAGTTGACTAAATAATACAATTGATCCGTTAGGTTCAATACATAATACGATTGCATTAGTCCCGAGATTGGAATTCATTACATTGCTCACCTTGATTTGCTTTCCAAAACAATAACTATATTCTTCATACAGTATCAGTGCATTATTGTTACTCATGACTTAGGTGTAGTAGTATTGGTTTTATCTTTATAGGATGCTCATACTGTTTACTTAGTTTCATCAACTAAAGATTTTATTTATTGCCAAACGGTAAATTGTGAGGTATCAATGGTCATTTGATGGGGCTTAGAAAAGGTTGACGTACTCATTTATTTATCACACAAGTCAATAATGCCAATTGATTTTCTTAATATTACGATCCGAATTTTGACACCTAGTATTCCATGAGTAAAATTGATTTTAAGAAGGATTTTCTTCCTCATCTGAT
>JAOPTS010000067.1:0-10152 GCA_051531955.1 Reichenbachiella sp.
AAACTGCGTCGGTTGAAACTGCATCTGTTGCGTTGGTTGGAACTGCATCTGTTGCGCATCATAATATTGTGGTCTCATTTGTTGTTGAAATCCTTGGCGTTGGAAACCATTTCTATATTGACGTCTGCCTCGGGGTCGTTGATTAAATCTGAATTGTCCGTTGTTCTGCTGTTTATAAAAACAAGTATCTGCAGTGTGATTGCGTTTTCCACATATGCTGCATTGTTTGGAGAAACAGTTTTCCTCAGTATGATTCGTCTTCCCACAAATTGTACATCGTATGGTCGGGTGTGTAGCATTGATGCTATTGTTTTTCGACACATTTTCTGCTAAGTCCTTATAGTTTTTGAAAGATTTTTCTATTCCATCTAGTGATGATGTTAGAGTGTTTACAAAACTATCAAGTTTTGATGTTATTGCACTGTCGTCTAAGGTACAGACTGCATCCGGTGATGATTCGTTCATCATAGCTTCACTTAATATAACACGTTGCACTGTTTCATTGATTGTCTGGGGATTATGTGCTACAACTTGGTGTCTCAATGAGCTAGGTAGTCCTCGTAGTATTGCTTTGCTCAGTTCCGAATCACTGAGTCCTGTAAGTTGAGACAATTCAATTAGGTCGTTGATATAGTTCGAACAAGTTTCTCCTGGTCTCAGTTTTCTGTTTTCAATTCTTTGGGAATTAACCCATGAATTTGAGTTGAAGTATGTGTCTTCAAATTGTTTCTTAAGCACAATCCACGTCTTCTTCTTATCTTCTTTCAAATTTGTGAACCAGCACGAAGCACTTTTAGTGAGGAGTGTTTCGAACATTATTAGTTTATCAGCCTCTGGTGTCTTGTTCAGAGTTGTATAGTTCTCAAATTTTTTAATCCAATCACGAGAGTTTTCGTTGATGGAACCACCAAATGTAAACGGTTCCAAAGCGTGAAGTTTCACTTTCTGTGTTGTGTACTTCTTCATCAGAGTTTCTATTTCTGCTGAGGTGGCGGCCATGTTTTCCAGATTATCCGGCTCGTCAACTTCTTCTTCTTCTTCTAAATCGTAGTCACTATTGTCTTCAATGTCTGCTATAGGATTATAAAATGTTTTGATTCTTTGTAGAAATCTGCGGCGTCTGCGTGTCATACGTTTGTTCATAGTCCATGTATGAAAGCATAGTTGAATTTTGTTTCTGAAATCCTTCTAAAGTTTTTGTTGCACTTCACATAAAAGTCCACGAGATAATTTTGTCCGCTTGGCTTATAAGATTCCTCCACCAAATATAACTTGGCATGTGCTGGGGAGAGCACAGGTTGAAGTTATACGAATATATAATAATTCTCGACGTCTAGTAAGTTGAATAGAACACACCTCATCTGTATAATGTTATCAAGTTGTTTATTCACGTGGTTATCTGGTTAGTAACTAATGCATGTTTAGTTAGTTAATCTCCTCGCATCTCCTGTGCAATGCCTTTTTGTTAATTCTCATTAAAGCTTTAGGTCAGCTGGATTAGCGTGCTTTCTCACGACTATAGCCGTGAGAAAGGGTGGCAGGGGTAAGCTATGCACGAGAGATACGATTTGATTATCATAGAAATCTATATCTTTATATAACATGTATTATAATATGTATAAGTTAATGTCATTATAAATGTTAAGTGCAATTAATAAAGGTGACAATTATTAATATATAAAGTAATATCAAAGTACTATATTGCATATATACCTGGCAATTATGGATCTGTATATAATGCCTTGGTATATCTACCCGCAAAAGTGGAAAATATGTCTCCAGACATATTCCTAAATATTATAACTATTAACAATTTTCAATAATGCTAAGGTACAATACAGTTGTAATATATAGTTAGTCATATCAGCGTGTATATAATAGTATTATGGGCAATTACCATGCAAATATAAACATTTGTTTTCGTGAAATATAATCACACGGATTAACAACTGAGATTTTAGGCTAGCTTCAATATTAGCTTGCTCACTTGCAACCAATGTTTTCATTCATAAACACGTAAAGTTTTGTTTGTAACAATAATCTATACAGATTACGGGCTGTTGTATGAAGTGAGTTGGTCGCAACTCTGTAATCTCTGAGTTGAGATAACTGGAGGTGTGGCTTTGGGATAGGATTAAGCTGAAATTCACTTTGGTGAGCAACTACGCAGTCAGATTATCTGCTGCTGGCTTCTGGATTTGTGTGAGGTGAATAATATGTTTGTGGTACAGACAATACATAGAGAATTACTTATCTGCAAAGATTATACGTAGACATAGATCTTCATTTGTAATGGACACAGCACACTAAGGTACAATAAATAGATGTACATTATAACACAGCACTCTATAATAAGTATGGTACATTATTTTAACATATAACAGTAACATATAATTAATATAACATGGTGTATACAGCACATGCATATAATATATCTTATCGAATCATTTTCAACTTGATGTTGTAATTCTAAAATTATGAATCTGTCTATTCAGATTTTTACAAAATGGTTTTACATGTGGAGATTCTACTGCTGGTCAGATTGTCTGTGTGTATTCAGACGTGGACCACGTTTCAAAATGTGGTGTGTTTCCATGTATACCGATATCTGTGTGTAACAAACGGGGCGGATCATCAGCTTAGAGATAATCTCTTATACACCGATACAGGGCCTATACAGAGAATCAACAAAGTATGTATTATGCATCTAGTAATTTGTATAAAGTTACCTAAGTATCTGTGTTCAGAGAGTTATAACATTCTGAACTCTGTAACTGATTACACTACACATTTTTCGCTTCAAGAGTTTACATAAGATTAATATAGAAGCGTAATAGTTGTAAAAGTTGTCTGGACTATCGCAATTTAGATGAAGATGGTTTGTTGCTCAGCCGAATTCTGGCTGCTCAGGGTACAGAGATAATCTGAACTCTTTGATAATCTGTTCACTGAATAAGTTCTACAATTATGATAATCCTGTAAGCGTTACAACTATTGTGTGTAATGAACATAGAGTAATTGGATAAGTTTCTGAATACAAATAAATCTGAATACGATGGCTTTAGACATTCACAAATCACAATGTATTATTTACAGATTGAATCATCATGAGTTACGCGTTTATACCGTTGTGGTGGTATCAATGAATTCTCTATATGGTAAGCTAATTTGCATGAATAGTAGAAACTGACTACATACATTATTAGAATTGTAGCATGCAGAATTATATATGCTAACTAAGTCTATGGTAAAGTGTTATCTCATCGTAGCTAAACTAAGCACATGAATCAATTGTAATCTGAAGGAATGAACGTACTGTAACTAGGATGTAACATTTCAAGTTTATGAAATTTGACCAATCACATGAGAGGGTATGGTCTGGTATAACTCAAACAGAACATAGTAACTATTGTCATGATATCAACGGTAATACTGTTAGACAATGTAGATTTATTGAACACTGCTTTTGTTTTAGTTTACTGCACAGTGTGTAATTTCTACAGAATTGAAGTTAGGAATTCCCGCCAGCTTATTAAAAATGTGTGATGTCATATGAGCAACTATGATACAGCAACTGTCTTCTGACCAATAGGAGAATACACTGGAATCTGAAACATATCGTAAGTTAAAATTTCCAGTCTAACAGAAATCATGAGTAACTAATTTGCATGCAATGACGTATTTCATGGTAACTATATAGAGGAATACTCCAGGGGAATCCATGCATCGCATTATATATCAAAGTTGTGTGCAGTCTGGTTGTGAGACTGTGGATATAGATAGCACTACTAGAAATTCTAGAATATGATCATATTGTGACATGTAACTTACAATGTATATTGTATTTGGGCCTTACGGGGATTGGTTGTTAATAAGATAGTGGGCTCTTCGGACCACATGTCTAGATCTACTTATTCGGGTTAGACAGTGTATACTGGTTCCAAATTTCATACTTTGATCTCTATTAAATGATGTACATAACCTGATTATCATGGGGGGGGGGGGGGTTTGGTTAGTTCACCGTTGTCGTGAACAATGGTATAGCATGCTATATACAGTATTTAAATACAAAAACATATAATTCAAATCCATATCTGCATTAACTTATATGCATTCTATGTCATTTAAATAATGTACAGGTTAAATAGTAGAATTGTGATGGTAAATGTAATCATACACTATTTACATGTTCATGCATACATAATAATAATTAATATAACAAGAAACATAATTATATACATGTAATTGTTATGCCTACGGACGCATCAGGCAATGTACACTATATACCTCAGTCAGTGTACATGTTGTGTGTCGGTAATGCTCTATACAAAAGTCTACACATTTATTAACATTTCTGATGTATGACATCGTCTATATATAAATTATGTATTTATCTGAGCATTCCGTCACACATGTACTAAATGTAGTTAGCATTCAGAAAAGGTTCACATTTTATGTTTTCTTATAAGTCTAGTGCTTATAATTCTATGGTGCTGTATCATTGTACATGTATCTCTTATCAATACAAGTAATGTGTTATCATGATCGTTACAGAATTGTGCTATGTAGCTGCCGCGTCTGCAGTCAATGTGTAGTATTTATCATGTATGCATTATACAGGTGTGTCTTGGCACACTATATTGAGTATATCTCTATAACTATTTGATAGAATGTAATAATTCTTGCTGCATAGTATAGCTAACAATAATATGAAACTTTTATACATAGGGTTGTACGAGGAAATCTCAATAGTTTTTGAACTAATCGAGTTTACATTTTGTGTTATGTTTCAATAGTTTGACTTTACAAACTTGACTGTATAGATGTAGATCTACATTTATGTTGTACCATTATGGAGAATATTATTAGCCTGCAAAATTTAATGCATCTTCAGTGGTTCGATTATAACTTGATCAATGAAACAAACTACATCTCTATGGCCTAGTAATATTATACATATACGATTGCTTACTCTACGTTAAAGTTTTAATTTTACTTTAAGATTTACAAGTGCTGGCGTTCTATGAAATTGCAATCTCCCATGTGTGTACGTATTGGTATACATGTAATTATGATGTAGATGCTATGTTCGATATAATGTAACTAGCAAAGTCTAGAGTCACTGTGAAGAATGTTGAATTCATTTGCAGAACAAGTGTAATTCTCAAATTAGCTACGATGTACGCGTGGCGTACTTGTATATTTTTTTTATGAGATGCCAATATCATGGTCATTGGTAAACTATAGTATAATGAAGTGTATGTAATAACTGTAATGTGTAACAATGTTGCTGATACGACTGCTGTTCATGCATATAGTTGACTAGTATTCTAATATACATAGCAGAATAATATCAGTGTATGATCCAGTAGACTATTATGATAAGACTATTTTGAATCATTGTGTATATAAACAGTTTATTTCAGGTACTGGTATCAAGGTATAGTATAAGTAACATACCGGTCTAGGAGCACCACGAACAGGACAATTGTGACTACATGAAAGCTGCAGCATTCCATGAAATCCTACCCTAACCTAGTTGCTTCTATATATATACGACCTTGCTGTACATACCTATACACCTATCCAGTTATTCTGAAATAGTATAATATCTGATTTTTCGAGGATGTGGAATGGTCTCACTTCATTGTGATTGACTGATCTTTCCCCTCTATGGTAACAGTGTCTTTTGATGCTGGGGAGTTTACGCGATTGTCAGTAAGGTAATCTAATGGTCAGCCGAATTTTTATTAAATTATCAATTCGCAGCCTGAAGCATCAATATGATCGCAACTCCTACTAGGAATCGGTGTTATATTATTTATTTTGACTATCTTGGATGGTGTATTGTGTTAGTATAGTGATGTTATGAGATATGTATTAGAAACATGTGCTAATCATGTTCAAGTTGGCTTTTCTAATTTGCAACTTTCTATTTCTCGCATATTGTTGTAATTCCGGACTCATATCGGACTCGTTTATCCAAACTCTGTCTTTCTTGGCGGGGTGATGTTTGTAACTCACATAATATTGAGTTGATCTGTCTGGCAGAATTCGTTTTCTGAATATCTTTGCTATTGGATGATATGCTGCGTTCTTGCTGTCATTTTCATCCGAAAAATATTCATCAGTTGGGAAGTTATCTGCGATTTTCTCGTTGTCGACTTCTGAAGTCTGTGTATCTGGTTTCTGAATGAAGGCATCTGAGGTTGACTTTTGTGGTTGCTCGTTGTTTGAACTTGTGGAATCCACGTCAGACATGCTTTCAGAATTTTCATCTGTGTCTGTCTGGTCAGATATATTGTGCTGACAATTATCTGAATTTGATTCACCATCAGGGCTTTCATCTTCCTCAGAAATGTTGTGTTCTGTATTGCTATTTCTGTCCGAATCATTTTGTACATCTGAATATGCGATCTCGGTTTCACTACTACTGGTAGATGATTCCGAGTTTGGTCGCTGCTGATGTTTGTTTGCAGGAATCTGTTTTCTAACTTTACACTTTTTGAGTTTATTTATGTAAAAACTTCTTGGAAGGTGTTTACCTTTCTCGTCTGCTAGTATAGCATTCGTGTCTGATTGAAATCCTACGATTGTATACCTACCTTTGTAGTAATTCTTCAGTTTGCTGTCTGCTTGTTCTGGCCAATGTTCGACTTTTATGTAAACGTGATCTCCAATGGAAAATGGATTTCGTTTAGTTCCTCTGGCATCATAGTTTCTCTTCTGAATCTTCTTAGCTATTGCAATGTTTTCTTTTGCGAAACTTCGAACTGTAGACAATTTGTCTAACCAAAACTTGTATGCTTGTTCTTTTGTTTTTGCTATGTTTTCTGGAATATCTGGAAGATGTACGTCTACAATATCTCTCATGTTGACACCATGTGTAAGATAGAACGGGCTGTATCCTGTGGATTCGTTTACTCTACTATTGATTGCCATCACGGTGTATTGTAACATCGAACTCCATTTGCTGGGTTGATCTTTAGTTAGCTTCCGTAAGATGCTGAGTATGCTTTTGTTCACAATTTCAACTTGTGAATTTGAACGAGGCATGTATGGCGTATTTCTTTTAACTTTTACGTTGATCATTTCATACAGTGTGTGTGACCATCGGTTGACTAGCTCAAGACCATTGTCGTGGTGAGCATAACTCAACTGCTTAGGTATTCCATACTTGAGGTACCATTCATTGTAGATTGCTGAGGCTACTGTTTTACCATTTTTCGTTTTCAAACTTTTTGCTACTACTAACTTTGAAAATGCATCTATTATCACCAGAATGTATTTGTATCCATTCGATGGGGTCTGTATGCTTAATAAATCGAGGTGAATTGTGTCAAATACTCCGTTGGGTACTGGCAGTGGCTTCAGTGCTACCTTCGGGTAGTGTCCTCTGTTAGCTTCTAAACATGTCCCACAGCTGGCTACATAATTTTCAAAATGTGAATACATACCTGGCCACCATAATCTGTGTAAGGCTGACTGGTACATCTTAGCTGAACTAGCATGTCCTACTGTTTTCAAGTCATGTAGTGATTTCATTATATCTGTTCTAAACTGTTCTGGCATACACATCTGTATATACTGTATGTTTCCTTTCTTCTGGATCCAAATGTGGTATAAAATGTGATCGTGTATTACATACTGTTGGTGTGTGTTTGTTACTCTCTTAGCCATTCTACTATCTGTTGGGAGTACATCATGTTTCACAAAATGATATATCGAATTGAATAAGTAATCTTTGCGTTGAGCTCTCCTTATATTTTGTACAGTGAGTGATTCTAATTCTATATCTGAAAAGTCTAAGACAGGTTTTGTACGGGGTTCATTTCCGACTGCAAATATGTGCGGCTCATCTTCAGAATTTGAATCTGTATCGTACTTCTGTCTAGAAAGTGAATCTGCATTTGATATCTTGGTTCCTTCTTTGTGGAAAATCTTGAAATCGTATTGCGACAGAAACATTATTTTTCTGGCGAGTGATGGCTTCAGTTCATCTGCTCTTTTGTTGAGTAGATATATCAGTGCTTTGTGATCTGTGATTAAGTTGAAAGTTCTACCACACAAATATGTATGTAGTCTCTTCACCGCAATCGTTACACCTAGAGCTTCTAAATCTGTTGAACCACATTTCTGATTTGTTTTTCCAAAGTTCTTTGAACCATAGAAAATTGGTTTGTCGATGTGTTTCTTGATTTCTTCTGAATATGTCAGTTGGGATAGTACGAATCCTACACCAATACTACTACTATCTACGGTCAATGTTAGAGGTGGGTCGTCTTTTCCTAACTTCGGATAAGTTAATAATGGAGCTGTGATCAATTTTTCTTTTAATATGTTGAAACTTTCTATAGCTTCTTCTGTAAGTTGAAATCTACCTTGTTGCTTCTTGGTTAGTTCGAAGAGGGGGGCGCAGATTTTTGAGAAATTTTGAATATGTTTCCTGTAGAAACTACATAAACCGACGAAACTTCTTACAGATTTTTGAGTATTTTTGAGTGGAAAATTTTTCACTTTGTTGATGTTAGCATCTTCTGTTTCTATACCATTGGCTGATAACTTTATTCCAAGAAAGACTACTGATTGTTGAAACAGTTGTGTTTTCTCTGGTTGAATGGTAAGGTTTGATGTTCTCAATCGCTTGAATACTTCTGTGAGGTGTGTTACATGATCTTCAAAGTTTCTTGAGAATATTATAAGATCGTCGAGATAAAAAGTCATAAACTCATTTTTAATGTCTATGAAAATAATATCCATCAGCTTTGTGAAAATTGCTGGGAGGTTCTTCAAACCGAAAGGACAACTTTTGAGTCGAATGCTTCCCATGGGGCTAGAAAATGTGCAAATTTCTTGTGATCGCTTTGACAACGGAACTTGTGTGTATGCACTTTTCAAATCAAGAATAGTAAAATATTTACAATTCTGTTTTCCTAAATCACATAGAAAATGATCCATGTCAAATGGTGTTTGGGGGTGCAGTGGTGTGATGTCATTAAGACGACGAAAATCTATACAAAGCCTCTTTTTGTCTGACCTTGGTTTGGACACTAACAATGAAGGAAATTGCCATTTGTTGTCCGTAGCAATTTCTGCAAGACCATTATCTAGCAACTTTTGAACTTCACTATTTATGATGTCTCTCTGTTTGTAAGCAAACTTATAGTTTGTTTGGCGTATCGGTTTAGCATCGAATGGCACTTCTATATCGTATTCCAATACGTGTGTCTGTCCTATTTCACTCAAATCATTTGCAAAAATATCTTCATAACTGTTTAACAGCTGTACTAGTTTCTGTTTTTCGACTGCATTTGCTGCAGATTGATTGAGTTTTATTTGACTAATTCTGTTGTTTAGAATATGTGAGCTGGTGTAGTTTCTGTCCGTATGTATGTGTGTTTTCATGTCTATATGACCTAGTGTTGGTGTCTGTAAACATGATATTTTCGGAATTGTGTTGTTTGTAGTGTGAAAGTTGAGTTGTTTTGTGCTGAAGTCTATTCTAGCATTCAGTATGTTTAGGAGATCGCAACCAATTATCATTGATACGTGGCCCATGGGTATTACAAAAAGTTCAGCATCAATCGTAATGCTTCTTAGCTTTATTGGGAGTACTACCTTTTCTTTTAAGGGAACGTTAGAACCGTCTGCTAAGATACAAAATCGTTGGGTACACTTTGCTGTTTTTATTAGACATGTTTGTTTAATCTTGTTCAAAATTTGTTCATCTACTACACTGATCGATGCACCACTATCAATTAAGGCTACTACTTCCATACCTGCTATCAAAGTTTTAATCTTGTTGTTGTTAAATATTTCACATGAGTGTGTTTTACTATTGCAAATGTTATTGTTCTGATCTACTTGACAGAGTGTGTTTACATTGTTATGTTTGTGAACCAATTCTAAATAACTATCTACATTTTTATTTCCTTCAAATGTAACAAATTTATTTTTATTTGTTGCATTGGATGGAGACTGAGCGTACCTTATTGCGCCTGTAGGCTGTTCCCGTTTTTTGGAAACGCTGCTTGCTGTTGTTGTCCATATGCTGGGTTGAATTGGTGATTGTAGTTGTTCTCCTCATAGTTCTGCATCTGTTCTGGCTGGAACTGTTGTGGTCGAAACTGCATCGGTTGAAACTGCGTCGGT
>JAOPTS010000068.1:0-62253 GCA_051531955.1 Reichenbachiella sp.
CATGGAATGCTTCCGCTACAATCTATTATATAAATGCTGACACGGGTAATGATTTTAGTGAGAGTAAATCCATCCTTATTACCGATAAAAACATTGGACAAGCTTAATAACCTTTACATAGCACAGAAAAATGGGCCTACGGATGTATTGATTCTAGATGCAAAACAAATTTTTGGTAATGCTGATTTTAATAATCCGGGTGGTTTAGAGTTGGCAGATTATGTTCCTTCAAACCTTGACTTGATTTAGGGAAAGGCCAAAAAATTCTACCTATTGGCAATGATGAAGTAGGACTTGTCATAGGACTTAAAGTAGCAACTGATATACTGGGTAACCCTGTTGGGGACATGCCGAGTTTAGCAGCAATCGAAGTGAAATAGTACTTGCTAGAGGTCTTTGTACTGTTTTTGAGGGAAGTTGACTGATTTAACCCCTTGAATTGAAAATGAGTAACACTAAGAAAAGTGTTGAATGTGTCTATTTGCTAAGGTCAAATACTAATGAAATTTAGAATTAATGAAGAATCTTGCAATAGCTTTTGTGTCAGTTTTACTGCTCCATGGATGTGGAATGAAGTCTGTATCAAAAAACAAGGTAGTAAAAAACCCAAATGTTATTATTTTTTATGTAGACGATTTGGGGTATGCGGATGTGAGTAGCTACGGAGCTATAGGTGTTGAAACACCAAATGTAGATAAGTTAGCATCCAATGGGTTGAAGTTTACAGATGCTCATAGCTCTGCTGCCACATGCACACCTTCCAGGTATTCGTTACTCACAGGGGAATTTGCTTTCAGAAACAATGCTAAGATTTTGCCGGGTGATGCACCCTTATTGATAGATACTGAAAAAGGTACTTTACCCAAAATGTTCAAAAAGGCCGGGTATACCAGTGCAGTGATCGGTAAGTGGCATCTAGGGCTCGGGCAGGGTGATGTCGACTGGAATGGTAGTGTCTCTCCAGGGCCATTAGAAATTGGGTTTGACTATAGTTTTTTAATGCCAGCGACAGGAGACAGAGTACCTACCGTCTATTTAGAAAATCACAATGTAGTAGGGTTAAATGTGGGAAATCCTCTAACAGTCTCCTATAAAAAAGATCTTGGTCAAGTGAAAGCCACCAAGGAAAATGCTAGATATGAGTCAGATAAACAGCACAGCCAAACATTGATCAATGGTGTCGGGAGAATCGGCGCTATGGTTGGGGGAGAAGAGGCGCTTTGGGTAGATGAAGAATTTGCAGACGTTTTTACTTCTAAAGCAGTCGACTTTATGATTAATAATAAAGACAATCCATTTTTTTTGTTTTTCTCCTTTCATGATATTCATGTGCCACGATTGCCTAACGAAAAATTTCAGGGAAAAACTAACATGGGGCCAAGAGGAGATGCTATTGTGCAGATGGACTGGACAACCGGACGAATCATGGAAGAATTGGAGAAGTTAGGTTTGTCTGAAAGTACGATTGTGATTTTTACCAGTGATAATGGCCCTGTTTTAAATGATGGTTACGAAGATTTTGCAGTCGAAAAACTGGGAGAGCACAAACCATCAGGTCCATTTAGTGGTGGTAAATACAGTGCATTTGAAGCTGGTACAAGAGTGCCAACTATTGTTTCTTGGCCTGGAGTTGTGGGAACTGCTACCAGCGAAGCATTACTTAGTCAGGTTGACCTTTATGCCTCATTGGCTAGTCTGGTGAATGTAACTCTCGAAGAGGGAGAAGCAGTTGATAGTGAAAATCAACTTGATGCATTTTTAGGGAAGTCCCTTACGGGGAAAAAGATCATGTTAGAGGAGTCTTATACCTTGTCTTTACGTCAGGGTAATTGGAAATATATTGCACCTCTTTCACAACAAATGGAGCTTCCGAAGTGGATGGCAGATAAGGATATTTCCAGTGGATTGGCTTTTGAACCACAACTTTATGATTTATCTAAAGATCAAGGTGAAAAGTTCAATGTTGCCAAAAGGTACCCTGAAAAAGTAAAAGAATTGGAAATCGAGTTAAGTACATTGGTGAAACCAAGTCTATAAATGTTTACTTTTAAGTAAGGTACTTTGAAAGGTTTTACTAAAATCAAAGATTATAGTAAAACGCTACACTTTGACTTTTGTGTCCCAGGACTTGTCAGAATGTTCGCTAGTCTCCAGTAGATGAATTTTGACAAGTTGAATCTGAGTACCCACATTTATTTTTAAGACAGACTTTTTTGTTGTTTTACTATAAAGTAAAAAAATTGTGGGAAGTAAAAGCAAATCATTTTTATTATTCTTATTGTTAATTGCTGTTGCAGACTTGTTTGCACAAAACCATGAATTCAATCGCGAATACATGGATGTTTCTAGCGGTTTATCTAACAATTATGTTTCCAAGATCATTTCCGATGATAATGGTCTCAAATGGTTTGCGACCGAAGGGGGAGTCAACACCTTTGACGGCATAAATTATAAAATCTATAAGCCAGGTACGAAACATCCAGGTCTCGCCAATGAAAATATAGAAACGCTGTACAAGGATAGTAGGGGTTGGATTTGGGTTGGAACCAAGAGTGGCGGCATTTCAAAATTTGACCCTAGCCTAGAGACGTTCACGAATTTCAATCATCTATTGAAGAAGCCGAATCAGGAGCAAGATTTTCGTGTTATTTCGATTGTAGAAGATGATCGGGGCAATATTTGGGTGGCTACTTGGTCCGAAGGATTATTTATTATCGATCCTGTCAAAGAAGAATTAATTGAGAAAATAGCTATCGAAGGCAGTGTTGTGGAAATCGTTAAAGACAAATATGGTAATATTTGGATAGCTGAAGTAAGCAATATATTTAAATTTGATCCGTCTGAAGACAGGTTAATAAAGTTGCCTATTGAAATATCCGGTGTCATGACCATTTATTCAGATGAACAAGAGGACAGGATGCTAGTGGGTGGGATAAAGGGGCTTTATGCTATCGATAGGTTGAATTTTTCACTGACGGAAATTTACAATGGCGAACCGGAATCCTTCAATGGAATCAATGCAATTACAAGAGCACCCACTGGAGAAATATGGGTAGGTTCATGGAGGAATGGGTTATTTGCCAGCGATAAAAAAGGTGCGCATTTTCAAAAAGTAAAACTGTTGCCCGACCATTTGAATAACAATAATTACGAAGTGGTATTGGACATATTGGTGGATAATAATGGGCAAGTGTGGGCTACCACAGGATATGGTGGTGTGGTGAAACTTGTGCAAAAAAGGACTTTCAGATATGTTGCCAACACCTTAACCGAGCACATTGGATTGCCTGATAATAACATCCAATCGATTTATAAGGATCAACATGGGTATTTGTGGTGTGGAACCTGGGGAGGAGGAGTAGCTTATTCACGGGATGAAAAATCTTTCACTCAGTTGGCTGGAATTGGCAATATTAAAGTCTCATGTTTTCTGCAAGTTGGTAATCAAATGTTAGTGGGTACTCGAAAAGGGATTTACGTCTATGATATTGAAAACCCATATCTGGAACCGAAACACTTACTAAAAGAATATGCAAGAATCAAGACCCTATACCTGGATCAGGTCGGAAAATTGTGGGTGGGTACGCAGCAAAATGGACTGTTAGTGTTTGATTATAAGCAAAATCAAGGATTAGAAAAATATCAAGTCTTTGAAACCGATTTATTAAGTAAACGAATAAGCTTTATACAAGAAGACAAGAATAATGATTTATGGGTAGGAACCTATAATGGACTGTATCGCTACGATAGAGAGCGGTCTGTTTTTAAACGAATGGACAATGGTAGTAAAAATCCTTTACCAAGTGTAATCATTCTATCCATGTTTTTTTCTGAAAATAATGAATTGTGGTTGGGAGTTCCAGGAGGGTTGGTTCATGCAAATGTTACTGAAGACCATATTGAGGTTCAAAAAGTATATGATGTATCCGATGGTTTGGCAAATGACTACATAGTATCAGTAACCATGGATCAAAATAAAGATATCTGGGTGAGTAGTGCGTTAGGGTTGGCACTATTACGAAGAAAAGATGATGTGATTATTGATTTTGGGGAAGAGCAAGGGATGTCTTATTCTTCTATGAATATAGGTGCGGTCTGGAACGACCAAGATAAATTGTATTTCGGTGCAGCAAATGGCTTGATCATATTTGAACCTTTGACTATTGACTTGGCTATAACAGCTCCTCAGTTGGTATTTACATCATTAAAAATAGACAATGAAGAAGTAAGTGTAGGTGAGGAGATAAATGGCCGGATCATATTGGAAAAAAGTATAGCGTATATCGATAAAATCGAACTTACCTATGAAGAACAAGTAGTGTCATTGTCATATGTTAGTGCGGATTATCTTGGTGGACACAATCTTAATTTTCATTATCGAATCCTTGGATTTAATGATGATTGGATCAATAATAAATCCAATCACGAAGTAAGTTTTACAGGCCTAAATGCAGGCGATTATAAACTTGAAATCAAGGGAACTCGGAATCAAGTTGATTTTGGGGAAGTACAAAGTATTAAGTTGAGTATCTCTCCGCCTCCGTGGGCATCTACTGGAGCTATAGTCACCTATATTGTAGTTATGATGGTGGTAGTATTGGTGATACGACAGGCCGGTGTGAACAGAACCAAACTAAAGGGAAACCTAGAAATGGCCAAGTTGGGTCAGGAAAAGGAACATGAGTTAACCGAGTCAAAACTTCGATTTTTCACGAATATTTCTCATGAGTTACGGACACCATTGACATTGATTATAAGCCCATTAACTGAAATATTAAAAGAGTCCAAATTAAGCGACGAACTTAGAGAGAAGTTAAATTTTGTAGAAAATAATGCAATGAGATTGTTGCAATTGATTAATCAGTTGCTGGATTTTAGAAAGGCAGATAAAGGACTACTTAATCTTCAAGTTGCATCTGGAGACATCGTCAAGTTCTTTCGAGAAATATTTTTGTCTTTCAAAGGGCACGCAGATTCTATTGGAATTTCTTATCATTTTGAGTCTTCAATGGAGAAATTGGATATGACGTATGATAGGGATAAAATGGAAATCGTAATTTGTAATTTGCTGTCAAATGCGTTTAAATACACGTCCATCAAGGGGAAAATATCATTGAATATTAGTGCCAACGACACACATTGTGAAATAGTTGTCAAAGACAGTGGAAAAGGAATATCTAAAGAGTACCAAGACAAAATTTTCAATCGTTTCTTTCAAATTAAAGATACCGATACGGTCAAGGTCGTTGGCTCTGGAATAGGACTGTCATTGTCTCAGAAAATTGCGGAGTTGCATCATGGCGAAATCAAAGTTTCAAGCAGAGAAGGAAAAGGCACTGAATTTATCGTGACCATACCTAGAGGGAATTCTCACTTTTCTAAAGAGGATTTTTTGCCATTATTTAAAGATAGCGAGCACCTTGATTTTTATAAAGCTGATATGGAAGGTCAAGAAAATGATCTAGGAGATGGCTTATCCGTGGATGATTTAGAAAATGAAATTCAAACCTTGCTGCTCATCGATGATAACCTTGATATTCGGACGTATCTAGAAAGTTTATTTCACTCGGATTACAAGGTAGTTACTGCGGCTAACGGAAAGGAAGGGTTATCCCTTGCAGAAGAAATTATTCCAGATTTAATCATTTCAGATGTTATGATGCCTGAGATGGATGGTATCGAGTTGACGAAAATATTGAAATCAAACATTATCACTTCTCATATTCCTGTAATTCTATTGACAGCTCGTACCTCGACCGTGCATGAAGTAGATGGATTGAAAACAGGAGCAGATGATTATGTGAAGAAACCTTTCGATGCAACTGTTATCAAATCTAGAGTGCAAAGTCAGTTGGATAATCGAAGGAAAGTAAGGGCTCATTTACTGAACAAAGTTAGGTTTGAGCCAGATACCAATATTATTCCCACAGACTTTGAAGAGAAATTCATACAAGATGCTTCAAATATCGTCGATCAGCATTTGGATGATTCTGATTTTGGTGTGGATATTTTGTCTGAAACACTCTGCATGAGTCAGTCCACACTATACAGAAAAATCAAATCTTTGACTGGAATGTCCATTACTGGATTCATCCGGTCGATCCGATTGAAAAAAGCTTCAGAAATACTACTCACTCATGATTTGAAGTTGAGCGCCGTGGGGTACATGGTAGGCTTCAACGACTACAAATACTTCAAAAAATCATTTCAGAAGCAATTTGGCAAAACGCCAAAAGAATATCAGGAAGAAAATATGGCGAAGAACAAGTAAATGAGCCTTGAATGGGTAGTAGTTGATATTTTGCAGAATTTCACCCCTCCCTTGCTAAATGATTACCCGCTTCCGTTTTTTAAAATTACGACTTTTGGTATTATCTAATATATTATTTTAAAGCAAAACGTAAAAAATAAGACGATGAAAAAAATCATACTAAGTGCATTCTTATCTGTTATGCTATTGACAGCATGCGATGAAGAAGATCCGATAATTATTCCAGATGTACCAGTAGTTTCTGTAGATCAAACAGCATTGGATTTTGGAAGTTTGGATAAAGATGAAATATCTGAGGCGAAAGCTATAGTGATTTCAGGGGAGTTCTTAACAGTAGCGGTTGTTGTTGCATCTCCAGAAGGGTTTGAGATATCAAGTACTGAGACTGAAGGGTTTGGTACGGAAAATATTTCAATAGCTGCCGACGATTTAGCGGAAGCGGGTGTTACCATATATGTAAGAGCAGCTCCTGCATCTGGTTTCGAAGGTGCAATGGCGGGAGATTTGACAATTAACTCTGACGGAGTTGATGAAGTAAAAGTGTCATTATCAGCAACAGTTGCCTTGGTGATTACAGGTAATCTGTTTATGTCTGAATTCTTTGAACAGTATGCGGACTATTCTACTACTATGCCACTAGACTCTGGTATTATGGGATGGGATTTAAATACAGATACATTAATGAATTTTGCCAATTCTGGTGGAGGTTATCCTGAAGTTACGGTTGCCAATAATGAAGTAATGAATACTTGGTATTTGCCAGTTCCATTAAACGGAGCAACTTTAAAAGCTTCACTAGGACTTTCTGTTTCTTCGGATCTGTCCATCACGGGTTATCCTACTGTTGCTGGTGCTAAAAATATAGTATTAGATCCTGAGGATGAATCTCAGACCTTTGCATTTATTAATAAGAAAAATGGCGCGTGTGTCACTCCTTCTTCAGCTCGTAACACGAGTGCTGGTAGAAGATTTAGAGCTGACAATGATTCTACAGATTTATTCATGTCTGCATTAATTAATGTGGAAACTTTGGGTCTCGCTATTGAGGGGAAACCTGATGATTTTGGTATGGGTGATATTATTGCTTTGGCCAATGCTACTTCGGGACCTAGTAATAACAATACCATAAAGGTAGTAGCATTAACTGACGGTGTAGGAGGTATGCAATTTGGTTTGTTGAAAGAAAATGAAGGTAATAGTGCTGTGTTAAGTGAGGCTATTTTTGCTTTAAATACGACTTATGCAATTGTATTATCTCATGATTTTGTAGAAGGAGCTAATAATGATGTATCTAAACTATATGTATTCGCTGAAGGTGATGAGATCCCTACAAGCATGGCAGGGTTGACACCAGCTGTGACGATGGATGCCACTTATACCGAAGGTGTAGATCCTACAGATTTGTCTATTGTTTATATGAGAGAGAGAAGACAATCAGTGATAACTCCAGTAGCTAGTGTAACTGGTATTAGAGTGGGTGATACTTGGTTGGCTACTTTGTTTGAAGAACATGCAAATGCGCAAAATAGCAATGATATCACATTGAACGATCGAGTATTAGTGAACGAAGGTATCACTTGTCCTGAGTAATTGATTCAATTGAATAAAGGCTGTTTCAAAAGGCAGTTTTTTGGATGAGATTTCATATTGAATTGAGATCCCTGAGCTTGTCAAAACCTCAGCTAGTATCTAGCGCGAAATTTTTACAAGCTCAGTCCGATATTTACCTAGTCTTTTGAAACAGACTTTTAATTCATTATTAAAGAAAAAATATGATGAGAATTATACTGAGTTTATTGATAGTAATTTTTTCGACTTGCTCGTTTAACCTATTGGCGCAAATCGGGGTGACCGGTAAAGTGACAGATGAGACTGGTTTTGGTTTACCTGGTGTCAATATTGTGATTGGAGGTTCATCTAACGGGACTGTTACAGATTTTGATGGTAATTATGCACTGCAGGCTGACGAAGAAGATGTTCTTGTCTTTACCTATATAGGGTATTTAGACCAATCAGTAACCGTTCAATCAACAACAGAAATCAATGTGTCTCTTCAACCAGATGCCCTGCAAATGGAGGAAGTGGTCGTCATTGGTTATGGCACACAAAAGAAGAGTGATGTCACGGGCTCAACCGGGGTGATCTCTACAAAAGATATTGATTTGCAACCTATTCAGCGTGTGGAAGGTGCATTGCAAGGTAAAGTAGCTGGAGTAGTGGTGTCACAAAACAGTGGAGCACCAGGTTCAGCGCCAAAAGTGAGTATCAGAGGTTTTACAGGTAATCCTGTTTATGTCATTGATGGTTTTTTGGATGGAGATATTAATGCAATCAATCCCAATGATATCGAGAGTATATCTGTACTCAAAGATGCCTCTGCAACTGCCATTTATGGCTCTAGAGGAGCCAACGGGGTAATTCTTGTGACAACTAAAAGTGGGAAGACTAATTCTGCCTTGAAAATAGACGCTGAGTACTATCATACGATCTCTCAGCTACATACTAAATTGGAACTATTGGATGCTTATAGTTACATGAGGGTAGTCAATCAAAAATTGGATGAAGGAGGTGCTTTACCAGCATTTACTAACGCAGAATTGAACGCCGCAAAATCAGACCCTAATTTCGGTACAGATTGGCAAGATGAAATATTCAGAACTGCACACTCAGACAATATGACATTGAACCTATCAAAAGGCTGGGAAAAAACAGCTTTCAGGTTGTCTTTAGGAGGTAGAAACGATAATGGTATTATAAACAACTCAAGCTATAAACGATATTCAGGTAGAATAAATGTTAATAGCCAAATTCTACCAAAAACTAAATTGGTGGTAAATGCTGGTTATGCATACGAAAGAACTCAAAATATTTTGGGTGGTAACAATAAGAGAAATGATCCGAAAAGTACCATTGCTGCTGCTGCTACAGGTTGGTCACCAAATTTACCAGTGATAGATCCAAGTACAGGAGATTACACAGGTTTTCCAGGATATGGAGCCACGGTTTTGAAAAACCCAGTTTATCAAACCGATGAAATTAATGCGATTGGCAACAGAAATATTTATAACACCAGTGTGAGTTTGGAACAAGAAATTTTGTCTGGATTGAAAGCAAAGGCAACCTATGCTATGCAATATGTAGAATCAAATGGTGACAAGTTTACCCGTTATTCTCCAGGTTCTCCAACTACTGTCAATACTAGTGATGGAGAACATACTAAACAACAGTACAATTTTCAGTTGGACTATAACAAATCTTTTGGAGAAGATCATGATTTTTCTGTGACTGGAGTGGCTGAAGTATTGGATCGTATGGATACAAGGAACAAATACATTAATACTTATTCTGAACCGGGTGTTCCTGGTGAAACAATACCCACACCACTCAAAGCTTCCGATCCCTTACCTTATGAGGAACTGGGACAGTTATCATTCTTAGGCCGAGCACATTATAGTTATAAAGACAAGATACTTTTGACAGGCTCTCTTCGTGCAGATGCTTCTTCAAGGTTGCCAAAAGACAATCAGTGGGACCAGTTTTATTCTGGAGCCATCGCGTATCGAATGGGCGAGGAGGAATTTATCCAAAACGTTTCATTCATAGAAGATTTGAAACTGAGAGTTGGCTATGGAGAAGTAGGTAACGTGAATTCTATCAAAGCATTTCAGATCCAGAACAATACGAACCCAGATATAGGAGGGTATGTTTTTGATGGTCAGTTGGTTTCGGGTTCAGAAGGGTTTGAAGATGGTAAAGACCGTGCGAATCCAGATTTGTTCTGGGAAACTTCAAGAACATGGAATACCGGAATGGATTTGAGTCTTTGGGAAGGTAAAATTGAGCTAAATGCGGATTATTATATTAAATGGACAGAAAATTCTCACTTTAAAGTCCCTGTACCTTCCTATTTAGGCGGTGGAACAATCAAAACCAATTCAGGAAGATATAAAAATAGCGGTGTGGAATTGACTTTGACTCATCAGTGGAAGCCCACCTCAGATTTTAGTATGAGAACTTCCGTCAATGCATCTTTCAATCAGAGTGAGGTATTGTCCTTCCCGTCAGATTCATTATATGTGGGAGCTCAAGAAAACGGATTTGATCAACTGTCTCATATCCTAATAGAAGGACAGCAACTAGGTCAACTATGGGGCTACAGGTATTTAGGATCTAAAATAGCTGGACAACCGGCATATGAAGGAGAGATACCAAGTGCACAAGTAGGTGATGCGATCTATTACGATGGAAATGGTAATGGGCAAATAGATATAGGTGATATGGAAGTGTTAGGCAATGGACATCCAGACTTTACCTGGGGTTTTAATTCTTTCATTGATTATAAAAACTTTAGTCTAAACATTTTTGTTCAAGGAATCCATGGAGTAGATGCATATAACTTGCCACAGCACGGATTATTGGGAGGTGGAGCAGGCATCCTTGATGCTACTTCTACTGAGATATTAAATAGCTCATCATTTGGAGGTCCATTGCCAGCATTAAATGCCAATTTCAGAGCGCAGTCTTCCTTGTTTGTAGAGGATGCTAGTTTTATACGTCTGAAGAACATTATGTTGGCGTACAATTTTAGTGAACCCTTAGTAGAGAAAATTAGCCTATCTCGATTGAGAGTGTATGCAGGTGTTCAAAACATTTTGACCATCACCAATTATAAGGGGTACGATCCCGAAACTAAATCTGGAACCGATCAAGCCCCAGGGATTGATAAAGGATCATTTCCAGTGCCACGCACATTTACTTTTGGTTTAAATATTAGCTACTAGGAAATCATGAAAAAGACGATAATTTATAAAGTAGGAGTTTTATTCTTCACATCATTGCTGCTGGTATCGACCAGTTGTGATGACCTTTTGACTGAGACACCACAAGATCGCTCTACGACAGAGAACTTTTTTCAATCCATCGATCAATTAGACCTTTCAATCACGGCCACTTACCGGCAGCTCGTAAATGGGGGCTGGAATAGGAGCCTCGGAGCTGCCAAGCAGCGAACCATGTTTTGTGGTGCAGATGATTGGACGACTCAGCCTGGTGGAAACAAAGGAGATTGGAAAGAAGGAGATCAGTTGGCCATTTCTTCTTCAAATTCAATTATTTCTGGAGCCGGTTGGGGTTTGTCCTATGATGTCATCTTGCAAGCCAATTTCGCTATCGATGGGCAGCAGCAATTGCTAGCTAAAGGAGAAGATCCCACAGCAGTGGATGTTTTGGCAGCGGAGGCTTACTTCCTACGCGCATGGGCATATTTTAGATTGGTCAGACTTTATGGAGCTGTACCGATAGTTTTACAAGCTGAAAGCGGGCCAGAGGATTTTGGTGTTACGCGTGATGCAGAAGAAGATGTATATGATCAAATCTTGTCTGATTTGTCCGTAGCTATAGCAGATTTGCCTGAAAACCAAAACGAAAAAGCCAGAGTAAATAAATGGGTTGCGAAAGCCTTGAGAGCCAATGTTTACTTAACCATGGCAAGCTGGCCATTGAAGCAAACGGATCACTTTGCAGATGCACTATTGGATGCACAAGATTTAATTGAAAATAGTCCTTATGCTTTTGAAACCGAATTTCCCAGTATGTTTTTATTGGAAAATGAGGATACCAATACGGAGTACATTTGGCAATTGAAATTTTGTAATACTACGGATTGTCCTGGGTCTGCATTGAACACTCCATTTGCATCTCAAACGACTAAACCTGCTGAATTAGGTGGTTTTCAAGATATTTTTATTGAAAAAACTTTCTTCAATAAATTCCCTGCAGGCGTGCGCAAGGATCATTCTTTCTTGACACAATTGATATATGCTGATGGCACAGTACAACCTTGGGAGGATTTTATTTGGCAACATCCTTTCTTGAGCAAGTTCTATGATGGTGCAGTAGACAAAACGGCCCCTGTGGAGTCTCAAAGAGGTACAACGGCACCAGATTCGGAATTAGATTTCCCGATGATCAGAATTACAGAAATGTATATGATCTATGCCGAGGCGCAGGCCATGGGTGGTGGTGGAAATGCGGCAAACGCGTTGGAATATCTGAACATGGTGAAAAGAAGAGCCAAAGGCGTAGATCCAAATCTAGCTGATACGGATGATTTGACAGCTTTCAATAGACAAGATGTAATAGACGAAAGAGGTTGGGAGTTTTTGGGTGAGATGAAAAGATGGTTCGATTTGATCAGAACGGAGACCTTAGCTGATGCATTAGCTGATAGGTCTGCTGATGAAACCAATCCCCTGATCGGTGATCCTTCAAATAAAAACTTGTACTATCATCCATTGCCAGATTTGGATATCCAAATTAATCCTAATCTGACTCAGAACCCGAGGTAATCACAAAGTATAACAAATGCCCGAAGTTTATCTTCGGGCATTTTTTTTGTAAGCTACGAGAATGTAAAAAATATTTGTTTGCTACCTGTATTGGACTCAATGCATTTGCTCAACCTCAGGTAGTTGAAGGTGAAGAGGGATTTGAGATGGAGGTGGTTGCTTCTGGTATTCTCAACAATCCTAATGAATTGATCTCAGGTCCCGATGCGTGGCTCTGGATTACTGTACGGTCTGGAAATCGTGTAATGAGAGTTACCCTCTCAAAAAAGAAAACTGGCCAAACTGCACAGTCTATTCACTAGATAACATCACAAGTGGACCATTTAGCTACTCAGTAGAAGTTACTGACCAATATGGTTGTTCGGTTCAAGATGAAATTATTATCAGTGTGAATCTTGCCACAGTTGCGAATATCAGTATTAAAGATATTTCTAAATATCCAAATCCAGCTAGTCAAAAGCTACTGATAGAAGGACTGACTCCCATGCAAAATATTTTCAATCTATATGATTTAAGTGGTCGTCTAAAACAGCAATGGATGACAAACGATATTTATATGTAATTACCTCTCAATGCTTTAGTAAAAGGGACAGACTTACTTGAAATCAACAGTGTAAAGCAAAAAATAATCATATCAAACTAGGTGTGGGGATTCCAAAACTGGGAGCATTCATAAAAACACATCGATACTTATTGCATTTATATCCCAGGATTTTAGAAATGGTTATGCTCTTTATCAGTACAATCGTTTTTCAGCGAAAATGAAGGATAAGTGAATAGAAGAGAGATTTTTTAGACACACTGACCTGGTCAGTACCTCGATTTCTGCTAAAACGCATAAACAATGCAGAGAGAGAGATTAAATGTGTACTATTTTTTCTTTACAAAATTGAGACTTAAAAATATTGCTGGTTTTTCTTAAAAATAGGTCTGATACTAACTAGATTAACAGATAAGTCTCCTTTAAACGATGCATTGAATTGTCACGATCATTGATGACATATAAGTCCATAATAAATCTATCTTTTATGAAGTTATCACTTCTATGGATTTGCTTATTATTTTTTTTGCCTTCATGTTTTAATAAACCAGGAGATGAAGTGAAAGAATATCCATCTTTTTACCCTGTACCTCAGACTGTCTCATTAAACACCAATGATGGGTATGCCATTAATACGCTGACTGGAGATGACATTCCTGCATTATTAGATTTCCGAGGTGACACAATACAAACTGGGGTGCCCATTGCCATCACTGGGGATATTATATTCCTGAAAGATATGCCCAAACCAGAAGTGATAAAAGCGGGTAAACCAAAGATTGTTGATATCGAAAAAAAATCTACTTTGATACCAGCGCATTTGATAAGCACACCTGCTAGGTCAAATAAAGGAAAGACTTCATTCGACGGTCATCATAAGGCATCATTTATAGTGCATTGGGATCGTGATACTACGGATGATGGCAATTTTAAAAAAGCTGAAGGTAATATTATTCCCAGTATCCATGTAAAGCCAATGAGCGCAGTGATACCCACACATGATCAATCTAATCCTACAAATATCAAACATTTGGAAGCGCATCGTTCAGCTGAAATTAGGTCAATGTTGAAAGATAAAAATGACAATATTTGGTTGGGCTACTGGGGTGGTGGGGTAAGCAAGTATGATGGTTCAAATTTCACTAATTTCACCAAAAGAGAAGGGTTAAGTAGTGATATAGTCAGTTCGATTTTGGAAGATAGTGACGGCAATTTATGGTTCGGGACCAATGATGGTTTGGATATGTATAATGGTCATAATTTCACCCAATATAGTACCGAGGATGGTCTCGTACACAATTGGATATTATCCTTGTATAAGGATAGGAAAGGAGTGGTCTGGATAGGTACCAGGGGGGGCGTTTCCAAATTCGACGGTACATATTTTTCAAATTTAACTACTGATCAGGGATTATCTAGCAACCATATTTATGCTATACATGAGGATAGAGATGGTAATATGTGGTTTGCCTCTGCGAATGGGGTAAATAAATTCGATGGCAAACGGATTACGATTTTTAATAAAAGTGATGGGTTGGTCGGCGACAACATCTCTTCGATAGTAGAAGATAATAATGGTCACCTGTGGTTCTGCACCAAAAGAAATGGAATAAGCAAATATGATGGTACGAGTTTTACCGACTTTACAAAAAATGAAGGCTTACTTCAAAATACTACATTGTCAAGTTTTAAAGATTCCGATGGAAATCTGTGGTTTGGTACCACCGCTGGATTAGAGAGGTTTGATGGAGTAACACTGACCCATTTCACGAAAAAGGATGGGTTGACTAATACTTTTATAAAGTCGATTATTGAAGGTCAAAATAATGATATCTGGTTTTCTTCGATGAACCGAGCGAGTATAATGAAGACAGATGGATTCGTAAATTTTGACTTAAAAGAAATGGATACGGGGTTCATATTGGCAATTGCAGAAGACCATAATAGTGATATTTGGTTTTCAGTGCGTTACCAAGGTGTAGGTAAGTACGATGGTAAGGAGCTCCAGCTATTCGGTAAGGATCAAAACCTAATAAGCAATAATATTAATTGCATTTTTGAAGACAGTGACGGGAATATTTGGTTTGCAGCCGAGGTAGGTGGAGTAGACAAATTTGACGGAAAAAACATTACTCGTTTTACGAATAAACAAGGGTTGGGGGGTAATAAATTCTCGACCATGATGGAAGACTCCAGGGGAAATATTTGGTTTGGAACTATCAACAATGGAGTTACTATTTTTGATGGAGAGAAATTCATAATATTTTCTAAAAGGGAATTATGGGGAAATAATAAAATACGGGCTATTCTTGAAGATAAAAAGGGTGCCTTTTGGTTAGCAGGGATCGATGGTGGTGTAAGTAAGTTCGAACTAAAAGATTCCACAAGTATGCATAAAGGGGTCATCACCTATTACACTGAAAAAGAGGGACTAAGCAATAACACCGTGAAATGCCTGTTGGAAGATAAGAAGGGCAATATTTGGATGGGCACTTTAGGCGGTGGGATAAGCATTTTTGATGGTCACGGATTTACCCATATTACCGAAAAAGAAGGCTTGAGCCACAATTGGGTTCAATCTTTGGCCTTGGATAGTAACGGGAATGTTTGGGCTGGTACTAGTGATGGGGTAACCTATTTTGAATTGAATGAGAAAAATACGTTGCCTGAAATA
Source organism: Reichenbachiella sp. (assembly GCA_051531955.1). Classification (GTDB taxonomy): domain Bacteria; phylum Bacteroidota; class Bacteroidia; order Cytophagales; family Cyclobacteriaceae; genus Reichenbachiella. The sequence continues at coordinate 15,834 of JAOPTS010000068.1, forward strand.
TACAAGTATACTGAACAGGATGGATTGATTGCAAGCAATTCCAAAAAGGTATTGTTAGATTCTAAAGGTCGAATTTGGTTAGGTACTAAAGATGGTCTAGCGGTTCGTAATATAAATACCTTTTCTGTACCTGACCAAAAACCTATTGTCTACCTAAGAAATCTAGAAATTAATGAAATGTTTTATGATTTCCGGAATTTGGATAGCAAAGTGGTTGAAAACATAAGTCATGATAGCGTGCCTGAATTTCATAATTACCCATCTAACCCTGTGTTTAGTCACGACTATAATCATCTTACTTTTTATTTTTCAGCCACAGATTTGTCATCATCCCAAGACCTATTATACAGTTACAAAATAGAGGGACTAGATGAGCATTGGAGCCAGCCTTCGAAAGAGGCTAAGGCAGAGTATCGCAACATGCCTGCTGGTACCTATATTTTCAAAGTTTCCGCCATTGGGAAGTCGAAAATTATAAGCGAAACTTTTAAATACGATTTTGAGATACTTCCTCCCTGGTGGTTGACTTGGTGGGTTAAATTGATTTATGGATTCCTGGTTTTTGGTATACTTAGGGTACTCTATGTAATGCGGGTAAAAGCATTAAGGTCACAAAGGGATATATTGAGGGTTAGTGTAGCAGAAAAGACTGCAGAATTGCAGGGGAGCAATGAACTATTAATGGTTCAAAACGAACATATTAATAATCAAAAAGAAGAATTACTTTCTTTTACTACAGAATTGGAGATCCTTAATACTACGTTAGAGCAGAAAGTAAAAGAGCGGACACAAAAATTAAAATCCAGTGCTGAAGATCTTATAGAAAGAATCAAAAATCTAGAGCAGTTCAGCTACATTACTTCTCACAATCTCAGGGCACCAATAGCCAATATACTTGCGCTGTTGTCGTTGGGAAAAATGGAAAATAATAGCCAGGATTTTGATAGAATGGACCTTCTGAATGAATCAGCTCTAAAACTGGATCAGGTATTGATAGATCTAAATAAAATTCTTGAAATAAAAAATAGACTAACCGAGTCAATAGAAAAAATAGATTTGGAGGTACTGATCAATAATATTACAAACTCGCTTCAAAAGGATATTGAAGAAAATCATGTACTAATTAAGAAAGATTTAGAAGTCACAGGAATCTATTCCATTAGAGGCTATATCCACAGTATTTTTCTAAACCTAATTTCAAATGCTATCAAATACAGAAGGCATCAGGTAGAGACAGTGATAAAAATTAGAACTTTTCAAGAACAGGGTAGAATAAATATTGAGATTGAAGACAATGGTCTTGGTTTTGATTCTTTGGCACTAAAGGATAAAATATTTGGTCTTTACCAACGGTTTCATACTGATATAAAGGGGAAGGGACTTGGTCTTTTCATGATAAAGACGCAGGTAGAATCGTTGGGAGGAGAAATAGAGGTTAAAAGTGAAGTTGGAAAAGGAACAATCTTTAGTATAAAATTGAAATCTGAGGAAGCATCATTTTTTGAAAAAAAAAGTATTTAACACGCTAAAAACCCTTCATACGTGTCATTTGAAAAATATTGATTGATAATTATAGGAGCGAAAGAATCCCCATTCTTAAATTCTATGCTAGAACCAAGTAGTCCGGCACTAGGAGCCGGTAGAACAATTGAGGAACCACCTTTTCTTATGGCGGTTAAGAAGATATTCAAGAATTTCTCAGCAAAAGCAGTTACTGTTTATTTCGGTAATCCAGTTGGCCAATCTCAATCAGATACAAATATTGAGTAATAGTGATCTGATTTCTAAATGGTTAAGAATTTATTAGGGTAAATCATTTTAGTGAAAATGAAGTATATGACCTATTAAAGATTCTAAATGTACCCCTTGTTAGTTTTTGAAAAGGACAATTTGCTACTTCATCATTAACTAGAACTCATGATTGTAGTGAAACCGAATAAAATTCCAAATCAACAAGATCTATCCAACCAAATCGGGAGAACCAGTTTTACTTAAAAAATCAAGTATTTGCATCAGTCACTTGCAAACAAATCGTGCAAGGGTCCAAGAGTGATGATCACCAAATTTAAAATTCGGAAGCAATGCGTAAAAAGAAAATTGTAGCTATTAAAATGAATGATTTGTTGAAGAAATTTTTACTGTTACTTGTCTGTATTACTTGTACAGAGTTGACTATAGCACAGGATCAACCCAATATTGTAGTTATATTGGTGGATGATGCTGGCAACAATGATTGGGGGTTTCAAGGCTCTACAGTTTCCATTACCCCCGCCATCGATGTGCTGGCAAAACAGGGTACTATTTTTACACAGGGCTATGTGACCAACTCAGTTTGTTCACCTTCCAGAGCGGGTATGTTGACTGGACAATATCAAAACAAATTTGGATTTGAATACAACATCGTGGAGTATTCTATAGCTCCTGATCACATTGACGATGATGTTGGGTTGGATCCAAGTGTACTCACGATGGGTAATCATCTGCAAAATTTGGGATACTCAACTGCCTTGTTTGGGAAGTGGCATATAGGTGAGGAGTTCCATCACCATCCGAATGAACGTGGCTTTGATCACTTCTATGGGTTACTTGGTGGCTCGCGAGATTACAATAAAAGAGAAACTACCCCCGACAAGCAATTAAGGCGAAATAACGTAATAGTCGAGCCTGCTGATGACAACTTTTATGTGACGGATTTACTCACCGACGAGGCTTTGACATATATAACCTCACAGGTAGATGCAGATCAGCCTTTTCTAGCATTCATGTCCTATACAGCGCCACATTCACCTTGGCAGGCAAAACCTGAAGATAAAGCACTTTTTGAAAATATCGAAGGGCTTTCGGATCAGCAACAAGAATACTACGGCATGATCAAAAGCGTAGATGATAATGTGCAACGCATTGTAGATCTACTCCAACAAAAAGACGAGTTTAACAATACGCTTTTCGTTTTCTTAAGTGATAATGGAGGAGTATCTATTACCGACAATGGTGTATTAAGAGGAAATAAAAGCAGCAAATACGAAGGAGGTTTAAGGGTGCCTTTCTTTGCCACTTGGGTAGATGGAATTCCATCCAATGCAACCTATAACAACCAGGTGATCTCATTAGACTTGGCTACAACGTTTATCAAAGTTGCTGGGGGGGATTTGAGCGAAAATCATTATGCTGAACTGGATGGTAAAGATTTGATTACTGCCGCCAATGCTGGGGGAACACTCCATGACCGGCTATATTGGAGAAAGAAGGATACCTGGTCTATAGTATCAGATGGTTCTAATAAAGTTATTTTTGATGTGGATGCCAATGATTTTACGCATTATGATACTTTGCTGTACAATCTTGATACAGACATATCTGAATCGAGCGACCTCTATCAAAATAACAAAGCAAGTGTCCAGTTACTTATCAGTGATTATGTAGCGTGGGATGCCACAATGGACCTACCATCCTGGATAGGAAGTCAGTATATATTACCTCGAATATGCGGTAGTGTGACGGATGCGCAACAATGCCAAGTTTTGATTGATCAGTATGCAGCCTTTGCAGAAAACACGCAATTAACCGAGTCCGTAAAGTCTATATTAATAGTTGGAGAAGGGGAGTCAAAGGAAATTTCTCAATCCGTTCTTGAATATACGGATCCAATTAAGAGTGCTGCCCTGATTACTTATATAATTGACAAGATGCCTAAACAGGGAATCTTGACCAAATCAGGAATAAATCTCAAAGAAGGGGATAGTTTTTCCCAACTTGATATCAATACCGGGCAAATCGAATATGATCATAACGGAAGTATAAATGGATTGGATAGTATTCAATTTGATGTAAATGATGGTTCGGGTAATGAAACGATTAATGATGTTGTCCTATCCATTTCTATGGAAGAGCAGGTGAAAGGAACGAAGTATTATGTAAGTACATCTGGAGATGATACCAATGATGGACTAACAGAAACTACGCCATGGCAGACATTGGAAAAAGTAAGTAATGCTAATCTCCAACCAGGAGATAAAGTGGTATTCAAACGAGGAGATACTTTTGTTGGACAACTCAACCCGAGCTATTCCGGAAAAGCAGACTCTGTGATTACATTTACTGCCTATGGATCTGGGTCTAAACCAATAATTAATGGTTCGGGCGGTGCTGGTGGCGATCATTTCTCAGCAATAATGATCAACAATCAGGAATACTTCAAGATCTCATATTTAGAAATTCAAAATGAGCGACTCGTAAGTAGAGAAGGTGTAGATGACAAACATGCCTATGGTATATATGTGCACAATGATGGCAATGAGATAATGCATGATATCGACATGTCTTATCTGACGGTTAGGAACATATTTGCAATTACAGTCGAGGGAGTAGAATTCAATAAAATAAAAATGGCAGGGATCTGCTTTAGAAGTGAAAAAAATACTGTGCAAGGTCTGGAAAAACATATCAAGGGCGTGAGACTTGATAGTAGTTACTTTACTATGATCGGGAAGTTTGGATTTTGGTCTCAGCATGCAGGTGGTGATGACGGAATTGGTAATGATTCATTGAATCGAAATATGAATATTGTTTTGACCAACAATCATTTTTATCACACCGGAGGATCTGGCATTGTCCCAGGTAAAACTTACAATGGTTTGGTGGAAAACAACATCTTTGATTATCCAGGATCAAGTATAGATGCTCGAATGGCAGCTAGAGGAAGTGGTGCGTGGTTCTTCAATTGCAGGAATATAGTGGCCCAGTATAACAAGTCCTTTCATGCCAGAGGAAACAATGATTCTTATGGTATGCACATAGATTTCAATAATGAGTATGTCCTACTTCAATATAATTATAGTGAGGACAATCAAGGCTTTGTAGAAATATTAGGAAACAACCTGCATGCTACTTACCGGTTCAATGTGAGTGTCAATGATGGTCGTCGAGAAAATAAGGGCAATGTCTTTTGGTTTTCGGATTTTGCTGGTACTGGAAATAAAATTAATTCAGATAGTATTTGGGTCTACAACAATACCGTTTATGTTGGCCAGATCCCTGAGGGAGACTATTTGAGACCCGGCTTGCAGTTGACTGCTGATGATGCCCTCATCGCTAACAATGCCATATATGTAGTTCAAGGTGCACACCTTGGTTTTAAGCAGTTTGACAGGACCGCTACGGTTCAGGTAGATCATAATTTATATTATGGAAATGTTCGGAACGAAAATTTTGTTGATCAAGATGCCAATGCCCAGTCAAGTAATCCACTGTATTTGAACCCTGGGGTATTGAATGATCCGGATGCCTATAAGTTAGAAGAGACTAGTCCAGCATTAAGAACTGGAAGAGCAATTGAAGAACCATTATTTCCTATGGCTGGTAAGGGGATATTTAAGAATTTTTCAGAAAAAGCAAATCTCGATTATTACGGTAATTCAGTAGATCTTTCGCAACCAGGAACTAACATTGGTGCCTACAATGGTGCCGGCGAGCCAACTCAGGGTAATAATATACCTATTGACGAAGAAGGACCCGTGTATGAGGCCGAAAATGCTACTTTATTAGGAAGTGTGACAATTACTGAATGTAACCAGGCTTCAGAAGATGAAATGGTCATTGGGTTATCAGAAGGCAGTAGCAACTCAGTGACTTTTACTGTTTTCGTTGAGGATTCTGGCGATTACGATATCACGATCAGTTATCAAGCTGTAAAATCAACGTCAATCACATATGATATCAATAATGTTGTTGAGGAAACTTTATCAATTCCAGCGACTGATGACAAATTATGTGATGAAGGAGGAGTTCCAGGAGATTTCGTTTTTACCATTTCCCTGGAAGAAGGAGATAATACTATTATGTTTTATAATGCTCCCAATTTGGATAAAATAGCTATTGAACGAGCTCCACCAGTTCTTGCAAATAATCAAAATCAGATTGAAGAAATATTTCAGTTTTACCCAAACCAATTGGTTAGAGGAAAAACACTAATGATTGAAGCTAATTCAACATTGAGAGGTAAAGTGAAAATAGCAAAATTGAAAGTGACCAACTTATCTGGTCGGACCATAGACGATGTTGAATTCTACACCAACAAAACATTCGAATGGAATTCGAGTGATCTGGTTTCTGGTATTTATTTGTTTACGATTATCATAGAAAAAGAAATGATTACTAAACGAGTAATCATTCAAGACTAATAATTTAAGACTCCGCTCAATTGGCGGGGTTTTTTGTTTATCCTTTTCCGAATGAATTATTTCACCCCCCTTTTGTTGAATAGCAACCTCACGAGGTGTTATGGAATTGTAATCTTTGTTTACAATTAATTGTGAACATGAATAGATTATCAATATACACCCTAGCATTGGGCATCTTAATTCTAACTAGCTGCTCATCATCTTCTAAAGAAAAAAATGATGTCGTATCAATTGCTCTGAATGAAAAACCAAACGTCATCATTATCCTCACGGATGATCAGGGTTACAAAGACGTTGGCTTCAACGGGTGTACAAGTATTCCAACACCTAACATTGATAGAATAGCCCAAAATGGGGTAGTTTTTACCAATGGATATGTTAGCTACGCGGTTTGTGGACCAAGTAGAGCAGGGTTGATTACCGGGCGATACCAAGACAGATTTGGTTTTAGTAGAAATCCACTGTTCTCTCCAAAGGATTCGTTGCACGGTTTGCCACTGAGTGAAGAAAATTTGGCTGAAGCTTTAGACAAATCAGACTATCAAAGTATGGCTATAGGCAAGTGGCATCTGGGTGCGCACGAGACACAAAGACCTTTGAATAGAGGTTTTGATGAGTTTTTCGGATTCTTGACTGGGGGGCATAGATACTTTCCCGAGGAGTGGACACTCAATGATATATCTGAAGTAAAATCTCAATTTGAAGCCTATGAAACAAAACTTTTGAAAAATAATGTACGTGTCGAAGAGCAGGAGTATTTAACAGATGCCTTATCTAGAGAGGCAGTTTCGTTTGTTGAGCGAAATGCAAAGGATCCTTTCTTTCTTTATTTGGCATATAATGCTCCTCATGCACCGATGCAGGCGACGCAAAAGTACCTAGATAGATTTGATCATATTAAAGACAAAAAACGTAAGACCTATGCTGCTATGGTGAGTGCAGTAGATGATGGCGTTGGCAATCTCCTTGACAAACTGGAAGAGTTGAAAATAGAAGAGAATACCATAGTTTTCTTCCTTTCTGACAATGGTGGTCCCGAAAAAAGTAATGCATCGGACAATGGTGAATTAAGAGATGGGAAAGGGTCCCTTTATGAAGGCGGAGTACGCGTGCCGTTTGCCGTACAATGGCCGGGTAAAATCCCTAAAGGACAAAAATATCATGAACCGGTGATCTCTCTTGATATATTTGCTACTGCGATAGCGTTGGCAGACGTGTCGCCACGAAACGAATTGGATGGCATCAACTTAATTCCCTATTTGACAGGAGAAAGATCAGAAGCGCCTCATCATCAACTTTTCTGGAGAAAGTATGATTCGCAGAGTTTTGCGATCCGAAGTGGTAATATGAAATTAGTCCGCGATAAAAATGGAAACTCTGAAGTCTACGATTTATCAGCTGATATCAGTGAAGAGCATCCGATAGCCGATGAGACAGTCTTAAGTGAATTGAAAAAGAATCATGATGAATGGAATGCACAGAATCTTGATCCAGTTTTTCTTGGGTTGAAGAAAAATAAAGAATACAATGAATTACACCCTGACCGATTTACAGATGTTGAAAAATACTAACAACCTCTACCTGAATTTATTTCTAATAATAGCTTCCTTTACAATGGTAAGCTGTGGAGCAAATGAAAAGAACAGTACGAACACTTATTATGTGAGTAGTGTCCATGGCGGTGATAATAATTCTGGACTATCAATGGATCAACCATTGAAGTCGCTATCAAAGATAAGCGAACTGCTTTTGAATCCAGGAGATAGCATTCTATTGGCTGCTGGTGAAACATTTGAAGGGTCTATCCTTCTAGAAGATATTAATGGCGCTAAAGGAAAACCTATTGTGGTTTCGAGTTATCCAACTAGTAATAGGGATACGAAAGCACATATCCATGCTAAAGGACATCTGAATGGAGTTTCAATCAAAAATTGTAGTTTTCTAGAACTAAGAAACCTATCGATCACAGCTAGTCATGGTCAAAATGATGAAGTTATTAATGGGAAAACCATGCGTTGCGGGGTATTGATAAATCTATCCAAACCAGGTGTGTTCGAGCATTTATACTTGTCAGGCTTATCTATTCATGATGTTTTTTATGAAGCACCAGGATTTGAAAGACCAACGGGTGAGATTAGAACTGCCAATGGAACACAAAATTATGGTTGGGGTATAAGAGTGATTAACAATATAGATGACGCTTATTTAAAAGATATCAGGATAGAGGCTTGTGTCGTAGAGAATGTGGCCCATACAGGAATTAAACTAACATCAAGAAGGGAAAAGAAGGATTATGGGATTACGGAATTACAAGTTTCAGGCAATCAGGTACTGAGAGTGGGAGGGCCCGGAATTCAAATGTCGGGTGTTCAAAACGGACACATATTTGGGAATGAAGTGGATAGGTCTGGTAGTCCTGATGATTCTAGAAAGTGGGGTAGAGGTAGTGGACTTTGGACCTGGGGATCTGATAGAGTTTTGATAGAAAATAATCGCTTTACCAATGCCAATGGCCCAGGTGATTCTGCTGGAGCGCATATAGATTTCAATTGCTCTAATGTTGTGATGCAATACAATTTTAGCGCGAACAACGCTGGTGGATTTGCTGAAATCCTAGGCAACAACTACAACTGCGCCTATCGGTACAATATTAGTGTCAATGATGGACATCGGGTCAAAGGAGTCGATGGTGCATTTCAAGAAGGAAAATTTTTCTGGTTGAGTGGCTTCTGCAAGGGGGAAAGAAGAGGGCCTTACAACAGTTACTTCTATAACAATACCATTTATGTCAAAGCTGCGATTCAAGCTAAAATTGCAATTGACCGAGTGGCCAATGGGGTGTTAATAGCCAATAATATTTTCCATGTGGAAGGGGATGCCAAAGTAGTGAAGGGAGATCAATATAATCCTGAAACAGCCGGCGAATGGAAGGTGTCAGAGGTGATTTTTGAAAACAACCTGTTTTTACATGAAGAGAGCTGGCCATCGGAGCAGCGTCTGCAGGACAAATCTCCAAGGTACGCAGATGTTCAGTTTTCCAACCCAGGAGGAATGTCACTTGAAGATTACATACCTCAAAACGCTAAGTTGGTTAGTGATCAAGGAATCCGGATAAATAAATTATCAAAAGACTCGATTGGCTTAGTCTATGGCCTACAGCTAAGCAAAGATATCATGGGTAACCCTATTGTAGGCAAGCCTGATATGGGAGCTATAGAATTAGTGGATTGACAACTGTAGTAAATTTAGTAAGAGTGCAATTAATCGTGTAAAAGAGGCGGTGAACAAGTAAAGGACTGAGCGTTCACAAGCCACCCCTTGACAAATGAAAACAAGCAGAATCGACCATTAAAGGAATAATACAAACTGACGGTGAAAACGAAATTATTAATTTTAGCACTAAGCTTTTTTTGGAATAATACATGTGTTTTGCTTGCGCAAAACAAGCCCAACATCCTGTTGATTATGGCGGATGATCTGAATGACTTCATAGGCGTAATGAATACGTACGAGGGTGTCAAAACCCCCAACATCGACAAATTGGCTGGTAAAGGGAGTTTGTTTACTAACGCACATTCCAATGCTCCCATTTGTGCTCCTTCTCGGTCCAGTATGTTTTTAGGAATATATCCTCATCGATCAGGCAACTTAGGTTTTAAGCACTGGAGAAAAAACGTCGCTTTGGCCAATTCAAAAACTATCATGGAGCAATTGAGAGATCATGGGTATCAAACAGCTGGGGCTGGAAAACTCATGCATCATACATGGAAAGAGGCATGGGATGATTATGGTTTGAGACAGGATTACACGCCTATTGCTTTTGATGGTGAAAAAAAGGTGGGGCATCCATCGGTACCAGAACCATTTCGCAGTTTAGGCCCTTTGGATGCCACTTTCGCTCGTTTGTCCGATGTACCGGTAATCGAACCCAGTGAAGATTATCCAGGTCATTCGGGATGGTACTCCTTTCCTTATCGCAAAACTTTTCGTTATGTAAGTGAAGACGATCGAGATAGGTTGCCGGATGAAAAAACAGCAGATTGGGCCATTGAAAAATTGAAAGACTGGGATAGTCAGGAACTGAGCCAACCCTTTTTCTTAGGTGTTGGGTTTATCAGACCTCATACCCCTTTGGTAGTTCCGGATCGCTTTTTTGACTTATTTCCTTTGGAAGAAATTGTCGTACCCAAGGAGCTCATGGAAAGTGGAGATGATGTCTGGTTTGAACAACAATATACACCAGGGAAATCCAAGGGGAAGAAGCATTTCGAAGCGCTAATGGCATCATACAATAGTAGAGAAGTTGCCTTGAAAAGGTATCTTCAAGCTTACCTGGCTAGTATAGCATTTATGGACGATCAAGTTGGTCGGGTACTGGATCAGTTGAATCAAACGAAGTTTGAAAAAAACACCGTAATCATTTTTACCAGTGATCATGGCTATACACTTGGCGAAAAGGACAATCTATTTAAAAACAATTTATGGGAAAGCTCAACGAGAGTACCTTTAATAATCTCGATTCCCACAATTGACCAACAGCAAGAAATATCTACACCAGTTAGTCTGATAGATGTTTACCCCACCATTTGCTCGATAGCGAATGCCAATGGCGACAATCGTAAAAATGAAAATGGTTTGTCACTCGATGGCAAAAGCCTAATACCCCTAATGATGGGCAAAGACAATAATGAAGCCATAGCATTGACGATGGTGAAAGGCAAAAAAGGGGGACACAACTATGCAGTCCGGACAGAAAGGTGGCGATATATTCTATATGAAAATGGTCAAGAGGAGCTATATGATCATCAATTGGATCAATACGAACAAACTAACCTGGCAAGTGACTTGCAATTTTTCCAGAATAAAAAAGAGTTAAAACTAAAGATGATATCTATGGTGGGAGAACAATAAGTAGAGGAATTAACTACCGATGCAAACTAAAAAGAGGATCATAAACCATAGTGCTTTTTTCAGAACTCAAGTAAGTTCTGGATTATATACAATCCAGATACATATGAACCTGCACGTTATTAATATGGGAAAAGTGACAGTTAAGAATTGAACCTTTTTTTAAGTCATATGAAAACATCTAATCAAACAAGTTTTTTTATTGTTATCGCATTAATGTTTTGGCAGTATAGCGCAAATCAGTGGAAACAATGACAATTGCGTCACCCTGCAGGAGATAACCCTGGAAAATTCTCATGGCATGCAAGCCACGATATTGAACTATGGGGGAATACTGTCTAAGCTTATCGTTCCGCTCCCGAATGGTGATTTTCGGGATGTCGTACTTGGATTTGATGACCCACAGCGATACTTGACTAAGCATCCTTACTTTGGAGCGGTAGTGGGTCGAGTAGCAGGTAGGATAGCCAAAGGAAGTTTTGTGCTCAATAGTGTGAATTACTCTCTAGCGAGAAACAATGATCCAAACCATCTTCATGGTGGCATATCAGGATTTGATAAGCAGTATTGGCAAGTGACTAGCAAAGGTAAGGAGTTCGTAACGTTAACCTATTTGAGTAAAGATGGAGAAGAAGGATACCCGGGCAATTTGACCATACAAGTTACCTATGAATTGACCAATGATAACGAACTTTCTATTATGCTATGTAGCTTGCTGCAAGTCTTTGGGATGATAGCGAATTCCTTCGGTTGGATATCTATACTACGTCTCCAGGATTTCAATTGTATACGGCCAATTATTTGAGGGACTTGAAGGGGAAGGGCAATAAAATATATCAAAATCACTACGGGGTCTGTATAGAAACTCAAGGCTATCCAAATGCGATCAATGAACCAACGTTTCCAACTATTCAGCTCAATCCTATTGAAATGTACCAATCGAAGACGGTTTATGCTTTTTTCTACTCAAACAAACGGTAATACCATAAGGTAGATTGATTTGTACCCGCATTTGAAGAATTAGTCCCTATTCAAATAGTGTCTAACAACGATCTTGCATTTATAAATTATTGAATATGAGAAAATACTTTTTTGCCTTATTGGTATTCACTGTAGTACAAAGTCAAGCCCAGGAGTTCGCCGAATGGGAAAATCTTGACATCATATCGATCAATACCGAAGAACCAAGAACGAGCTTTCATCATTACAATGCAAATGACCTATCTACCGATAGAAGTCAATTAGATAATTACCTCACATTAGATGGCTCATGGAAATTTTCATGGGTTGAAAAACCTGCAGACCGTCCAAAGGATTTTTTCAAAAAGGATTATGACGTGTCAAAATGGGATGAAATATCAGTACCGGGCAGTTGGCAAATGCAAGGGTATGGCTATCCTATCTACACCAACATCCCATATCCATTCCCAAAGAACCCTCCGTATATCCCGCATGAGTTCAATCCAGTGGGGAGTTATAAAAGAGAATTCCTGATACCTAATCACTGGGAAGATCAGCAGGTTTATGTGCAGTTTGGAGCAGTCAGCTCTGCTTTTTATATTTGGATCAATGGAGAAAAAGTTGGGTACAGCGAAGGTTCTAAAACACCAGCTGAATTTGATGTCACCGAATTCATAAAGACTGGTAGTAATACGATAGCAGTAGAAGTGTATCGATGGAGTGATGGGTCCTACCTTGAGGATCAAGATTTTTGGAGAATGAGTGGAATAGAACGGAGTGTTCAGCTCTATGCTAAACCTATGGTTTCCATTAGTAATTTCATTGCAAAAGCGAACTTAGATACATTGACTTATCAAAATGGTCTTCTGGATTTAAAGATTCAAATTCAAAATGATACAAAGCGAAACGCACGAAAACAAGTAGTAAGCTATGCTTTGATTGATGGTGCTGGTCAGGAAGTTGGCAAAGGTTCAAAAATCATTGATGTGATGAGCCTTAAAAATTCAGACATTTTGTTTCAAGCTGCATTAGAAAATATAAAATCATGGTCTGCTGAATCACCCATTCTTTATGAATTACAAATAAAATTAGCTGACTCCCAAGGAAAAGTCTACAGTGCAACAAAGACTAAAATTGGTTTCAGAACCAGTGAAATTAAGAATGGTCAGCTCTTGGTGAATGGTCAGCCCATTCTATTAAAAGGAGTGAACCGTCATGAACACGATCCAGTGACAGGTCACGTGATATCAAAGGCATCCATGCTGGCAGATATCAGCGATTTTAAAAAATACAATATCAATGCTGTTCGTACTTCGCACTATCCAAACGACCCCTACTGGTATGAGCTCTGTGATCAATACGGCATCTACGTGGTAGATGAAGCAAATATAGAGACGCACGGATTTGGTTATAAGAAAGAGGAGACATTGGCTGCCAAGCCAGAATTTGCCGCCATGCACATGGACCGAGTCCAGCGAATGGTGAAGCGTGATATCAATCATCCATCCATCATCTATTGGTCCATGGGTAACGAAGCGGGTAACGGAGATAACTTTTTGAAAGCCTATCAATGGATCAAACAATTTGATATTTCAAGACCTGTGCACTACGAGCGTTCTGGTAGAAAAGGCAAAGGAAACTATGAACCAAGAGATACTGATGTCATTGGCTGGATGTATGAGCAGATTGATGTAGTAGAGAATAGGCATTTAAAAGCTGATGCGCTTTTACCGCTCGACGAACAACGGCCATTCATCTGGTGTGAATACAGCCATGCGATGGGCAATAGCAATGGCAACTTTGCAGACAACTGGGATTGGGTGAGGAGCAATCCGAAAGTTCAAGGAGGGTTTATTTGGGACTGGATGGATCAAGGATTAGAAATGAAGACTGCTTCAGGAGAAATGTATTACGGTTATGGTGGGGACTTTGAACCTGACGGGGTCTACAATGACAATAACTTCTGTGCCAATGGAATCATAGGGTCTGACAGAGTACCGCACCCTGCAGTTTGGGAAATCAAAAAGACCTATCAAAACATTCTGTTTTCACAGCAGGCATATAATCGATTCGAAATTTTCAATGAAAATTTCTTTATCGATACTAAAGGACTAGAATTTACCTGGGCAGTAATTGCAGATGGAATTGAAGTGCAAACTGGGGGTTTGGAAGTCAGTTCATTAAACCCTCAGCAGCGGTTGATTGTAGAAATAGATTATGGCATCACTTTCGATTCCTCCAAAGAGTATTTTGTGAATTGGGAAGTACGAAGATCAGAGAATGATCCTTTGTTACCTAAAGGTTATTTAGAGGCTTCAGATCAGTTTGTGATTCAATCACCTCAATCAGATAAGGGGGCGTTATTGGAAGGGAAACTGAAAGTCAAAAAGAACAAAAAGACACATGAATCCCTTGTCTCTGGAAACGGGTTTGAATACACTTTTTCGAGTGAAGGATACGGATTGAAGTCTATAGTATGGGACGGTGAAGAAGTCTTACAAGAACCATTGGAAATGAACTTTTGGAGGGCACCGATCGACAATGATTTTGGTGCTTGGAAACCGCAGAAGCGTCCAAAAGACTCTATTTACTTTGAATTCAGAAAGGCGGCCAAAAACTTCACGCTTTTATCTGTAAAAACGGAAAACAAACCTTCTGGAAACTTTCAATTGACGTATGAATTTGACCATCCCCTACTCAACGCGACCAATACAGTTGTATATACCGTGGATGTAGCTGGGAAATTGCAAGTGTTTTGTCAATTGAATCCAAAGAGTTCAAAGGACTTAAAATATATGCCTAGATATGGGGTGCGGTTTGCGATAGATGATCAATACCAATCAGTGCAATACTATGGAAGAGGGCCTCATGAGAACTATGTAGATCGAAATACAGCTGCTTATATAGGACTTTACGATTCCAAAGTAGAGGATTTTTATGTCCCTTATATCAGACCACAAGAGAACGGGTATCGGACTGATGTACGGTTTGTGAATTTGGTAAATCAAAGAGGAAAGGGTCTTCAGATTGAAGCTAAAGGACAATTTTCATTTTCTGTACATCATGTGCCAC
Organism: Reichenbachiella sp.; assembly: GCA_051531955.1. GTDB lineage: Bacteria > Bacteroidota > Bacteroidia > Cytophagales > Cyclobacteriaceae > Reichenbachiella. The sequence continues at coordinate 30,953 of JAOPTS010000068.1, forward strand.
AAGAAGATTTTGATCCAGGAAATTTCAAAGCGCAACGACATGCGAGTGATGTTGCTTCGAAAGGCAAGACTTACTTCAGTATAGACTATAAACAAACTGGTGTTGGTGGAGATAATTCGTGGAGTAAAAATGGATTAGCCAACGATGAGTATAAGATTGATCCCAATGAATGCAAATTTGAGTTTTCAATTGAAAAACAATAAATGGTGATAATAAAAAAAATCGGAATCCTTTGGGTGTTATTAGCTGTTACAGTGATATATAGCAACTTCTTGGGGAATGATGATGCTATATCAAAAGTAAGGCAACCCAACATTCTGTTGATTGTGGCGGATGATTTGGGATATGGCGATGTTGGCTTTAACGGGCAGGATAAGATCAAAACACCTGCGATCGATCAATTGGCAAAAGAAGGAATGATTTTCACCAGGATGTATGCTGGTAGTACGGTATGTGGCCCTTCACGAGCTAGCCTAATGACTGGACTTCACACGGGTCATGGTACTGTGAGAGGTAATCCCAAATGGACCTTGAGTGGTAGACCGGTGGATATTGATTCAACTGAAGAGACCGTGGCTGAAGTGTTAAAGAATGCCGGTTATCGAACAGGTATTATTGGCAAATGGGGATTGGCTGAAAATTTAGCCGGTTCACAACCCAATCAGAGAGGATTTGATTATTTCTATGGGTTCAATAAGCATTTACCTGCTCATCATTATTACCCTGAACAAATCTGGGAGAATGATTCATTGCTTTCTATTCCCAATGATACGCAGAACAAGAAAGGAAAGCATGTACAAGAACTGTTCACTGAGCGTGCGATTGACTTTATAGATCAATCCACTGACCAACCCTTCTTTCTTTACTTGGCCTATACAACACCTCATTTTGAATTGACGATTCCTGAGGAGTACAAAAAACAATATAGAGATCAAGATTGGCCTCTTCGGAAAATGAATTCTGGACACTACCTTCATGATGAAGACGGTCATGTCACCTATGCCGCCATGGTGAGTAAGATGGATGCTGATATTGGTCGAATTATGAAGCTACTTAAAGAAAAAGGGGTTGATGATAATACATTAGTCATTTTCACCAGTGACAATGGGCATGAGTATGACCAGGTAGACAACGAGTTTTTTAATAGCAATGCAAATTTTAGAGGAAGAAAAAGAGATTTGTATGATGGAGGTATTCATATGCCTTTTGTAGCACGATGGCCAGAGCAAATTGAGGCCAATTCAAGCTCGGATCATTTGGCTGCCTTCTGGGATATGAAAGCTACATTGAGTGACTTGGCAGGGGGTGAATCTGACGAAAGTGGTGATGGGATATCATTTTCTTCCACGCTTTTAGGAAAAAATAAGCAGGCAAAGCACGACTATTTGTATTGGGAGTTCAATGAGAGCAATGGACCTATGCAAGCTTTATTAAAAGAAAATTGGAAGTTAGTTTATAAAGTAGAGCTAAAAAAATACGAATTGTACAATCTAGAAGAGGGTAAAAGTGAAGCTAGAAATGTAGTAATGCAAAATCCTCAAAAAACGAAAATGATGAAGTTATTAATGGCAGACGCCAGAACGGAACACCCTGAGTTCCCATTAACTAGAAGACCAAATCCATATAAAAAATGAAATATTTAATTATTGTATTGACCGTTATTGCTTTTGGATGCCAACAGCCTAAAAAGGAAGTAAGCTTACCAGATAAAGTCCAACCCAATATCATCGTTATCTATGCGGATGACTTGGGATATGGTGAATTGAGTGCTTATGGAGCCACTGAAATAGAGACCCCACATATGGACCTTTTGGCCAACGGAGGTGTGAGATTTACTAATGGGTACGCTTCGTCATCTACTTGTACGCCTAGTAGATATGCATTACTGACAGGACAGTACCCTTGGAGAAAGGGTGCCAAAATATTGGCTGGAACTGCTCCATTGATTATTGATACTGCTCAAATGACCTTGCCAAAGATGCTGAGGGAGCAAGGTTATCATACTGGAATTGTCGGGAAATGGCATTTGGGATTAGGTGACGGTAACGTAGACTGGAACAAACAAATTTCTCCTGGTCCAAATGAAGTTGGGTTCGATGATTCTTATATTATGGCGGCTACACAAGACAGAGTGCCGACTGTTTATATTGATAACGGTTTTGTAGATAATCTAGATCCAAATGATCCAATAAGCGTGTCTTATAAAGAGAATTTTGATGGAGAGCCCACAGGTAAAGAGAATCCTGAAATGTTAACAATGAAGTGGCATCATGGCCACAACAATAGTATCGTGAATGGGATACCTAGGATTGGGTACATGACTGGTGGAAAATCAGCATTGTGGAGTGATGTGGATATGGCGGATCACTTCCTTGCAAAAGCTCAAGACTATGTCAAAGAACATAAATCTGAACCTTTCTTTTTGTATTATGCTTTGCAGCAGCCACATGTACCACGTACACCACACCCAAGATTTGTTGGTAAATCAGGTTTGGGGCCAAGAGGAGATGTTATTTTAGAGGCAGATTGGTGTATAGGTGAATTTATCAAAACCTTAGAGACTGAAGGACTTCTTGAAAACACGATGATCATATTCACCAGTGATAATGGGCCAGTGTTAAATGATGGTTATTTTGATGATGCTGTAGAAAAAATCGGGAAACATAAGCCTGCTGGAGTACTTCGCGGAGGAAAATATAGTTTGTTTGAAGCTGGAACTAGAGTTCCTTTTATTGTCTATTGGAAAGGCAAAATTGAGCCTACAGTATCACCTTCTTTGATATGCCAAATGGATTTATTCGCTTCCATAGCGGATCTTGTAGGTAGTGAAAGTCTAACTGAAGATAGTCAAAACCTATTGCCTGTTCTTATGGGTGAATCGGTAGAAGGAAGAGAGGGTTTAGTGATAGAGGCCACCAGTAGAACAGCATATAGGGAAGGAGATTGGGTAATGATTCCTCCATACAAAGGAAAAAAGATTAACCAGATGGTTGATATTGAATTGGGGAATGACAAAACACATCAATTGTACAACCTAAAAGAAGACATTGAACAGAAAAATAACTTGGCCTTAGAACAGCCAGAGAAGTTACAATCTATGATTGCGAGTTTTGAGCAAATCCGTGGGTTGAATTATCAAAACACAAAAAAGTTGGAATTAAAATAAAAAATGAATCATGTCTAAATTCAATTTAGCTTCTGTATTTGTCATAGGACTGGCAGTTTTCATGATGTCATGTTCTACTGCCCCCCAACTGAGACAAAGGCTCTCATTTAATGAGGGTTGGTTATTTAAAAAGGGCGAATCAGATCTTGCGTCAAAAGTGGATTTTTCTGACGCTGATTGGCGTCAATTAGATCTCCCTCATGATTGGTCGATCGAAGGACCTTTTGATGAAAAACATAATGCTCGTACTGGTGGGTTGCCTATACATGGCACTGCTTGGTACAGGAAACATTTTTCAATTGATGAAGTTAATAAAGGGAGTCAAATAACCCTTGAATTTGATGGAATCATGAACAATGGGGAAGTATACCTTAATGGTAAAAAGATAGGTGAACGACCGTTTGGATATATAGGTTTTGAAGTTGATTTGACACCTTATTTGAAGTTTGGACAAGACAATGTAATTGCTGTCAAAGTCGCTCCAGAAGAGTTTTCTGCTCGCTGGTATCCTGGAGCAGGGATCTACCGGAATGTTTGGATGGAAGTTAAAAACCCTATTCATATTGCACATTGGGGGACTTTTGTTACTACTCCAGAGATCACAACCGATCAAGCCAAAGTCATAGTGTCTACAATGGTGGAAAATTTAGCGCAATCAAATGGTGCCTATACTTTGAGAAGTAGTCTGATTGATACTTCAGGAGCAGAAGTTGCGAATACGGAAAGTACTCTTGCATTCAATGGAGAAAAAGAAGTGACTGTGAGTCATGAAGTTCTGCTTTCAGAACCAAATCTTTGGGATGTCAATAATCCCTACCTCTATCAGGTGCATTCATCGCTTTTGCGCAATGGTGTACAAATTGACAATTACGAGACAACCCTTGGTATTAGGTCAATTGAATACACAGCTGATCAAGGATTTTTGCTCAATGGCCAACAAGTGAAATTCAAAGGGGTATGCTTGCACCACGATTTAGGTCCTCTGGGTGCTGCCGTTAATTATAGAGCTACGCAACGTCAATTGGAGATCATGCAATCTATGGGTGTCAATGCTATCCGTACCAGTCACAATCCACCTTCACCAGAGCAACTGCAGCTCTGTGATGAAATGGGGATTCTTGTTCAGGTAGAGGCATTTGATGAGTGGAAAAAACCAAAAGTGGAGAATGGATATAGCAAGTATTGGGATGAATGGCATGAAACAGATCTCAGAGATATGATCCGTCGAGATCGAAATCACCCTTCGGTAGTCATGTGGAGTATTGGTAATGAAATCAAAGAACAAAGACAAAAAAGTGGAGGGGAAATGGCTGCACACTTGACGGAGATTTGCCATGATACAGACCCTACTCGTCCGGTAACCGCAGGATTCAATAATTATCCTCAATGTGTGAAAAATGGGCTTGCTGATGCTGTCGATATAGTAGGCTTTAACTATAAACCTACTCAGTATGATAATGTCCTTAAAAATCATCCGGATTGGATTGTTTACGGTTCGGAAACGTCTTCCTGCGTGAGCTCGAGAGGCGAATATCATTTGCCACTTGAAGTTTACAACAAACATGAGTCGATGCAGATTAGTAGCTATGACATCATTAGTCCGCCATGGGCTTACCCGCCTGATTTTGAGACCTATGCACAAGAGACCATGACTCGTTCTATAGGTGAATTTATATGGACAGGTTTTGACTACTTGGGAGAACCTACACCATATAATGGAAAAGATAATATGACACATGGAAAATGGGGAGGGGATTGGCCAGCACGAAGTTCCTATTTCGGGGCAGTCGATTTATGTGGTTTTCCTAAGGATCGGTACTACTATTATCAAAGTGTTTGGACGGACGAACCCATGGTACACATCTTACCCCATTGGAATTGGGAAAATGCTGGTCATGAGACTATTCCAGTTTATTGCTATACCAATGCAGAAGAGGCCGAACTTTTCTTAAATGGTAAATCATTAGGGAAAAAGAAAATGGGTGTGGATAAAACCACTATCCCAGCAGAGTTTATGTGGTGGAGAAAACCAGAAACTACCTGGGACTCTCCCTATCGCCTGAACTGGAATGTGAAATATGAACCAGGAGAGTTGAAGGTTGTGGCGTATACAAACGATGAGCCAGTGGCTGAAAAAACGATAGTAACGGCTGGGCAGCCAGCACAGATCAAGCTGACGCCTGATCGGAAAGTCATCACAGCTGATGGGTACGATTTATCATTTGTAACTGTACGTATTGAAGATGAAAATGGAAATTTATGTCCAGTGGCAGATAATCTAGTGAAATTTGAGGTAACTGGCCCTGTGACCATAGCAGCTGTTGGTAATGGCAATGCAGCCACAACAGAGTCATTTCAAGCAGACTATAGAAAAGCTTTTAATGGACTATGCATGTTGATACTTAAAAGCAAAGCCGGAGAATTAGGAGAAGTTAATGTCACAGCTATTTCGGGTCAATTGGTATCAGCTACATCAGTGATCAAAACAGTAAAAAATGAAGAGAATGAATAATACTAGAATCATTCATCTCATATTGTCACTCTGTATTGTGAGTTTTGGCCTTTTATCTTGTCAAGAAGTCAATCAACCCAATGTCGTAGTGATTCTTGTAGATGATTTGGGATGGACAGACTTGACGAGTTATGGTAGTGATTTTTATCAAACACCGAATGTTGATCAACTGGCATCTGAGGGTATTAAATTCACCAATTCCTATAGTTCCTGTACAGTATGTTCACCCTCCAGAGCTTCTGCCATGACAGGTAAGTATCCGGCACGATTGAACCTTACTGACTGGATCAAGGGACATAAATTTCCTTGGGCCAAGCTTTCTGTACCAGATTGGACGATGCATTTGGATTCTTCAGAATACACGATGGCCGAAGCATTCCAAGATGCAGGTTATTTTACAGCTCATGTTGGTAAATGGCACTTGGGTGACGAGGAAAAGGACTGGCCAGTAAACCATGGTTTTGATCAAAATATCGCTGGTTGGCTCAAAGGATCTCCCAATAGAGCAGAAGGAGGTAATGGTTATTTTTCTCCTTATGCGAATCCACGTCTTGAAGATGGGCCTGAGGATGAGTATCTCACTGAGCGCTTGGCTAATGAAGTTTGTCAATTGATAGAGGAGAAAAAAGAGCAACCTTTTTTTATCAATTTTTGGCTGTATAGTGTACATACCCCATTGCAAGCCAAAGAAGAAAAAGTCAATAAATACAAAGCATTAAAAGACTCAATTAATAATCATCAAAATCCAACGTATGCAGCCATGGTGGAACATATGGATGATGCCGTTGGGAAGGTTATTGCCAAACTCAAAGAACAAGGACTCTATGACAATACGATCATTTTGTTTTCCTCTGATAATGGAGGTTTAATTGGCAGAAAGAATCGAGTAACCAGTAACGTGCCATTGAGACAAGGCAAGGGAGGAATGTATGAAGGTGGAGTTCGGATTCCAACCATATTGTATGTGCCTAATCATGAGTTGTCTGGGACAACTTCTGATGCGGTAGTAATTACGCCAGATTACTATCCCACATTAGCAGATTTGGCTGGTGTTGTAATTCCAAATAGACAACTAAAAAACATGGACGGAGTGAGTTGGAGTCCTTTGTTGAACCAAAAATCGGATTTGAATAGAGATGCCGTGTATTGGCATTACCCACATTATCATCAAGAAGGAGCAGTACCTTATAGCGCCATTCGAGATGGAGACTGGAAGTTGATTGAGAACTTTGAGACTAATCGGTTGGAGCTGTATAATCTGAAAACTGATCTGGGAGAAACTACAGATCTGGCTATGGAGCAAACAGATAAAGTTGTGACTTTAAAGCAAAAATTAGATGATTGGCGCATGGAAGTAGAAGCTCAATACCCCACTGAAAATGAAGCTTTCGATAAGGCACGTAAAAGAAAGAAAATATAGTCAGAAGCTTATTACTACGAGTTAAAAAATGAAGCGGTTCGTTTGGAATGTTTGTAGCAAATACTTGTTTCATATTTACAGAATAAGAAAATGGTGAAAAACACAAATACACTGAAAGGTTTAATTGGAATGCTAACGATTGTTTTATTGTCAGCCAATCAAATAATAGCCCAACAAACAAAACCCAATATTGTTTGGATCACCTCTGAAGATAATTCTGCTAATTGGTACCGAATATACAATCCCGAGCATGGAGCTCCGATGCCCAATATTGAGAAATTGGCAGAACATGGTGTAGTATTTAACAACGCCTATTCAAATGCACCTGTCTGTTCGGCAGCCAGAAGTACAATTATTTCAGGTGTCTATGGCCCGAGTTTGGGGTCTCATTTTCATAGAAATCAAGGGCCTGTGGCTATGCCTAAGGACCTGAAAATGTTTCCGTCGTATTTGAGAGATGCGGGATATTATACATCCAATAACTATAAACAAGATTACAATTTTAATGAGGATGAAGTCATTGATGTCTGGGATGAAAGTTCCAGAGAAGCGACTTTTAGAAATAGAAAAAAAGGACAGCCATTTTTTCATGTTCAGAATTATCACAGGACACATGAAAGCAGAATGTTTAAAAAACTTCCTAAAGGTATAGAGCCTGTTGTAAGCAAATCTGATGTGGCTTTGTTTCCATATCATCCGGATACCGAATTGTTCAGAGAAAAATACGCGCAATATCTCACTTTGAATGCCATGGTAGATGAAGAAATGGGTGTGTTGATTCAGCAGCTGGAGGAAGACGGTCTGATGGATGACACTTTTATCTTTCATTATGGAGATCATGGAGGAGTATTGCCAGGGGGCAAAGGGTATGCACACAATGACGGCCTTCAGGTAGCCATGGTAGTCTATGTTCCAGAAAACTGGAAGCACTTGGTGCCTGCCGACCTTGGTACAAGAGTGGATGGGTTTGTGGAGTTTGTTGACTTATCAGCCACAGTGCTCAACCTAGCCGGAATCGAAGTTCCTGAGCGAATCGATGGAGAACCTTTTCTGGGGAAAGGGGTCAAATTGGAGGAGTTAAACAAGAGAGACGAGGCTTTTGGCTATGCCGATAGATTTGATGAAAAATATGACTTGGTCCGATTCTTAAGAAAAGGTAAATACTCTTACTGGAGGAGCTACCAGCCATTTAATTTTGATGGGCTACACAACTTCTATCGATACAAGCAACCCGCCTTTAAAGAATGGAGAGATTTGGCTAGAAAGGGTGATTTGCCCGTTGTACAAGAGGCGTTTTATCAATCCAGAATGCCGGAGCAATTATATGATTTAGAGCAAGATCCCCACGAAATAAATAACCTAGCCAATGATCCTGCTTACAAAAAGGTGTTGTTGGAAATGAGAAAGAGTTTGCGAACAAAAGTGGAATCAATAAACGATTTGAGTTTTATCCCAGAGTCTGAATTTTTAAAAAATAATGAAGGGGATGGAATGGCCTATGGAACTAAAAATTCTGAGCTTATTGGTCAGCTTATTGATGTAGCAGATTGGCAATTGCAGCCTTATCAAAAGGTGGAGAAAAAATTAAAAAAAGGGCTTACTTCAGAAAATGAATTCATTAGGTATTGGACATTGATCGATTGTAGTGCTTTTGGAGAACAAGCGGCTGCATTCATACCTCAAATCAAGGAAATAGCAGTACAGGACCCCAGCCTTTTGGTCAGAACCAGAGCTATTGAATTCTTGGGGTTGACAGAAGGTACAAGTGAGTTGACTCCACTGGTATTAGATGTCCTATCCAAAAGTAAGGACCCAATAGAAGTTAATTTAATATTGAATACAGTGGTTTTATTGGTTGATGGAGCGGACTTAGTCTTGAAGAAATCCGATATTGAATCCTCTGAGTGGTCTAAAATGGGAGGGTTGGTTCCTCACCGTGTCGAGTATCTACTAACGAGAGCCAAGTGATTGAAGTTCAGTTTTTCGATTCATGGACCTTGCATGGTGCTATCGTAGAGTTCAAGGACTAACGGAGTAGCAGATTAGAATTAAAGTAACAAAATGGAAGGACTTATCTCAACAGCTCGATCGATTTTTTTAAAGGCATACCTAGCAATTATTGCCTTTGCAAGTCTAGGTTCCTCCTTTGCACAAGGAGTTGAGCAACCTCAACCCAACTTCATCATATTTCTCACGGATGATCAAGGATATAATGATTTGGGATGTTATGGTTCGCCAGACATAAAAACTCCGAATCTTGATCAAATGGCCAAGGAAGGCATGAAGTTTACTAGTTTTTATGCCCAGCCACTTTGCGGCCCTTCACGTGCTGCTTTACTTACAGGGAGCTACCCGATTCGGGTGGCCGAACCTAGCAACAATAAAAATTTTCATACCAAACTCCATCCAAAAGAAATTACGATAGCGGAAGTACTGAAAACCGCTGGATATCGCACGGCTTGTCTTGGAAAGTGGCACGCTGGTGAGGAGCCAAATCAAATGCCTTTAAAACAGGGATTTGATTATTATTTCGGGACACCAAAATATAACGGAAATTCGAAATTGATTAATCAATCACCACACAGGAGCCATGTGTTGCGGAATAACGATACACTCATGGTCATCAATACCGTGGAAGAGATGGGGCAGCTTACAAAACTATATACGCAAGAAGCTGTAAGCTTCATTAGAGAAAACAAAGACAATCCATTTTTTTTATATCTATCACACAACATGCCGCATGTACCACTGGGTGCCTCAGAAGATTTCAGAGGAAAATCCGAAGGTGGTATTTACGGTGATGTGATTGAAGAATTAGACTGGAGTATGGGGGAAGTACTCAAAACATTGAAGGAAGAAAAATTGGAAGAAAATACTTTGGTGATTTTTGTGTCCGACAATGGTCCATGGATTGAAGAGAAGATTGGTGACCATGGAGGGAGCGCCTATCCATTGAGAGGAAGTAAGTCGGGTACATGGGAGGGTGGTGTCAGGGTGCCCTGTATTATGAAATGGAAAGGGCAGATTCATGCAGATGTAACCAACGATGAATTACTCACTACGATGGATTTTTTACCAAGTTTCGCTGGATTGGCTAATACAACATGGCCACAAGGGGTGACCATTGACGGGAAAAGTTTCAATGACGTGATCTTTGAATCCGCGCCAAGTGCTCATGATCGATTCTATTATTACGCCTATACACACCTACATGGAGTAAGAGACAAAGAGTGGAAATTAGTCTTGCCTCGACCTGCCAAACCCAAGTATATGAAATGGAGGGGTAGGAAGATTGATCGCATAGAAGAAATCCAGTTGTTCAACCTGACCAAGGACAAAGAGGAAAAAGTCAACCTAGCAGCCCAGTATCCTCAAAAGGTGAAAGAGCTCATGCTATTAATTGAAGAAGGGCGCGAAGAGTTAGGCGATAACAACAGAATAGGCGAAGGAGCTCGATTCTTTGATGATGCGCCAAAGACAAAACGCATCGAGGAATACAATAAATGGGAAAATCGGTTAGATAAATAATGAAGTTAATGATTCGAAAAGAAGTGACAATGCTTGAGGTCGTAGTTACTTAAACTTCCTAGACTAGCAAAGATGAGCAACAATAATACTTGAGGTTAAAGGATTCACTTGGGAATCAGAAGTAGAAAAAAAAATTAAAACGGTTTGGTTATAGAAACTGGATTATTACTGCAGCGTGCACATACACTCAAACAAAGTGATTCTGTCATCAAGACAATGTCTATTGACACCATTTTTTGTTTATGAGGAATTGACATCAGTATGCGAGCAAGCAGCCGTGGATATTGAGTCTGATCACATTCAAATTGGTCGCTTACTGGAAGAAAAGGCCTTCAAGATGAATGTAAGTACTTTTAGACTCTTTTTGACTTATTTAACCCTGAATATGCTCTAATAGTAACACTGGTATATTGACATACTTTGTTTATTTACATTGATTGTTCTGACCTGACCTAATAAATCGTATTTAATCATCAGACTTAGCCTGAATAATTTGTGCGTTAGATTGATGTCCCTTAGGCCATAGCCGTTATCCTTTAACCCTAGCTCAGTGTCATACTAGGATTAAAGGGTGTTATATTTTACTTTTTTATAAAAACTTGTCTATTGATCACCAAGAAATAGGTCCAAACAGCAGCATAAAACAATGAGGAAATTAATTTTTTTACTATCTATTTCAATGATTGCGCTACTGTGCTCTTGTGTGAATAACCAAAACGCTAAAAAACCAGCAAACAAGCGACCCAATATTTTGATTTTGTTGGCAGATGATTTGGGATATGGAGAATTAGGAAGTTATGGACAACAACAAATAAAAACACCTACGCTAGATAGTCTTGCTCTAAAGGGAATGAGGTTCACTGATTTTTACGCTGGTAATGCAGTTTGTTCTCCTTCAAGAGCAGTGTTGATGACAGGGAAATCTTCTTCATTCAATACAGTAAGAGGAAATAGTGGATTCTATGGAGATGACACATGGATGAGAGTGGCCTTGAAGAAAAGTGAGACCACCATGGGAGAAATGCTCAAGACCGCTGGTTATCAGACAGGGTTTGTAGGCAAATGGCACTTGGGAGACCCCAATGATCTTTCTACTTGGGCGTATAATCGAGGGTTTGATTATGCAGTACAAGAACAGTGGACTTCAAGATTTGGAGGTATTCAGTATGACGAACAAATGCATTGGATCAATGGCAAGCAAGATTCAATATACTACCGTGTGGAGGATTGGGATTGTAAAGATGAGTTCAGAACAAATCTTGCTTTTGATTTTTTAGATGAACTTGACGAGAAAAAGCCGTTCTTCTTATTTATGTCTTATCGAGCACCTCATGGACATGAAACTACCATTGGAAACAATGAGTTGTATCAAGATCAAAATTGGCCTGAACAAGAGCGCATACATGCATCAAAGATCACCTTACTTGACCAGCAGATAGGTAGAATGATAACGAAACTTAAGGCAATAGGAGAGCTGGACAATACCTTGATCTTGTTTACCAGTGACAATGGTCCACACGTTGAAAAGGGACATGATGCTGAGTTCTTTGACAGTAACGGTAACCTAAAAGGCGTCAAACGTGATGTGTACGAAGGGGGGATCCGAGTGCCAATGATCGCCTACTGGAAGGGCCAAATAGAAGCGGGGTCTGTTTCAAATCACCTTTCTGGATTTCATGACCTCATGCCTACTTTTGCAGCACTTGCAAATGAGACTAGTCCGGAAGAATCGAATGGTATTTCAATGTTACCTACTTTCTTAGGTCAAGAACAGTCACAGCATGATTTTTTAAATTGGGAATATCAATTAGATGGCTGGTTTCGCAAGATGCCTAAAGGAGGGTTCAAACAATCTGCTCGAATTGGTAAATGGAAAGGTGTTAGAATTGGTGTTGATTCTGAGATCGAGTTGTATAATTTGGAATTAGATATCCAAGAGGGCAATAATGTAGCTATAGACCATCCTGACGTAGTGAAAAAAATAGAATCTCTTTTTCAGAATCGAGTTGATACAGAGTATTTTCCTGAAGGAGGAGTGATACAAAATTACAAGGCAAGGAATAAGCATAACTCAAATAATCAATAGCATCAAAAGTGGTAATTGGGCTTTACGTCATAATGAAAAGAATTAATATGAGACGGTTTTTAATCATTGTAGGAATATTGTTTTTGCAGGGTTTAGACACAGCAGTTTTAGCTCAGTCCAAATCTGAAAAGCCAAATTTTATTATCATCCTCGCAGATGACTTAGGGTATGGCGATGTGGGCTTCACAGGTGGTAAACAAATCAAAACGCCTTACATCGATGCATTGGCAAAACGGGGAGTGACTTTTACCCAAGGATATGTGTCAGCACCTGTCTGTGGCCCTTCTCGTGCAGGAATGATGACGGGTCGAAATCAAGTCAATTTTGGATTTGATAACAATCCCATCGTAGACTTGCCACAATTCGACAAGGATTTTGTAGGACTACCCGTAGAGGAGCAAACGATTGCTGATCGTTTGGCTGAGTTAGGATATGTCAACGGGTTGATTGGTAAGTGGCATTTGGGTGAGGCTGATCATTTCAATCCAACTAAAAGAGGATTTCATGAGTTTTGGGGGTATCTAGGAGGAGGGCACAACTATTTCCCAACAAGACCAAATGGCAAACCATATCCAAACAAAATTATAAGTAACTATAAAGACCCTCAACCAATCACCTATATCACCGATAACAAAGGAGACGAGTGTGTTGACTTTATCCGCCGACACAAAGAAGAGCCGTTCTTTCTGTTTGCTTCATTCAATGCACCACACGCTCCAATGCAAGCCACCGAAGAGGACTTGAAGTTATATGCACACATTGTCAATGAAAAACGTCGAACCTATGCTGCCATGGTTCATCGATTGGATGTCAATGTTGGGAAAATTGTAAAAGAGTTAAAAGATCAAAAAATCGACAAAAATACAGTTGTCGTGTTTTTGAGTGACAATGGTGGACCATGTAATCACAATGCCTCCATCAATGCACCACTCAATGGTCAAAAAGGGATCCTACTCGAAGGAGGAATCCGAGTACCATTTACTATGACATGGCCAAATGGTATCAAAGGAGGAACTAATTATGATCAACCCATTTCTTCGCTGGACCTTACACCCACTTTTGTTGAACTGGCAGGAGGAGAGATATCTCCAAAGGATAATCTAGATGGGGTCAATATCTTTCCTTTTTTAAATGGGCAAAACTCAGCTATACCTCACAATGAATTGATGTGGCGATTTACAATTAGTGCAGGTATCCGAGAAGGAGACTGGAAATTGGTCAGATTACCAGATCGCTTGCCTTTGCTTTTCAATGTGAGAGAAGATATTGCGGAACAGCACAACTTGGCTGATCAGCACAGAGATAGGGTCGAAAGTATGTTGAAAAAACTCGGTGATTGGGACGTGTCTTGTCCTCAAGTGCTTTACATGGAGGGCAATCGATGGCGAAGAGAGCAGGTAGACTTGTATGATGGATTATATCAGTTGGAACAACAAAAGTATTAATTTTTATATTGAATATCCAATAATCATGCAGATTAAAATAAAATTGACTCTTTTCTTTTTGTCGTTTGAATGCTGAATGAAAAATTGTTTCCAACTCCAACAATGAAAGAAGAGTACAAAAAATTATAATATGATGACTTTTATATCTTCTGGATTGAAGAAAATACTGTTACTAACTTTTTTCCTGTTTTTGGCTGGTAGGGGATTTTCTGAAATTATACCAGATAGCACTCTTGTTTATAAAGAAATCAATGGAGTGACTTTATCCATGAGTATCTTTTTTCCACCCAATCACAAAATGACTGACCAAATACCTGCTATTTTATTCTTTCATGGTGGGAACTGGAAAGGTGGAGACCCTAGCCATTTTTATGGTCAGGCCCGATATTTGGCTTCAAGGGGTATGGTAGCTATGAGTGCGCAGTACAGAACCGAGAATGCTAATAAAACTACACCAATTGAATGTGTCAAAGATGGCAAGTCAGCGATGCGTTGGGTTTATTCACATGCCAGAGAATTGGGTGTCGATCCTGACCGGATCATAGCAGGAGGGGGCTCAGCTGGCGGGCAAATTGCTGCAGCCACTGCTATAGTCACAGGGTTTAATGAAGCAGGAGAAGATACCACTATTTCATGTCGACCAAAGGCATTGGTGCTTCTCAATCCCGTCGCTAATAATGGTCCTGAAGGGTATGCTTATCCTCGAGTTAAAGACTATTGGAAAGATTTTTCTCCCTACCATAACCTAGATGAAACAGCGCCACCCACCATCATTATGTTGGGGACTGAAGATAAATTGTTTACTCCTGCTTTGGCGAAAGTCTACAAGAAAGAAATGGAATCGTTTGGGTTACGCTGTGATCTGTTGTTATATGAAGGGCAAGGTCATGCTTTTTTCAATAAAGGCATAAGTACTGAAATGCATTATCAAACCATGATCGATGCAGATAAGTTTCTCATTTCATTGGGGTATCTATCGGGACAATCTGCAAGTTTGGAAGAACTCCTTGATCAAGAAAGGTTTGAAGTTAAAGTGGGTTTGGATCTTAAAGATAAACCAAACCTCCTGATCATTCATACGGATGAACATAATCTGCGTACGTTAGGTGCTTACAGAGATACTATGACAAAAGAGCAGGCAGAAATGTGGGGCAAAAATGTAATTGTAAAAACACCCAATATTGACAAAATAGCAAAAGAAGGCGCTATTTGCACAAATTGGTATGCTACCTCTCCTGTTTGTACCCCTTCACGTGCTTCCATGATGACTGGTCTTTATCCAGTTGCAACCAACTCACACATTAATAACAGACCTATGTTTGATCACATGCAAACATTTGCGTCTATACTAAAAGATAACGGATATTCTACCTCCTATGTGGGTAAATGGCACTTGGATGGTGATGCTAAGCCCGGCTTCCAGCCTGAAAGAAATTTTGGTTTCGATGACAATCGTTATATGTTCAATCGGGGGCATTGGAAGATCTTGGCTGACGATGGAGAAACCGCCATGGTAGATCAACCAAGAAACAATTCTGGTGGGGCGGACTTTGATCCTGCTAGAGCCACTACGGAATCTTTTGCAACTGACTACTTGGTAGATCAGTGCATGGACATCCTGGATCGAGACAAGTACAAGCCGTTTTGTTTGATGTTGTCCTTGCCAGATCCTCATGGGCCGGATCAGGTCAGAGCCCCTTATGATACCATGTACAACCATCTCCAATTTGAATTACCAAGTAGCAGTGTTAATGCTGAGGAAAATTCCCCAAAATGGGTAATCAGAGGGAAGAAAAACTCAATAAATAAAAACTTCCAAAAAAACATGGTCAACTACTATGGTATGGTAAAATGTATTGATGACAATGTTGGTCGGTTATTAAAATTTTTAGAAGAAAATGGATTGGATCAAAATACTGTTGTTGTATTTACCTCTGATCATGGGGATTTATTGGGAGAACACGGAAAACTCAATAAAGGCCTCCCATATGAAATGTCCGCGAAAGTAGCGTTTCTCTTAAGATACCCTGAACAAGTAAAATCAGGGAAACAAATCAAGAAAACCTTTACGATGGCAGACTTTACTCCGACTGTGCTTGGATTGATGGGAGTGGATCATACCGAATATGATTTTCATGGTATTGATGCTTCGTCAGATTTCAAATCGGATGAGACCAAAATAACCGATGAGCGTACCGTGTACATAACCAATGCCTTCAGTAGATGGGTAGCAGCTGTTGATGGTAGATATAAATTGGTGCTCTCGCCCAATGATGAACCATGGCTTTTTGATCTAAAAAATGATCCGGATGAACGGGTTAACTATTATAAAGATGCAGAATACAAAGAAATAGGTATTCGATTGACCAAAGAACTTTTGAGCCAATTGAAAAAGTATGATGACCCTATTTTGAGTAAAGAACAATTTAAATTCTAGCCAGATGATGAAGAATACATGGATGTTTATTTTATGCTTACTGATTGGCATAGAGGTAATTGCTCAAAATGAGAGGGAGATCGATAAAAAGCCGAACATTTTGTTCATCGCTATAGATGACATGAATGATTGGACGGGGTTTTTAGGAGGGCATCCAGACGCCATCACTCCGAACATGGATAAATTGGCTGATAAAGGAGTGAATTTCACGCAAGCTTATTGTTCAGCTCCTGGCTGTTCTCCAAGTAGGAATGCATTGCTTTATGGTATCGAACCATTCAATTCAGGATTGTACCCATTCTATGGGCATGATATTCATGATCAGTTGATGAATCGCTATGTGTCATTGCCACGGTTGCTAAGAGAAAATGGGTATGAGACTTTTGGCGCTGGTAAAATTCATCATGGCCCACGCGGAGATAAAAGGGAATGGACAGACTACCTAGAGACTGAGTCCTTCAAAAAACAATTTGATGATAGCAAGGGATATCAATTGGGTGAAGATGGAAAGATGTCCTTTCGTCCAACATTGCATCCAGATGAGCAGCATTTAGATCATCAAGTAGCTTCCTATGGGATTGAACAACTTAATCAGTCACATGAAGATCCATTTTTTCTAGCTATTGGAATAGTAAAACCACACTTGCCATTTGATGCTCCGATCAGGTTCTTTGAAGCTTTACCTGAGTCGGTTATGGCGCCTAATATCAACGAGCAAGATTATAAAGATATCCCTGATGAAGGAAAACGATTTAGAAAAAAAAGTGATGATATTCGCTTCAAACAAGACAGTGCCTGGCAAAAAGTTAGGAAGTCTTATCTGGCCTGTATTTCATGGGCAGACTACAATGTTGGACGTGTATTGGATGCCTTGGAAGAATCACCCTATGCAGATAATACGGTTGTCGTACTTTGGTCCGATCATGGTTTTCACTTAGGGGAGAAACTGACTTTTCGAAAATTCACTTTATGGGAAGAGGCGAACCGAGTGCCATTTATTATTTATGATCCAAGAGATAAATCAAAGGGAGGGCAAGTCTATGATGAAGCAGTCTCGTTGATCAATGTTTATCAAACTATTTCAGATTTTACTGGAATAAAAGCACCACCCTATGTGGATGGAACGAGCTTGCGTCCTCTACTTCAAGATCCATCGATGATGTTGGAAATGCCTGTTATAACTAGTTGGGGTAAAGGGAATTATGCTGTAAGGAAAGGGCCTTGGCGTTACATTCATTATTTCGATGGAGGAGAAGAATTGTACAACCATGATGCAGACCCAAACGAATGGAGGAATCTGGCGGAAAATGAAAATAATAAGGAGGTAAAAAAAGAACTCAGTCAATACCTGCCAACCAACGAGGCTCCAACCATAAGAGATTTTTGGGCACCTTGGAGTCTTGTCGGAGAGGATAGAAAATATAAAAAATGAATATAGTATTCACATTGACAACTTTCCTGAAGGGGAAATTCGATATTCCCAGTGGGTAATTTTTATTGACTGTATAATCAATTCATTAAATGACTCATTGTAAATCAACAACAGGTATAATTCTCACAGGCATTGTATTGGTCTTGGTACAAGGCTTAGCATGGGCTCAAAATGACTGGGAGAATGAACAGGTAACACAGTTGGGGAAAGAAGCACCACATGCCTCTTTGTTTTATGACGATGATTCGAATGATGTAGAATCACTTAATGGGCAATGGGATTTTGCCTGGTATTCAGATGTGACCGAAGTGCCCGACAAGGCCAAACCTGAATCTTGGGGCAAAATTGAAGTGCCAGGAGCATGGCAAATGCAGGGATTTGGAAAGCCTATTTATACCAATATAGTTTATCCATTTGATAAGAATCCCCCATTTATAGCTGGCCCCAATCATAACCCTGTGGGTATCTATCAAAGACAAATTGTAATAGAAAATGACCTGACTAATAGAGAGGTTTTTGTTCGCTTTGAAAGCGTATCCTCTGCATTTTATTTATGGGTTAATGATCAGCGAGTGGGCTATAGTCAAGATAGTTGGTCCCCAGCAGAATTTAATATTACACCCCATTTGAAGCAAGGAGAAAATACGGTCCGACTCCAAGTTTTTCGTTGGAGCGATGGTAGTTATCTAGAAGATCAGGACGGCTGGCGTATGTCCGGTATTTTCAGAGATGTGTATCTGGTTTCTAAAGCAAGGGTACACATCCAAGATTATTTTGTGACTACTTCGCTGTTAGCCAATGGGGATGCTCGACTTGATTTGAAATTAGACTTAGCGGCAAAGGCTTTATTAAGCTCTGGAAAGTACACCTTGGCATATACGTTATCCAACGCTTCGGGTAAGAAGGTGTTGGATGCCGAACAGCAGATTTCTTTCAAATCTGAGAATTGCTGGAATGCGGAAATTGAACGACATGTAAAACAAGCACAGCTGTGGTCGCACGAAAATCCTTATTTGTATGATTTGAATGTGGTACTCAAAAACGGAAATCAATTGATCGATGAACTCCACACTAAAGTTGGTTTTCGAGAAGTGAAAATTTCTGATCAGAATGAATTGTTACTAAACGGCAAACCCATTATCATCAAGGGAGTTAATATCGTAGAACATGATCCCATCAGAGGAAAATACATCAACAATGAGAGGGTAGAGAAAATCGTCAAGCTACTCAAGCAAAACAACATCAATACCGTTCGGACAGCACACTATCCAGCCACACCCTATTTTTATCAAATGTGTGATCGATATGGGGTTTTAGTTATTGATGAAGCCAATGTAGAATCTCACGGGATGAAGTATAAAGCTGCTTCACTTGCCAAACAACCGTCCTGGGAAAAAGCCCATGTCGAGCGTATGGAGGCGATGGTGCAGCGAGATAAAAATCATCCTTGTGTCATCATGTGGTCTT
Source organism: Reichenbachiella sp. (assembly GCA_051531955.1). Classification (GTDB taxonomy): domain Bacteria; phylum Bacteroidota; class Bacteroidia; order Cytophagales; family Cyclobacteriaceae; genus Reichenbachiella. The sequence continues at coordinate 50,446 of JAOPTS010000068.1, forward strand.
TTGGGAATGAAGCGGGCAATGGAGTCAATATGGTGGCTATGCAAGCGCGGACCAAGCAAATTGATGCCAGTCGGCCTACACACTATCATTCTTCGGAAAATCCAGTAGCGGCCGATACCTATGGCGGTGGAATCTGGAAAAATGGTAAGAAGCATAATTTTGGTAGGTATCATGCAGTTTCAGACTTGATTAATATTGCCGAGAAAAAGAATTTGGATCGTCCGTTTCTACTCAACGAGTATGCACATGCCATGGGCAATTCTATGGGGAACCTTCAAGAGTATGTGGATGTTTTTGAACAATACTCTGGATTAATTGGTGGCTGCATTTGGGATTTTTCAGACCAAGGTATTACTAGAAAAATTGATGGTGCTTACGGAAATCAAATCCAAGATGAAAATGAAGCGCACAAGGCTTGTTTAGATCCTTCGAGTGATTATTACTGGGCTTATGGAGGCGATTTTGGAGATACGCCTAATGATGGGAATTTCTGTATGAACGGAATAGTTATGGCCGACCTCACACCCACACCAAAAACGATAGAAGTAAAAAAAGCATACCAGAACATATCATTTTCTTTGTTCGATCATGAAAGAGGGGTAGTAGAAATTCAGAACAAATACCTCTTTACCAATTTGTCAGTCTATGATTTTCGATGGGAACTTCTTCAAGATGGAAAATTGATTAAAAACGGAAGGTTGTCAGTAAATCTTGACGGATTAGAAAAAGGAAAATTTGATTTGCAAGGGTGGGAGCCTATCGCGGATAAAATTGGAGAATTAGTGGTCCAATTGAAGGTCACTACTAAACAAACCAGTTCATGGGCTGAGGCTAACCATCTAATTGCTTGGGAAGAATTTGTCATTCAATCAGCCTCATTTCAACTAGATGAAATCCAAACGGATCTGAGGGCAAAACTGAAAAAAGAAGAAGATCAGTTAATCATTACGATTGCAGATGGTGAATTGGTTTTTAATACAGTTAAGGGTGAGTTGGTCAAAACAATAATAGGAGGTCAAACACTGATTGAAGGAGGAATGTCATTATCCTTTTTTAGAGCCAATGTTGATAACGATCGACACAGGGATATGAGAGCCTTGTGGGAGTCTTGGGCTTTAGATAGCCTTCAAACTGAAGTACTCAGCGTTACCGCTGAAAAGGACAAAAAGAGCGTGATCATACAGGTGATGAAAAAGCATCAAGCGATGTATAGACAGACTGGTTTTGTTTCGAATGAAAAATACATCATTTATGGAAACGGTGTTGTGGATGTTGAACTAAAAGTAGATATTCTGGGAGAAGAAAGGCCATTTACACTACCCCGTTTGGGTTATGAAATGAAGCTGAATAAGGCAATGGATGATAGTCGTTGGTATGGGAAAGGGCCGGGTAGTTCATATGTGGACCGAAGGAAAGGTATGCAGATGGGTATCTACACCGCTAACTTGGATGAGCACTTTGCGAACTATGCTCGTCCACAAGAAAATGGTAACAAGTCTGAAGTGAGGTGGGTTCAATTATTTAGTCAGCAGCAAAGAAGTTTCTCCTTATCCGCAAATCAACCGCTCAATTTCTCCTTTAGAAAATACACAACGGACAATTTGAACTCTGCCAGACACCCTTTTGATCTTAAAGAAGGTCCATGCAATATCCTGAACATTGATTTTATGCAAGGCCCATTGGGTAATGGTAGTTGTGGGCCATTGGCTATGAAAAAATATTTTTCAATGATTAACGATGAGATTTATCATCTCCGAATTGATTTTAGAGAAAAGAATGATCGTATTTCCTTGTAAGAAAAAATGATCATTTGATAAGGGTTGTCATGTCTATTATTCACAATAATGATTCTTTTGAATAATGGGAATCATAAGTGAGAAGAATATTTCTTGAGGATATTTAAATAGTTTTATAGTCTCATGGATTAGTTGAAGCCAATTGGTTACTTTAATAATCAAGAGCCTTTTGATAACGGCAATATAAATTTGAAACTTTCTGAACCTTAAAATATCAAACATGACCAAAAAAATAATACCTCTGATTCTAATGCTGGCAAGTTTCTCAGTAATGAGTCAGGAAATCGAATTAAAAAAAGAATTAGTAGATGATATATTAAAACGATACCCTAAATCTGAAATCAAAGAAACTACGATTAGGACCGGAGCTTATCGAACTAAGTTTTCTCCACAGGGTGGTGTGGATGGAACTATTAGCTATAGACTAGACAATGACAGTTTTCAACAATGTCAATTGACGTATTCGGAACTACCAGCGCAGCTGTCTGAATTAGTGCTTGATCGAATAAAAGAATCTGACATTATTCATATCAAATTAATTATGCAAGGGAGTAAACCCAGCTACTATACGATCAGAGGGAAATCTGGGGGCTTAATTTTTGATGAGAACTATGAATTTTTAGCAAATGGAATATTGCTCAACGGTCTAGAAGTTGTGCCACCACTAATATTATCCCACTTGAAAGAAAATTATGATTATCTAACAATTAAAGAAGTAGGGTATAACAATGATAAATATTTTGCTAAGATAGAATTTAATTCTAGTGATACTTTTGGTCAACCAGCCATCGTTAAATATTCGTCAGAATTTGAATGGACCAGTACATCACGCTATTATTTTGATTTGTCTAGTTTGCCCATTGAGATATTTTTGGCTTTAGATAATTATGGAGGTATCGAAGCTGTGAAACAAGCAAGGCAATTTTTTCTACCAAAAGGGAAATTTTATTTTCAAGTGGAGCTGAAAGGTCAGAAAGTCATCTATTATGACCATGAATACCAAGAAATGGAAGCACCTACCAAGTAGATTCGATACCCGTAATTTTTTTAAGACAAATAAATGAGATCATTTTTTATATTCTTGATTGTGTGTTTTGTTGTGCCATCATTGATGGCACAACAAAAGCAACAGCCTAATATTATTTGGTTGATGGCTGAAGATATTAGTACAGACATTGAATGCTATGGAATGAAAGCAGTCAAAACTCCAAACCTAAATAAAATGGCTGAAGAAGGGGTTAAATTCGATAATTGCTTTGTCACAAACTCCATTTGCTCTCCTAGTCGCTCGGCCATGATGGTGGGGACTCATCAAAATAAGATTAATGCACAGCATCATAGAAGTAATCGTGATGTTCCTCTCAATAGTGCTTATCAACCTTTCACTTACTGGTTGAGACAATCGGGATATACATGCATATTGGGTCATCACGGAGTAATGAGTAATGGACGAAAAACAGATGTTAACTTCAAGCATCAGCCTATTGGTGAATGGAATGGATCTACCAAATTTGGTTTGTTTGATAAGTTCGATCTATTTGAAGTGGAGGATCAGCCCTTTTTTGCTCAGATACAGTTGAAGGTGACGCATCGGGGAGATTGGTGGAAGCAAGTGCGAGAACAATCAGAGCATCCGGTGGATCCTGATGCTGTTGAAATGCCTCCTTATATGGCTGATCACCCTGCCATTCGATTGGATTGGGCCAGGTATCTCGATCAGATGGAATACATGGATGCAGAAGTGGGAATGATTTTTAAGGAGTTGGAAGAAAAAGGAATGGCAGACAACACCATCGTCATTTTTATTGGTGATAACGGACGGTGCAACATAAGAGGGAAAGGGTATTTACATGATCCTGGATTACGCATTCCTTTGTTGATCTATTGGCCGGATGCTTTGCAAGGGGGAGGTGTGCGAAAAGATGTTGTAAGCTCAACGGATATTACAGCTACCATATTGGATATGGCCAATATTGAAACTCCAGAGTACATGACTGGAAAACCATTGTTTGGGAAGGATTTTAATAGGCAGGAGGTGTATGTCGCAAGAGATTTGTGGGACGAAGTGATGGAAAAGTCAAGAGGTATCACTACTGATGAATGGAAATATATACGAAATGACAAACCTGAAGTGTCATTTGATGCACATCAAGCCTATTTGGAGTTTTATCGGCCAGCAGTACATGTCATGCGCTCCTTGTATGAGGACGGGAAATTGAATGCTGACCAGAAATTTTTCTTTGAACCCCTCAAGCCAAAAGAAGAACTTTATGATTTGAAAAATGACCCCCATGAATTAAGAAATTTGGCCTTTGAGCCTCAGTTTCTACAGGTACTTGATCAAATGCGACAAAAAATAAAAACCTATGAACAAAGTATGAAACCAGTTGGTGAAGATTATTATCCGGTGGTACCAAAGGCGGCCGCTCTATTAGACTGGGTGAAAAAAGACAAACCAGTATTGTATCAGAAAATGTTAGAAGGTGAGGAAATTGGTTTTAAAAAATTGAATAATGAGTATATGGAAGGTTCCAAAGGAGAAGCATTAAAGAGCAGTTTTGAGCATCAATGATATCTAGTAAAATGCTGATTTCTACCATTGAGGAATCTGTTATTGACTGATATAATCATGAAAATGATCTATGTCTCCCTCTGTGCCTTGGTTCTGACCTGTAGATTTACTGGTCAATAACTATAACTATAATTTTATTTAATGTTCATTCCTGAAATCATCAAATTAAGAAGGTCTATACACTATTGGTTGATTGCCTTTCTCTCGTTTATCATCAATTTAGGATATTCTCAAGAAATTATTTATCCAGGTGTTGAACAATTTCAATTATCTCAGATCAGCCCGTCGAAACAATTTGACGTGCCATTTGAATTGCTCAAAGGAAATGAGGATTGGCTTTGGGTAACAGAGCGCGGTGGTAATCATCGGATTTTGCGTGTCAACAAATCCAATGGTGATCTGGATGTCTTGATCCAAATGGAAGACGTGAGCAAGATTACCGGCATGGCATTAGATCCACTTTTCGGTATTGATGGACAACATGATTTTACCTATGTGGTTGTCTCAACTTCTGAAAAAACGAGTGTTGTAAAGTTTGATTATAACCTAGCGGCAAACGATGGGATATTGTCTAATCCAGATACAATTATAACAGGCCTTTCATCAAGTAATGGTCACGTTTCAGGGAGATTAAGAATTGGACCCGATGAAAAACTTTATATGACTTTGGGAGACATGATGAAAAATCATGCCGATAGGAGATGTGAAGAGGTTTTGGCTCAATATTTACCTACTCAAGAAGAAATTGATGCCGCGAATTATCAGCTTTATGAAGGTAAAATCCTCAGAATGAATTTAGACGGTAGCATCCCTGAGGACAATCCGATTTTTAACAGTGTTAAAAGTCATATTTATACGATCGGACATAGAAACCCTCAAGGCTTGTATTTTGGAAGTAACGGTATTCTTTACTCATCTGAGCACGGGCCCGCTACTGATGATGAAGTAAACATTATTCAAAAAGGTGGTAACTATGGCTGGCCTTACATCGCTGGATATATTGACGATAAAAATTATTTCTATTGTAATAGATCGAAATCAGAAAATTGTTCTGATGCTTGGGATATATTAGTATGTCCTGATGGCTCGGAGACATCATTAGAGTCTGATCGAAATGAGAATGATTTCGTTTCCCCCATAGTCTCAATGTTTGTCATTACAGATCCTGCAGATTTGAATAATGATTGCGATGTTGAATATATGTGTCGACCAGGTGTAGCTCCTTCAAGTATAGTATATTATGAAGAGGGTCAAAATGGTATTCCTGGTTGGGGGAAATCCTTATTAATACCTTCTTTGAAACGGGGCAGTATTTTTAGGTATAAATTAAACGATGCAGGGACTAAAATTATTGATGGACCCTTTCAACACTTCAATACTGTTAATCGGTATCGAGATATTGTAATTGGTGATGATAACCGGTCTTTTTATGTCGTTACCAATCAAGGAGGTGCCGCATTAAATGCGGATGGTTCTAATAGTACTACCAGTCTTACTCATCCAGGAATGCTTCTGAAGTTTGAGTACGAGCTACCTGTAGCTGAAGAGATCGTTGACTTATGTCCAGGCGAAACCTACATGTATCAAGGGGAGGAAATTAGTAGCTCAGCATCATTTACTTCAATTATTCAGAATCAATTCGGAGTAGACTCTCTTAGAACTATTTTGACTATCACAATGCATGATAATCCAATCAGTTTAGGGGAGGATAAAACCATCGATTTCGGTCAGGAATTGTCACTAAATGCTACTGATGGATACAGTTCATATTTGTGGAGTGACGGAAGTACAGCCTCTTCAATAGTGTTTAGAGGTGATAATGAGGGGGTGTATGAAGTATGGGCGCGAGTGGAAGATGCCTATAGCTGTATTTACTCGGATACGGTACAAATAATTGTGAATTCTAAACTTTTAGCTATTACTACAGCAGAAGACCTAGATGCTTATTTCTATCCCAACCCAGCGAGAGAACTACTTCAAATAAGAAATACCGGAAAGAGATTATTAAATGTGAAAATATTAAACCTTTCAGGACAAATTGTCAAATCATGGGGTCAAGTGAAAGATGAATCCAGCTTGTTGGTGTCAGATATTCTTCCAGGTTTATATATAGTTGAGATTGATAGAATTCAAGGAAGAAAGTCTGTTCATAAATTGCTTATTGAGTGAGACTCTTGATAAGAGTAAATGGCTTTCATTCAAAAGAGTAGACCCAGACCTTTGTCCTGCCCATTAGCTAAATGAAATTGCGTATGAAGTTGCATGGTATAATTATATTTCTTTTTTTTCTATCGAGTTTCGCTAGCATTCGAGCTAATGGACAGAACAGCCTAGAACAGCAAAAAAGGCCTAATATACTACTCATCGTTATTGATGATTTGAACGATTATGTACAAGGTTTTGGCGGACATTCACAGGCTTCTACACCGAATATTACCAAGTTGGCAGAGTCAGGAGTATCATTTCAAAACGCTTATTCCAATTCTCCTATATGCGGCCCCTCCAGGTCTAGTTTCCTTACCGGAGTTTACCCACACAATTCCAATAATTTGTTTTTTGATAGTTGGTTCAAAAATCCTGTGCTTGCTAACACCAATTCTCTTTCAGAGCATTTTAAGAAGAACGGCTATCAAGTTATAGGTACCGGCAAGATTATGCACAACCTAAGAGAGGATAAGTGGAGTGAATATGAAAATCCGGTCGATTACGGTCCTGTGGTTTACAATGGCAAAGAAGGTGTTGCTCACCCCGATGTGCCAGAACCTTATCGAAGTATTGGCAAAATTGACGGGTCGTTTGGCCCCTTTGTCAACCTGGAGAATAGGACAATTGATGGTGATACGCTAATGTGGGTAACGGGAAGGGTGTGGAAAGAAGGATATACGGAATTCAAATATATAAACGACCAGAACAGGGACTTAACCCCGGATGAAAAGAATGCTGCCTGGGTTGAAAAGAGATTAACGGAATTGGCCAACGCCGAACAGGACAAACCCTTTTTTATGGCTGTTGGTTTCCTTAGGCCACATACTCCTTTGGTGGCACCACAGCGATTCTTCGATCAATTTCCAATTGAAGGTATTCAATTGTCTACGATTAGAAAAGACGATAAAAAAGACACTTATTTTCAATCTGTAAGAACAGACGATCCGATGAAAGATAATCGTGGTAAAGTACTGCACGATCAAATTGGAGCAGCATACGGTAATCAGGAATTGGGACTTAAGAAGTTTGTTCAGGCTTATTTGGCTTGTATTGCGGCAGTAGACGAAAACGTGGGTCAGGTGATGCAGGCGATTGACAACAGTCCCTTGAAGGAAAATACAATTGTAATGCTGGTAAGCGACCATGGCTTTCAAATGGGAGAGAAGGAATATCTCTACAAGAACTCTTTATGGGAAGAAAGCACAAGGGTGCCAATGATCATTCGAGCGCCAGGTATAACAAATCCCAACAGTCATGTCAATCATCCTGTTTCCTTAATTGATATTTATCCCACTTTGGTGGATTTGGCAGATTTGCCGAAGGAGACCAAAAAGAATAGTCAGGGAAGGTCGCTTGATGGTTTCAGCTTAAAGCCTTTTTTAGAGAATCCAAAAGCGGGGAAATGGGACGGTCCCGAGGCAGCTCTCACAACAGTCTATGCCGGCAAGGACCACCATAATGATCCCGCTATGCAGCATTATTCTGTCAGAACGAAAGATTGGCGTTACATTATTTACAATACTGGAAAGGAAGAATTGTATCACAATTCTGAAGATCCATATGAATGGGTTAATCTACTGGATGGTTCAGAAAAATTCAAGGCTAAAAAACTTGAATTACGGGAAATATTGAAAAACTTGACTTATCCTGTTGTTCCCAATGCTTTAAAAAACTAGTTATTCCAATATGAATATTTTCAAATTATTTATTGTCATCTTTTTAATGATCTCATCTGATCTTTTTGCTCAGCGCAATGAGGAAATCAGTTTGGACGGAACATGGCAAATCATATTCGACGATGAAAATGTTGGCAGGACATCCGACTGGATGTTTTCAGACAACTTCGAATCCAACCAGACCAAAAGAGCCATCCGAGTACCCAGTTGCTGGGAAGAAACAAAGGAGGATTATGAGGGAGTTGCTTTTTATCGACGCAAGTTCAATGTGCCCAAAGAATGGTCCAGTAAGATGGTTCATCTTAGTTTTGAAGCAGTTAACTACATTGCACAAGTTTATATTAATGACAAAGTTGTTGGTTACCATGAAGGAGGTTTTACACCTTTTGAATTCAACATTGAACACCTATTAAATTTTGAAGAAGAAAACACCTTAACACTTAGAGTTGTTGGCCCGGTTACCATGTCGGACAAAGTAATTGATGGCATTGGTAAAATGGAAACGCCTCAATGGCGAGGTGCCTACACGGGAGGGATTTGGCAATCCGTGCGCTTGTTTACAACAGGGAAAACACTATTCAAAGATATTTTCATCGAACCAAACATTGAAAACAATACGGCTAAAATCAATTTAGAAATTGAAAACAAATTGGAGCAAAACCAGGAAATTGAAATTGATTTAGCCATCGTCTCCAGGCAATCGACTCAAGATGAAGTAGCCAATCTGAAAAAACTAATAGAGCTGTTACCCGGGAGCAATAATTTCGAATTTACCCTGGATATTAAAGATGCCGTGTACTGGTCGCCTGATACCCCACACCTTTATCAGTTAAACGCGAGCATAAGCAAAAGTGGACAACCTCAAGATCAACGAGAGGTGAGTTTTGGATTGCGGGAGTTTACCGTCAAAAATGGCAAGTTCTATTTCAATAATAAACCGTTTTATTTAAAGGCTACATTTTTTGAAGGCCTATATCCCGTTAGACTAGCCTATCCTGATAGCAGAGAAATGGCTATTCGAGAAATTCAATTGGCAAAAGAAGCTGGATTTAACATGATCAGACCCTGGCGAAGGCCAGCACCTCCTATGTGGCTTGATCTTGCCGATTCACTTGGCGTATTAACAGTTGGTTCTATGGCATTCGAATGCATGCTAAAACCAGAAGAAAGTCCTTATTTGGCCCAAAGAGTAGAAAACGAAATTAGGGAATCCATCCTCAAAGATAGAAATAGAGCCAGCATTGTGCAATGGGAATTGTTCAATGAATTGCATCGGCCTATTCTCATCAATATGCTTCACCCAATGTCTCTTTTGGCAAGGGAGCTGGACCCCACAAGAATGATCTTAGATGAGTCTGGAGGCTGGGCGAATGGGGCAAATCTATACTTGCCATACAAGCGTACTGCTATCAAGTTTAACGATATTCATCATTACCCAGGACCAAATATCAACCAGTTCAAATTCGATTCCTTTTTAGCCATTGGAAATACAAAAGAGGAAAACAATGCGCTTGAAATCAATGCTAAACCTCCTGGTAGAAATGTGATTCCAGGTTTGTTATCCTACCCTTCCGAATTGGGTTATGGAAGCCTCCCTGATCTCGAACAGAATATTAAAGACTTTGAGGAATTGGGTAATCCAATAACGCCACCTTACAAATACCACAAACAATTGCATAAAGAAATGGTAGCAGCCCTGCAGGAAACTGGGATTGCAAAAATTTATACAACAGCAAGTGATTTTTATAAAGAACAGCAACGCGTTCATGGACTTGCAAATTATCGAATGATAGAAGGCGTCAGGTCCAATCCTAAGGTTGGAGGATATTGTATCCATGCTTTAACCGCTGGAGATTGGATTATTGGGGCTGGGCTGTTGGATATTTGGCGAAACCCCAAAGGAGATGCTTATTATAAGACCAAAGCAGCGAACAATCCTCAACTTGCCGTGTTGAGGGTTTTGCCCAGAAATGCCTATGCAGATAAAGGGACCTCAATTGAAATAACTGGTGTCAATGAACTAGCCGCACAAAGTGCTACTCTCCGTATTGAAATTAGGGATGGGGAAAATAAGGAAGTCTATAAGAAATTTTTGGAAGTGAAGTTGGATTCGGGGATTACATCTATTTTCAAAGATAAGCTGAACACTTCCACCATGAATGGTATTTACAATGTAGAAGTAATATTGAACAATAAAAACGGTACTGAAATTGCCAGCAGCAAAAGAGACTTCTTCGTGTCTAATGAAATAGAAAAATCAGTAGAAAGTAAAAAAATTGCAGTGCTTGATCAGGAGGATGAGTTGTCGAATTTTTTAAAATCAAAGGGGTTTAATATTGAACAATTCGGTGATAATACCAATTCGAAAACATTGGTTATTGTTGGTACTAAAAAAGTGAAAGATCAACAATATACAGCAGCGATATCCAGAATAAACCAATTTGTAAGTGATGGTGGTAAAGCGATCTTTCTAGAAGTACCGGGCAAAGAAGTAAAACGAACTGGCCCGAGAAGATCCTATCAATCGGTGGGCAAATCTTATCTTCCATCGGATCCAATTCTTAAGAGATCCATAGGGCTTTGGGATGGCATTTTACACATCGTTCATGAGCACCCTATTTTTGAAGGACTTCCAGTAAATATACCCATGATTTCATTGTACGAAAACATAGCACCTACGAGTAGTATGATGTCACAGAAAGGCGAAATTGCTGTAAATACAATTGCTTTTGATCGTTTTTTAAACGCGGATGATTTCAAACGTAATTACATTGGTCCCGGAAAAGTATGGTGGGCTACCGATGTGGTTATTGTTCCACACGAAAAAGGGGAGATGCTGCTTTCAACACTTAATCTACTTCGTAACCTGGGAAAAGATCCCGTAGCTGATGTTGTGCTGATGAACATGATCAAAGTGATGTGATTCTCATTCAATGATGTCACCCTTCCATCAATTATAGATAACCATTAGAGTCATTCAGGGTGGTATTCAAGAAGAAAGCCACTCAAATTAGTAGCTTTCTTTTCACAGGGAGGTAGGATACTCTTATGTGTTTTAAAACTCAGTAAATCAACGAGTTACATTTATTGTCATTTTCTGTCCACAAATAATCCTTTGGGGTCATAATGATCGTAACGCGTTTTTGATATTGAATACTATACCTGATGGCCAAATCAAATGTGATCTTTGAGTCATATAATTACATCATTTGTATACGTAGATGTCAAAATATTATTTGATGCTTTTTTGGGATCAGTCTGTATTTCTGGGGAGGGGCGTAATTAGAAAAGTGAATTTTACTGTTTGAGCACAGCGAGTTTTAAAATTCACAAGATTTTTTTGTTTCGTTTTTTTATCGAATGAAAAAAATGAAAAGTACTTGAGTACTATCGTAGTTGATAAAAATGTTTGTTAACAACTATCAATAAGCTAAAGGAATTTTTCACTTGATCCGTTGATCCCTGTATTGATGTGAGTGGTTGTATTTTCTGATAGGCTATAAAAAGAAAAAGCCTTCAAACAGTGTGTTTGAAGGCTTTTAGTGAGATTTACTCTCTG
>JAOPTS010000069.1:0-105533 GCA_051531955.1 Reichenbachiella sp.
ATATAGAATGAAATATTTCATCCTACTTAGCGGAGCAATGCTTGTATTCCTTCAAGCATTCAGTCAAACTGACGTAGCGCCCACCGTTAGCCCAGAATTCTTTTCTGCTGACGAAGCGATTACCATTACTTATGATGTAACTGGTACGCCGTTGAGTAATCTTGATGATGCTTGGTTGTGGTTGTGGTTACCAGATAACACAGGTGCAAGCATTGATTCCAATGTGAACCCTGCTACTGGCGATACCAGTGCAAGTGATGCAGCAAAATTTACAAAAAATGAAGAAGGTGGAGTAACCACTTTTTCAATAACACTGACGCTAACAGAATTTACTGATGCGGCAGCAAATGATATTGACCAAGTAGGCATGCTGCTGAAAGGTAATGATTGGGGAGATGGTCAGTCTAACGACTATTTAACGAATGTAACAACAGGTTTTACCTTACAATTTTCATTTCCAGAAGGTCAATTTGGCTTTTATGAAAGTGGAGAGGTGATCAAGGTAAGTTTGAAGACCTCTGAGATTGCCAAGATAGAATTATACCTCGATGAGGTATTGATTGCTGATGAAACAGATGCAATTGCCCTTTCTTTCGATCATACTGTAGTTGACGATGGTGAGATTCATATTTTGACTGCAAAAGCGAACACAAGTACCGATGCTGAGGAGGTTTCTTACTCTTATGGTATATCGCCAACGCCACCTGTCGCTACCATTCCCAATGGTATGATTGATGGCGTTAATTATGATACAACTGATGATACCAAAGCAACTTTGGTGATCACAGCACCTAACAAAGAAAATGTATTTGTCCTTGGTGATTTCAATAATTGGATTGTGGACAATAATTATTTGATGAATGTAGATGGAGAGAGATACTGGGTAACTGTTAATGATTTAGTTCCTGGCAAAGAATATGTTTTTCAATATCTAATTGATGGAGAATTAAGAATAGGAGATCCTTATACGGATAAAGTAAGTGACCCTTGGGATGATCAGTATATTGATGATACGACTTATCCAGATTTGATCAAATACCCTACTGGTTTGACGAACTACAGAGCCTCTGTATTACAAACCGGTCAAACATCTTATACTTGGGTGAATAATTCTTTTGTCGCTCCCGACAAAGAGAACCTAATGATCTACGAAGTATTGATTCGTGATTTTTATAGTACACACAGCTATAAAGCTGTGATGGACAAGCTGGATTATATAGAAGACTTAGGCGTCAATGTCTTGGAACTGATGCCTGTCAATGAATTTGAAGGGAATGAGAGTTGGGGTTATAACCCAAACTTCTTTTTTGCACCAGACAAGTATTATGGAACTAAAAATGATTTGAAAGCATTAGTGGATGAATGCCACAGTAGAGGTATAGCGGTAATCATTGATTTGGTATTGAACCATACTTTTAATTCTTCTCCAATTGCTAGAATGTACTGGAATGAGCAAGCGAATAAGCCTGCTGCTGATAACCCGTGGTACAACGAAGATCATAACTTTCAAAATCCGGATGCACATTGGGGTTCTGACCTCAATCATGAAAGTGATTATACACAAGCGTTGGTAGATAGTGTGAATAGTTATTGGATGAAAGAATACAATTTGGATGGGTTTAGATTTGATTTTACTAAAGGGTTTGGAAACAATATTAAAAGCCAAAGTTCGGATAGCTGGGGTAGTAAGTATGATGCAGATCGTATTGCGTTGTTGAAAAGGATGTCGGACAAAATCTGGGAAGATAATGAAGATGCTTATGTCATTTTTGAACACTTAGCTGAGAATAGCGAAGAGAAAGAATTAGCTGACTATGGTATCATGCTATGGGGTAATATGAATGGAGATTATATTGCTCTAGCCAAAGGGTTTATCAAAGATATTCAGTGGATATACCATGAGTCTAGAGGTTTTTCAGAGCCCAATGTTGTGGGTTATATGGAGAGTCATGATGAGGAAAGAGTAATGTGGGAGATCTCTAAAAGTGGTAGCAAAACACTACAAGAAAACCTGAGACGTTTACAGTTGAATGCGGCTTTCTTCTTCACTGTACCTGGGCCTAAAATGGTTTGGCAATTTGGTGAGATGGGATATGACGAGGAATTGAATGATGATAGATTGGCCAATAAGCCACCTCATTGGGAATATTTAGAAGATGAGGATAGAATCAAATTGGTAAATGTTTATCAGTCTTTGATGAATTTGAGATCACAAACTTCTTACATCGATTCTGATTACTTTGAATGGCAATCAGCTGGGACTACCAAATGGATCAGTATTGATCACCCTGATGTACAAATTGTAATCGCAGGAAATTTCGGTATTGAATCAGCAGCAATCAACCCTCAATTCACAAGTGATGGAGAATGGCATGATTACCTCAGTGAGGGAACAATTGAGGTGACTGATTTCCAGAATTTTGAGCTCAATGTTGCACCAGGAGGGTTTAAAATATACACGTCTATGAAGATTGATAATTATATAGATGGTGATTCAGAGATATTGGGTTTGTTAGATGATCGTATATCAGATATGAATGTGGCGGTATATCCGAACCCAGTAAATAATACTTTAAACGTACAGTCTGATACAAGAATAAAGGCAATTAGCGTTTATGATTTGACAGGGAGGAAACAGTTAGAAAGATCTTTTAATGAGTTTCAAACAGAGATACAGTTATCCGTAGAGCATATGGAAACTGGGATCTATATTATAGAACTAAATACAACTAAGGGAAGAACGACTCGTCGTTTTATAAAAGACTAAATTAAGCAAATTGAACATGGAAGACTTTTACAATAGTTTGATGAAAAGAATGCCAAGAAAAGGAATACGGCTACTGGGCATGGTGGTAGTATTGTTTTCGGTATTGATTTCTTCTACAGCAATGGCACAGTCTAGGACTGTCAACGGTACGGTAACAGATGGTGACGATGGATCTACACTGCCTGGCGTCAATATTTTAATCAAAGGAACTACAAATGGGGCGGTGACTGATTTTGATGGTAATTATTCGGTTGTGGTTGGAGATGATGCAGTATTGGTGTACTCATTTGTAGGGTATCAATCCAAAGAGATAATTGTAGGGAGTAGATCTGCCATCAATATAGAGATGGAACTAGATGCGGAACAACTAACTGAAGTGGTTGTGATCGGGTATGGTTCTGTTGAGAAAAAAGACGTGACTGGTGTAGTTACCAGTGTTGATTCCAAGCAATTCAACAAAGGAGTAATAGGATCTCCTGATAAATTGTTGAATGGTAAAGTGGCCGGTTTACAAATGAGTAGTGGTGGTGATCCAGGCTCTACTTCTAATGTTAGAATTAGGGGAGCAAATCTCCGTGATGGTAAAGTACTTTATGTGGTGGATGGCGTGCCATTGGATCAAGACGGTGGAGTGGTAGGACAAAGGAATCCTTTGAATTTCATTAACCCAAATGATGTAGAAAATATTACAGTATTGAAAGATGCTTCTGCTGCCGCTATATATGGTTCTAGGGGAGCCAATGGTGTGATCATTATCACGACAAAGACAGGTGAGCAAGGTAAAATGAAAGTAAGCTATGATGGTTATTATACTTTCTCTAAGTTTTCTAATCAAAAAGTGCCAATATATGATGCGGAAACTTATAGAAAAGTAATCATAGATAAACAACCTCAAGAATTTGAAAATTTGGGTGATGCAAATACTGACTGGGTAGACGAAGTGTTACAAGTTGCTCAGGGTATGCAACATAACTTGTCCGTGTCTGGTGGTGGTAAAAGTAACAACTATTTCGCTTCTGTGAATTATTTGGATAATCAAGGTGTCATGCGTAAGACAAGTAATCAAACAACTAGTTTGTCTTTGAAATTCAATCAGAAATTGTTTAATGATGCTTTGAAAATTGGTATTACTTCAAAATCAGGTTTTGTCAAAGATCAATATTCTCCAAATGTAATTGGTGCTGCATTGAGCATGGACCCAACAAGGCCTGTATATGATGAAACAAGTGTCTATGGTGGGTATTACCAATGGTCTGGTAGTGGTCAAGCATTGGCTACTTCTAACCCTGTAGCTGATCAAGATCTGAACGATCAACAAGGAAAGAGTTTTAGAACATTGAATAGTTTGGAATTGAATTATCGCTTACCTTTTATAGAAGGGTTGAGTGTAACTGCCTTAGGGTCATATAATTATACTTATGGAGAGTATAACTCTGTTGCAAGTGAATTACTCAAGAGTAGATATGATTTGAACCGTGGGGTGGGTATCGTTGACGAAGATGAAACTAAAACAACTGCATTGCTTGAGACGTATTTGAAATACGTTAAACGTATAGAAAGTATTGATACGAAGATTGATTTGATAGGAGGTTATTCTTGGCAAGAATTTAGACATGAACAAGCTAGATTTTCCGGAGATAGTGGGATACAAGTAAATGATGAATGGCAAATAGGTAACATTACATTTACAGATAGTATTCCTGTGGCGAATAGATTAATCTCTTTTTATGGTAGAGCGAATGTCGATATCAAAGGAAAGTATTTGTTGACCATGTCTTTAAGAAAAGATGGTTCGACTCGATTTGGCCCTAGCAATAGATGGGGTTTTTTCCCAGCAGCAGCTGTTGCTTGGAGAATTATTGAAGAACCATGGATGCAGTGGTCAGCAGAAACCTTTAGTGATTTGAAATTACGAGTAGGTTATGGCGTGACGGGTAATCAAGATTTTGAAAATTATCAATACAGTACTTATTATTTCGAAGGTGATGACTTTGCAAGGTATCAATTTGGAGATACTTACTATAGAACATTGAGACCGGACGGTGTTGATCCTGACATCAGATGGGAAGAAACTGTGTCTACTAACTACGGAATTGATGCAGGGTTTTTGGATGGAAGACTGAACATGTCAGCTGAGTATTATATCAAAGATGTGGATAAGTTATTATATGAAGTTGCAGTACCTGCCGGAACCAACTTGTCAGACATTGTATACACTAATATTGGTAAAGTTAGAAATCAAGGATTTGAACTTTCACTAGATGCAGTTGCAGTGGACAGAGAGAATTTCACTTGGAACCTAGCTTATAATCTATCTACCAATAAGAATGAAGTGTTAAAACTTGATAATTCAACTTTCAACCCAACATTCAATGGGTATGATGTAGGAGATATAAATGGAGATGTAGGTCAGAGGATTCAAGTATTGAAAGTAGGAGAGCCTATTAATGCTTTTAAAGTATATGAGCAATTGTATGATGAAAGTGGTGTTCCAATTTATAGTGCTAACCCAATTGATATGTACAAGGATCAGTTAACGATTGATTCGGATGGTGATGGAATTTTGGACACTGCGGATGGTCTAATCAACGATAGTGATAAACTACCAACAGAAAGTCCTTATCCTTCATTGATGATGGGGTTGACGTCTAATATGAATTACAAGAATTTTGACTTTAGTTTTACAATGAGAGCTAATTTTGGTAATTACATGTACAATAATAATTCATCAAGCATGGGGTATTTTGACAGGTTAACCGAAACTCAGGTAACCAATAATATCCATGAGTCAGCTTATGAAACTGGGTTTAAGACAAGACAATTACATTCTTCTCATTACCTTGAAGATGCTTCTTTCTTAAAATTGGATAACATCACGCTAGGATATAATTTCAGTAGCTTGAAATTTGCCAAAATCAGAGCATATGTTACGGCTCAAAATATAATGACCATCACAGGGTATAGTGGGATAGACCCAGAGTCTTTCTCAGGAATTGACAACAATCCATACCCAAGATCAATGACTTTCATCGGAGGTCTTAGTGTTAACTTTTAATTAAATAGTCATGAAAAGAATACTATTAATCATAATTTCATTTTCTGTCTTTTCTTGTACAGATTTAGATTTAAAGCCTGCTAACGCTGATGTGGATGCGGTTGTTTTTAAAGATCCAGAATCATATAGGTCCTATTTGGCTAAAATATATGCAGCATATACACTGACTGGTCAACAAGGCCCTGCAGGTAACGCTGATATTGGTATAGTGAATGATGAAGGGTTTACCAGTTACATTAGAGTATATTGGAAGGCACAAGAGTTGACCACTGATGAAGCAGTGATTGCTTGGTCAGATGCAGGTATTCGTGATCTACACAACCATGCATGGGGTTCAAACAATCAATTTATGAGGGTGTTGTACTATAGAATATTTTATATCATTGGATATGCAAATGATTTCTTGGCACAATCTACTCCTGAGATATTGGCTGATAGAAGTATATCAGGTGATTGGGCGACTACTATAGAAGGATACAGAGCAGAAGCTAGATTTTTGAGAGCGATGGCCTACTGGCACGCATTGGATATGTTTAGAAATGTTCCCATTACAACTTCTATTACTACAGCATTACCTGTTCAATCCACACCTCAAGAGTTATTCGCTTTTATAGAGTCAGAATTAAACGATATCGAAGGTCAGTTACCAAATCCAATGGCTAATGAATACGGTAGAGTAGATAAAGCAGCAGTATGGATGTTGCAGTCTAAACTCTATCTCAATGCTGAAGTTTACATTGGAGAAAGTAAATATGACGAGGTAATCACAGCGTGTAATAAAGTAACAGGAGGAGGATATGCTTTGCATAATGCTTATCCAGAACTTTGGATGACAGACAATCATAATTTGTCGTCTTCAGAAATCATATTTGCATTGCCACATGATGGAGATAATTCTCAAACTTGGGGAGGAACTACATTTATGGTGCATGCAGCAATAGGTGGTACTATGGTGCCTGCTGATTATGGTGTAGGTGGAGGCTGGGCTGGTACTCGGACAACATCAGCGATGGTTGCTAAATTTGGAGATACTTTAGATCTTCCTGGAATGGATCCAAGAAATTTCTTCCATACCGATGGTCAAACTGCTGGTATCAACGATATTGCTGTATTTGAGGATGGTTACGCTGTTCCTAAATGGGTAAATGTATCTTCTACTGGAGTAGCTGGTGTTGATGGGGATTTTGTTGATACAGACTATCCAATTTTTAGATTGGGCGATACGTACTTGACATATGCTGAGGCAGTGTTGAGAGGTGGTGCAGGAGGAGATCGTACTACAGCGCTAGGGTATGTCAATGCTTTAAGAGAAAGAGCTTATGGTGATGTTAGTGGTAACATTGTTGATGCTGAAATGGATCTTGACTTTATTCTTGATGAGAGAGTAAGAGAGCTACACTGGGAAGGAACAAGAAGAACGGATTTGATTAGATTCGGTCAGTTTTCTGATCAAGGAGTTTGGCCGTGGAAAGGCGGTGTGAAAGAAGGAACAGTAACTTCTTCTCACTTGGATATATTCCCAATTCCATCATCTGATTTGAACGTGAACCCTAACTTGAAGCAAAATGCTGGTTACTAATCAATCAATAAAAAACATCCTTAAACAGTCAAACATAGTTTGGCTGTTTTTTTTGGTTACAATAATTTCTTGTAGTCCAAAAGAAGAAACGACTCAAAAGGAAAGTCTAGATTATGCCAATACGGTTTTCTACGAAATATTCGTGCAGTCGTTTGCAGATTCTAATGGTGACGGAATAGGTGATATTCCGGGTATGACGTCTAAGTTGGATTACTTGGCGGATTTGGGTATTGATGCCATATGGTTGATGCCTATGTCTCCATCGCCTAGTTATCACAAGTATGACGTGACAGACTATCGTGGGATTCACCCTGATTACGGAACCATTGAGGATTTTAAATTATTCTTGACAGAGGCGCACAAACGAAATATTCGTGTGATCATGGATTTTGTGATTAACCATAGTGGTTCTGATCATCCGTGGTTTGTAGATGCCAAATCAGGCAAGGATGCTCAGTATAGAGATTATTATGTGTGGGCTGATATGGATTCAATAGCTGAGCAGATTGCTAAAAAGGAAACTGAATTTGATTCGGATAACCTACGTCAATGGCATCCAATTTCAGAAGATGATAGTGTGTCTGAGCGATACTATGGTTATTTCTACGGAGGGATGCCAGATTTGAATTATGATAATCCAAAGGTTCGGGAGGAGTTTTATTCTACTGGTAAGTTTTGGTTAGAAGAAGTTGGACTAGATGGCTTTAGGTTAGATGCTGCCAAACACATATATCCAGACGATAGGGCGGAAGATAGCCATGCATTCTGGAAAGAGTTCAAAGCTGAGATGCAAAAAGTAAATCCTGATGTGTATTTGATTGGTGAGGTTTGGTCCGATGCCAAACATGCTTCTCCATATGCTGCTGGTTTTACTGGTCTGTTTAATTTTGATAGGGCTTTCAGTATCCTAGAATCAGTCAACTTGGGGGAGCAAAAAGTTGCAATGATAGCTGGACATGGTTATGAAATGAACTCGGGCGTACATATGGCCGATGTAATCAATGAATCTTTGCCATGGTTCTTAAATTATAATGCTGATTTTCTAGAAGCGAGTTTTTTAAGTAATCATGATCAAAACAGAGTGGCATCAGTTCTAGGTGGTGAGGAAGACAAGGTCAAATTGTCTGCGGCTATTTTGATGACATTACCTGGTACTCCGTATTTGTATTATGGAGAAGAATTGGGGATGTTGGGACTAAAGCCAGATAAAAATATTAGAGAGCCTTTTATCTGGAATGTTACTGCTGAGGACAATATGAGAGCTACTTGGATGACACCTTTTTATTCAACGGATTCTACTATGGTGTCTGCTGCAGTACAAATGGAGGATCCAAATTCTATTTATGCTCTGTATAAAGAATTGATAGCCCTCAAAAAGACAGATTTGTTTTCAAGAGGAGATATAGCAAAAATGGATTTTGAGGATAATAGCATTTTGGCTTTTACAAGAAATTTTAATGATCAAAGTGCAATTGTGATACACAACTTATCGACTGATAGTAAGTCATTGGACTTGGTTGGTTATGAGGCTTATGAGCAAGTGTTTGTGAATGGATTAGTTACAATGGATAAAGGACTTTCATTGGGAGCTAGATCCAGTGTAGTGTTGATCAAAAAGTAAGAGATAAGTTTTTTATAGTTAATGAAGAAGGAACTCCAAAAGAGTTCCTTTTTTTATTTCCCAGAGGAGTAAATTCTCCGAGGCTTGGCTCATGAATAAAAATAAGCAGTTAGCTATTTTAGTGAATTAAGTTCATTACTAAAATCGCTATTTAGGCTCAATATCAACTATATTGATTACGTTCCAATTCTTATTGCATCATCCGGGTTTAACGCAGTTCAATAGAGATATAAGCCTTTCTCTTTTGAGACATTAATACTATCTCAAACCAAAGCTTTTTTTAATCTCTTAGGTGTTAATTCCCTGTCTCCTTGTAGCGAAGTAATTATCCATTCTGAAAGTTGATACCCTGTAATCTGGGTCGGGGAGCTTCATTCTATTTGCTGAATATTGTTGTAATATTAAGAGCGTTTTGATAATTAATGGTGGGTGTATTAGGAGGTAGTTGTATGTAATATTTAAAATAGAATCAATTGATTACCTTCAATTAAAACCCCTGGTGTCTTCGGTGATTTGCTATGCGTTGTATAATTGTCGTAATGGGAATTACGATTATAGAAGTGTGCTTTTATAATTTTTTACACTATTTATTTCCTAAACCCTGCATTAGTTCAGGTATGAAATATATTTTTAATAATCTGTTAATCAGCTTGTTGAGTTGTGTTTGTTAACTCATTATATTTGTTGGTGAATTTTTTAATTCAATTCACTACTAGGAGTAACCTCAACCCCTATTCAACATGATATGTTGAATAAATGTAGCCCTTTGGGATTCTATGTAGAGTTAGTTTCATTCTAAATTGTAGTTCTATTTTATTCTTATCTCTGGCAAGCTGCTTCGACTAAGCTTGTTAAAAAGGAAGAGTATTTAAATGAAGAGGGTAACGTGATTACCCATCATAACTTATACTATTTAATAATGAAGACTATTTACAAAAAACCAAAAAAAGAACGGGTAAAAAATTCCTTCTTTAGTATCAGTCGTAGACTGATGATACTATTTTTATTCGCAACCACTATAAGTGCTAGTGCGCAATCTGTCGTAGAACAATACGGTCGTTTGCAAAAATTCGGCTCCAATATATGCGCCGAAGATGGGGAACAAATAACCTTGGCAGGCGCTAGTTTCTTTTGGAGCAATTGGGCAGGTCAATTTTATACTGCGAATACGGTTGATTACCTGGTAGATGAAATGAATATCTCTGTGATTAGAGCTGCTATAGCAGTAGGTACTCATGGGAATCAAGTAAGTGGCGGTTATCACCAAAACGCTACTGGTCAAAAAGCCATGATAGAAACAATGGTGAATCAAGCAGTGGCCCGCGGAATCTATGTCATCATAGATTGGCACGTTGAAGGAGAGACGAGTCATTGGAAAAATGATGCGCAAGCATTTTTCTCTGAGATGTCCGCAAAATATGGACATCACCCCAATGTAATCTATGAGATCTGGAATGAGCCGACTGATAACAACTGGCACAGTTCTATTCGCCCGTATGCAGTAGATGTCATTAGCTCGATTCGGGCCAATGATCCCGATAACTTGATTATAGTAGGGACTGAGACATGGTCACAGCGACCGGACGATGCAGCGACTAACCAGATCCCAGATCCTAATATCGCTTATACGATACACTTTTACCCAGATGATCCAGGAAACGGGCAGTTTCATAGACAGCAACTAAGAGATAATGTAACCTCGGCGATGAACCAAGGTGCAGCAGTATTTGCTACAGAGTGGGGTCCTTCTGACGCGGCTCCTAACCCTCATAGTGATACCTGGATGGACTTTTTAAAAGAGAAAAAGATAAGTCACTGCATGTGGTCAGTCAATGAGAAAATAGCGGATGGAGATTGGCAGTGGTCAATTTTTCAACCAGGTACTCAAGGTTCAGGACCTTATAGTTTAAGAGGACCAGGAGAATACTTAAAAGACTTGGCCCTTAACTGGCCCAACAGAGGAGATATGAATATTGACCTGCCTTGTCAGTCGATTCCGTTAGGGGGGAGATTGGAAGCAGAAAACTGGTGTAAGCAATCAGGTTTTCAGACGGAAACGACTGCAGATACTGATGGCGGTGACTTGAACATCGGATGGACTGACAGTGGAGACTGGGCAGAGTACCAAATGTTCGTGGAAAGTCCTGGTAACAGAGAAGTGAATTTCAGAGTGGCGGCAGATGGGACTGAAAATAAATCGTTCAACCTGTTCTCTAATGGTGAATTGCTTAAGACTTTTAATTTCCAAGCAACTGGTGGATGGCAAAACTGGGTGACCATATCAGAAACTGTCATGTTCAACTCAGGAGGACAGACCTTAAGACTGGAAGCTACTACTGATGGTTTTAATGTCAACTACATTGATTTTTTACCGAGTACACCAGTCGATATAGCGGTAACAGGTGTGACTTTGGAGCCATTAACTGGCGGCAGTCTGACGGTGGGGAGTAGTTTGCAATTGGTTGCCAATATAGCGCCGGCTAATGCTACGAATCAAGACTTGGTATGGTCTACGGTAGATGCTGGTGTAGCCTCTGTTGATCAAAATGGCTTAGTCACTGGAGTGTCATCTTATTTGACAACTATCCGCGTTCATACTGAGGATGGTAGTTTTATGGATCAGGTAGTGGTAGCAGTTAATAATGTACCCTGTTCGGGTCAGGCAGTACCGGGAAGAATAGAGGCAGAATCTTTTTATGAGCAAGAAGGTATTATAGCGGCAGAAACATCAATTGGTTGGCTGGACGCAGGAGATTGGGTAGATTATTATGTTTCAGTTAATGAGACTGGTCGATACAATGTTGCTTTCAGAGTTGCTAGTGAACAAGCACAGGAAAATAATCTTCAGTTTTCTGTTGATGGTCAAGTGGTAAGCGCTGTGCTTAGTACTCCTAATACTGGGAGCTGGGGTACTTGGACAGATGTGGTCCTACAAGATGTAGATTTAGTAGCAGGGTGTAATCAAACCTTAAGATTGAATGTATTGGCCGGCGCGACGAACATCGATTACATGGATTTTGTGCTTCAAGAAGCACCTGTTTTTACTTCCATGATTATTAGTCCCGCAATTGTGACTATGACTGAAGGTGATACTTTAGTGCTTAGTGTAACCGCATTTGATCAATTTGATAATGTAATACCTAATAAAACGGTGCAATGGTTTGCTATAGGTGATTGTATTACTTGTGGTGATGGTGCAACAGATACCTTACGTATAAATGGATGGTCAGTATTAGGAACGACCACATTCGAGGTTATTGATATTACCAGCTCACTTACGATTAGAGCTCAGGCAGTTGTAACTGTAGTAGAGAAAAGTACTGAGCGAAAATTAGTATGGTCTGATGAGTTCAATTATACGGGCTTGCCTGATCCTTCTAAATGGGGATATGATACAGGTAATGGTGGTTTTGGAAACAATGAGTTACAAAATTATACTGCCAATCGACTGGAAAATGCAAGGGTAGAAAATGGATCATTGATTGTAGAAGCTCGACGTGATTTTCATGATGGGATAGAGTATTCTTCTGCTCGATTAGTGACTAGAGATAAAGGAGACTGGTTGTATGGACGAGTAGAAGTAAGAGCGAAACTTCCGGGAGGTAGAGGTAGTTGGGCAGCTATATGGATGCTTCCTACCGATTGGGAATACGGTGGATGGCCCAATAGTGGTGAGATAGATATTATGGAGAATGTAGGCTATGATCCTAATGTCGTGCATGGTACTGTTCATACTGAGGCTTATAATCACAGGTTAGGAACGCAGCAAGGGAAAACCATTGTAAGAGGAGATTATCAATCCGCATTCCATACTTATGCAGTTGAGTGGGATGAAGATAAGGTAGATTTTATCATGGATGGAGAAGTGTATAATACTTTCAACAGACATGGCGGATCAGCGGAATGGCCTTTTGACAAGAGATTTCACCTTATACTTAACCTAGCGGTAGGTGGTGATTGGGGAGGAGTAGAAGGAGTAGACCCTAATATCTGGCCACAGCGCATGGAAGTGGATTATGTAAGAGTATATGAAAAAAGCACTGAAGAACAATCTACAGCTATCCGTATTGAAGCAGAAGACTTTAGTGCCATGAGTGGTGTGCAAACTGAAGATTGTCAAGAAGGTGGACAAAATGTCGGTTGGATTGATGGTGGAGACTGGTTGTCTTTTGATAATATTAATATTCCTAGTGCAGGTACATATACTGTGTCTTACCGCGTGGCGAGTCAAAGTAATTCTGGTTCGTTCAATTTAGAAGGTGACGCTGGAGCTACTAACTATGGTAATGTGAATGTGAATGCTTCAAATTCTAATGGCTGGCAAGATTGGAAGACTGTTACTCATACGGTAAACCTAAATGCAGGGGTGCAAAGTTTCGGAATAGGTATTATTCAAGGAGGGTTTAATTTTAACTGGTTTGAAATTAAATCTGCAGCGAATAATGCAAGATCAATTCAAGGAAATGAATTGAATACGGTACAGTTGATCGAATCAACTCCAGTTAGTATTTACCCTAACCCATCGAGTGATAATATCACTATTGATGGGTTGTCTGATAGGTTTAATCAACTCAGTATTTTAGGTGTAGATGGTAAGGTACAGCGGGTCATTGATTTGACTGAATCTCCATATATTCAAGTGGATGTTTCGTCCTTTAAACCTGGAATATTTATTATCAGGTTGAGTGGAGATAACACTCAAGAGATATACCGATTCGTTAAGAGATAACTAGGAAAGGTATTGCAACATAAAAGGGTCTTCTCATAGTTGGGAAGGCCCTTTTTTATATACAGTCCTGGACTATTACGATATGAAGTCATAGGACTTATGATAATGGTAATAAGGTTAATTAATGCTATAAGGTATGCGAACTCATTAATGATCCCTTAGAGGTTGTCATTGATTATTAAATATTATGAGAACCTTCTGTCATTTACCAAATCACTTCCCTGGTTTGACAACTTCTTTTTTCTTCTCAAGTTCCACTTCATGCATAAAGCTGTTGTAGGTTGGTTACTGAGTAGGTTGTTTTGAGTTGAGTCGTTGAGTCGTAGAGACGTTACAACTAGGGTGCTGTTTGTGTTTTAATCGATAGAAATCCCCGACAGCTCTGACTCGGGGTTGTTCATTAATTAAATTGGTGTAATTCAATGGTAAAATGAGCTGACAAATGTCACAACTATCCGAAAGTTGAAGAATCTGAAGCTTCACTTAGCTTTAGTTGGTAGACCATAGATAATGAACAATGGGACTTTTCAGACGCAGCAAAAATAATAACCAGCTACTTCTTAGACAGATCAATACCTGACAAGCTTTATCATGATTCCACCTCTTATAATTCAGCTTTAAAAAATAGAAAGGGCAGGGAGTTGTAAAAGTACCCACACGTGTTTTATTTCAAACCAAGCTAGGTTTTACGTCAAACCTAACTAGGTTTGGATCAAAACCTAGCTTGGTTTTGAATACCCCTTTTTTTGAGCCAGTATAATTCATTCAATAATCCACCATCATACACTGTTTTATTGAGGTTGGAGGGGTCAGTGTGAAATTTCACAGAAAGCCCTATTTTAACTTTTTTCTGGTGTTTTGTGTCCTGTATTTAGGAACGGATATTGCAACTATTAACCCGTCGGGTTAATAAGTATTTGCAATTATTTGGACTATTCAGTTCAGGATGGTTGCTTTTAGTACTAAAAATGTCCTTATAGAGATCCTTTTTTTAGGCCAAACTAAGCTTGACAGTGAAGGTTGCACCTTTGCCTGGCTCACTGTAGCATATCAACTCACCACCCAATAACCCTATGTATTTATCTACAATAGATAAGCCCAACCCGGTAGAGCGCTCACCAGCAGTGGCTTTTGCACTTAGCACTTGGAACTTCTTGAACATGTTTTGTTGATCCTCTGCTGTCATGCCTGGTCCCTCATCTTTTATGCTAACTTCTGCAAGGTGATCAAGCGTCTTGACCGAAATGTACAGCATCCTATCAGGAGGAGAGAATTTGATTCCATTGGAAACCAAATTTTCAAATACATGAAACAGGTATTGTTCATCACCTAAAATCGTAACATTTTTTTCTATGTCAGTATCAAAACTAATTTGTTTGTTGCCCGCTTGGGTTTCATAGTTTTTGAGGACTCTTTCTATGATGTCATCCAGGTTTATTTTTATGAATTGCTCAGGTGTTTTGGATTCTATTTTCTCAACGTCAAGCATACGAGTGACCATTTTGTTGAGTCTCAAGGATTCTGAACCGATATGACTAATTATTCTTAGTTGTTCTTCATTTAAATCTTCCTTTTCCATCTTGAGGATGTTGGCCAGTCCTGTAATGTTATTAATCGGCGAGCGCAAATCATGGGAGAGTATATGAATGAAGTTGTTTTTTTCTTCATCTTTTAAGACCAACTTTTCATTATGCTTGGAGAGTAGTGTGTTTTGATCCTCAATCATCTGGCGATGCCTCATTAAGATTTCATTGGCTTTGGACTTGGAGCGATTGCTAGTGAAAAAGAAGTAGGCAACCACCACCACGACAATGAGTCCAAGGATCAATATGTTTTTGACATAAGTGTCAGTTTGAACTTGTTTCTCCTTTTGGAAGAGTTCCCGATTGATAGAATTCTTTTCTTTTTGGAGTAATACTATTTCTTCGCTTTTGTCATCGGCGACACTTGAGATGAGTTGGTGGGCATCATAACCCAAATACTTTTGAATACTCTTGTTTTTCAGTAGCTCATATTCTGGACTGAGTAGATATTCATTGAACGGAGTGTGCCAATCACTGTTTCTGTTAAAAATAGTGCAATACCCTCTGCCTTTTTTGGTCAATATATTTTGTCTCTTTAACTGCACATTATTGTTAAGCGACTGTAGATAGTTGGGTAAATCAATATAACCGAAGCTCTCAGGTGTACTGATCACTTGTCCAATGATGTCATTACTAGAATTTAAATATTGAATATCAAATGACATCTTTTGATCGTCTTTGATATTGTTTAAATAGATGTCGTAAGTCGTTTGCCTAGCCGAAAATGCAGTATAGTCATCAAACTCTAGTACGAATTCTTCCATGGATTCTACCAAGGGAGCACTATAGTGACTGACCAACACTTGAATATCTGGAAAATAAGGCATAGAGAAATTTATTTCTTCGGCACGCTCTGTTGTATAAGAAACTATATCTACACCAAAGTCTCCTACTTCAGAATTGTCTCTAATGAAATTATAGATCTCACTAAAACTTTGATGGTCAGACCAATTGTAACTGATGGTATAGCCATGTTTGTTTTTGAGGAATCTTTGGAACCCTAATAACATTTCATATTCAAGACCTTCTAAGGATCCATCCGCATTGATCATCATAAATGGTTCAGTACTACGGAAGTGAATATCAATAGTACCAGTCTTTACTTCCGTTAGTTTTTGCCAAGTCAAGTCAGAAGACATCACTTGGAGAGGAAGAATCAATACGTAACAAATTGTAAATAATCTCAATGCAGCGTTCACGGCTTAAATATATAGATTTAGGAGACTATAACCAGTTTATTGTCAATTATTGATTTTGCTTAGTGAATATTTTGTGTGTGATATTTATGTCGTCTCAAACTTTTGAAATGTTTCAATAAGTGTATATATTTTTGTAGTTTTAAGCGTTAGCAGAATATCTCTTTTGATTCGTATATATTCCATATGGGTCATATAGGTGAAACTCAGAGAGCTAATAAGAAGGAATTAAATCTTTAAGTGAAGAAATGATTAATCAGGCAGACAAAACTAAAACATCAATTAGTAATGACGCGAAGAATGAGGACAGCTTTGATTTGTACAATAAAATATACAATGAGAATGTTTTATTGATGTACAAAGGAGCGATCACTTTTGATTTAGTTACTTCAATTATTGAAACGCTAGATAGGAAGATTTCTCAAATAGAATCAGATAAGAAAATACAGAAATTGTTTTATAGCGCTGCTGTTGAGGTTGTTCATAATCTCTATCACCACATGGATGAAATCAAAGGAGAATTTGCAGACATAGCTGAGCATGATGCCAAGTCTGGAATGATCACGGTGCTGGCCAAGGATGACTATTACAATATTCTAACGGGTAACTTTATTCCAACGAAGAATACGTTTGATCTCAAAAATAAAATCGAACAAGTTAATACTACTGATAAAGACGGATTGAGAGCTTTGTATAAGGAGACATTGAGTAACGGGCAGTTTTCTGACAAAGGAACAGCTGGATTGGGATTGATACAATTGGCTCGTAAAACTGGAGAGAAGCTTAATTTTAAGTTTGATAGAGTTAATGGTGAGTATTCTTATTTCACTTTTCAAATTAAGATCAATCGGGTATAACTCGCTTAGGAAATATTAAAGTAAAAAGGCTCTGATTAATTCAGAGCCTTTTTACTTTAATTGGTTTACCTTTTAAAATGTGATACTATATGATATGGTAGGGAACATAGGTAATTGTTCTGCTTCATATACCTCATCCAGTCCATTGACCCAGTACTGGTTGACGATGGCCTTGTTGTTGGTGATGTTTTGTACATCAATTTTGAATTCTCTAGTTGTGTTTTTCTTGTCGCGACGTATTCCGATAGACAGATTCATAATGAAGATGTCATCTGATTTAGCTGCGAATGGTTGATCTTCTTGTCTCTTTTGATAGCCAGCATCTATTGATCCTTGTAAGTCTATCGGGGTATATCTTTTGCCACCTAAGAGGGAGACTTTTCCATTGACGAAAAAGATTCTATTTTTTTCAGCTTTCCCCATTTTGAATTCTTTACCTCCCAGTACATTGAAGATGTAATTGTTGGCATAGGCTGTTTGTCTTTCTTTGCCGTCCATAGGGGTATAGAGTGAGTTGAATACAGAAGCAGAAGCCATGTAGTAGAATCCTTTATGCAAATATTGCTCAAGGGTCATCTCCAGTCCATAGTTCCTCCCAGTACCTTCATTGACCAATGGTCGATTGAGGTATTCATCTGATACATTGATGAGTGAATAAGTACTCGTGTCTGCATCTTCGATCGGTACTTGATATAAGTGTTGGTAGTAAGCCTCAATTTTCAAATGTGTATTTCTCCCAATCGATTGATCATATCCGATGATGAAATGTGCTGCCTTGGAAGCCGTCAGTTTTTCGTTTGGGCGATAATAGGATCCATCTTCGTTGTACTGCTTGTACAAATACGTCGAAATACTCTCCATCTTACTATGTAGTCCCACTCCAACATTAAAAGAACTTTGTTCTGAGGCTTTCCATCTCATGGCTACTCTTGGTTCGACACTGTAGGATTTGTTAAGATCGAGATACATGAAGTGAAGTCCACTGATCAAAGTTAGATTTTCAGTCATTCTATATTTCCAACTCGTGAATGCTTGACTTCTATATGCAAACCCTTCGTCATCCAAAATGTTGTCCATACTTTCAGTTTGGAAGTTCCAATTGTTTTGACGGATGTTGTAGTTCTGTCTAATCAATATTACGCCAGTTTCCATTTTGTGCTTGGAGTTGAATTTGTAATTGTAGGCAGTAGATAGTCTAACGAATGTCTTGTTAAAGTCTGAGTTGTAGGCGTTATAAAACTCATTAGGGTTGTCCAAAGGTAAATCCTCCTCGAAATGTAATCCTGTCCCTGAGACGGAGATATTAGATCTTAAAAAGGATTTGTTATCAATCAGATAATTGTGGGTGATACCCATGGTCCCCATGTAGTTGTCAAAGGTTGCTGTTCCTAAGATCGTATCGTCATCTTCTAGTTGCGTATCAGCTACAATACTGCTCAGTCCACCAAGTCCAAATATTGAAATGTTGTGCTTTTTATTGATTGGTAAAAAGACGTTGAACGAAAGATCTTGATATTTTGGGACGCCCCCAAAATCTACGATGTTGGCTTTGTCAATTAGATCAAGAGATGAATAACGGTAATTAGCAATATAAGAACCTCCATATCCTTCTTTGAAAGGCCCCTCAGCTGTTAAATCGAGTCCAAGAGTACTAATTCCAACATTGTATTCTCGATTTTCATTATTTCCTTTTCTAAGTTTCATGTCAAATACACCAGATAGTGCATTGCCATACTCTGGTGCGAATGCACCACTCATGAAATCTGAGTCACTGAGCATGTTACTATTGAGTGCATTGATCGGGCCACCTGTGGAGCCTTCATTAGCAAAATGATTGGGGTTTGGAATTTCTACTCCTTCCAGTCTCCATAAGATTCCTTTTGGTGAATTTCCTCTCACTACGATATCGTTGTTGCCCTCGGGTTGATTGGCTACACCGGCAAACCCTGATACCATCCTAGCGGGATCTGCAAATGACCCTGCAAACCGCTTGGTTTCGTCCACTGAAAACGAACGAGCACTGACTATAGACATCTCATTGAGTACTTCAGCTTTGTTGTCTGAGGCTGTGATGATTATCTCTTCCAATTTTTCGAATGATTCGATCAACTTGATATCTAATACAGATTCTTTACCGGCTCCTACCAAAATATTGGCCATAGTTCTGTCTTCATATCCGATGTAGCTGATCTTCAATGAGACTCTACCTATTGGGATGTTGGTTAATCTAAAGTCTCCGTTGACGTCACTGATCGCTCCGATTATTGGGTCAGCGTTTAATACTACTACGCTAGCGCCGATTAATGGGATTTGTGTGTCTTGATCTAATATTCTACCACGTACGGTTTGTGTGCTCTGTGCATATCCTAAGTTCAGGATGAACATTGAAAGCAGGCTAATTAGGGTTGTTAATTTCATTACTTTGGTTTTTTATTGTTTTTCAATTCTTAGAAAACTGAATTGGTTTTTTACCCTTACAAGGTTTTTAAATTAAAAATGAATAGCTACTTGATAACCGACCCACATTTGAATAGAATAGTTGCCTGAGTGCTCTTCATAAATTACATTTTTTGCAATATCATATCCATAAGTGTCTGATTCGGGGCTGTTTTTTTGAGCTACATATACATTCAAAGCAGGACCTGCTGTTATAGAGAGGTGATTGAATAATTCATAGCCTATGTTTACGTTGAGTTTATTCAAAAGATTCATTGTTTCATTGGACATATCATTTTGATCTAATAACCAATGAGCATGAGCCTCTACATTAGCAAATAGGTTTTTATGGAGTTTGAATTGGGATCCAAAACCTGTTCCAATTGACCATAACTCTTGATCTTCAAATTGTGTACCTGCGGAGAGGATCGTGTAGAATGAATTAATCCCGGTTTTTAAAGTTGCTCTAATTGGAATCACATCGCCATGTTCAACTCCAAATTGGAACTTTCCATTCTTCTTTACAATATTGATCAACCCGATCTGTAATCCTGAACTGACAGAGTCAGCGATATTGATGAGTCCAAATTGAACTCCTTTTAACTCTTTGGCGTAGTTACTGATGACAGCAAGTTGAAGTCCATTAGCTGTTTTTGTAGTGTTGTTAATTGTAGATAGTTGAAGACCTTTGTACTCCCGAGAATAATTGTTGATTGCAGAGATTTGACTTCCTTTGAGATGACCAACATTGATATTGGTGATAGCAGTCAATTGCAGACCCTTTGTATCTCCAACAGTCGTGTTAGAAATTGCAGAGATTTGAGTTCCTTCTAAATTGCCTTTGGCATAATTCGCAATTGCACTGATCTGTGTGCCTGAGACATTACCACCAGTATAATTAAGTAAGGTGCTTAACTGAGCGCCTTCAATATGGCTGACATCCCAATTGGATAATATTCCTAATTCAAATCCTTGAAGGCCATATTCGTAACCTGACAAGATGTTGAATGAAATATGGTTGACGTACTGGTCTGAAGGTCCATTACTGGTTCCGAAACCAGGGATGAAAGTGGCTTGTGCCCATCTAGTCTGTTCGATTGTCTCTTGACCGAATAGACTAAAGACAAGAACGAATGCTAAATAAAATGTTAGGGTGATTATTCTTATTGATTTCATTACTTTGTTTTTTGATTTTCAACTCTTAGAAACCCAAACCAGGTTCTACCCTGACAAGTCGATGAAAAAAAGTGAAATTATTTTTTATTTAGACTGATTCAGAATGAATTGGTGGGCCTAGTAATAATTGTAGCACTCGTTCAACCAATGATTCCTTTTGAATGATTTACAACACAAAAGTGTGGCACTTTATTAATCCTTAAGTTCCTAATTGCATCAAGATGTTCGGAATTACATATCAGAACCTCTTCAATTAATGTTATCAAAGCAGTGAGTCATGAGTAGGGATAAAAGAGGTGATTATTAAAATCTGATAGAAGAAGTGAACCCGACCCACATTTGAATGGAAGTACCTTCTTCGATAGTGTCATAGAATGGCTTGTTGGCTATGTCATAACCATAGACGCCAGACCCTTCGGATGTTTCGTTAGACACGTATATGTTAAGCACTGGCCCTGCAGTAATGGATAAATGATTGAAAAATTGGTAACCACCAGTAATTTGAAACCTGGTTAGCAAATTGAAGAAAGCATCATTGGTTGATTCATCCTCATAGGAGGATAGGTAATGTGATCTTAGTTCGATAGAAGTAAAGGCTTTTTTGTAGATAGGGATTTGACTACCGAATCCGAATCCATAAGACCATAAGTTTTGACTGTTGATTTGAGTTCCAACAGAAATAATGTTGTAAAATTTCTTCAGACCTGTTCTTAAAGATGCTTCCAAATCTATAACATCGCCATTTTCTAAAGCAGCTTCAAAATAACCGTTCTTCTTGACAATACTAATGAGACCAATTGGGATACCAGTAGTAACCGTGTCGGCATAGTTGAAGATGCTGAGCTGGGTTCCTTTGAGGTTTTTAGCGATGTTGATGAATCCAGACATTTGCAACCCGTCAGCTTCATTGGCGGTATTGATGGCTCCTGAGAGTTGAAAGCCTTTCATCTCTACTGCAGTGTTGATAAAACCTGACAATTGCATCCCATTGAGTGTACGGGTGTGATTGTTGAACCCAGATAATTGTAACCCTTTGAAATCCTCAGTGGCAACACAAGAGAAACCTCCGATTTGAGTTCCGTTGAAAGACTTAGCCGTATTGGCAAATCCTGCAATCTGCACGCCCTTCATGTCGTTAGTTACGACATTGAGCGCACCGCCAATTTGCACACCGCTTGTGTACCCACGATTGGTATTGAGTACACCTCCAATTTGCAGTCCTTTCACTTTGCCACCTACTGTATTGCCTACTCCTCCGACCTGAAAACCTTTAACGTTGTGCCGATCTATATTGTAAAGTCCACCCAATTCAAATCCATTTAACCCGTAGGAATATCCTGCCAGTAGGTTGAGGGAAAGTTCGTGTTTAACTTGTCCCCCCATTGTCATATTGGTGCCAACAGCTGGTATCAGAGAAAATTGAAAATATCGCTCTTGAACATTACTAACATTCCGAACGTTCTTTCGGTTTTTGCTAGTAGTGAAAAACTGAACCATCCTTTTTGATTCTACCTGAACATTACTTTTGAATTGGTTGATTTTTTCTTGTCTTGGGTTGAGTAGGATAGGTTCGTTCAGTTGATCTACTTTACTCACCTGTATGATGGTGTCTTCATAGTTTTCTCTGCTGATGGCAAAAGT
This sequence comes from Reichenbachiella sp., assembly GCA_051531955.1. Classification (GTDB taxonomy): domain Bacteria; phylum Bacteroidota; class Bacteroidia; order Cytophagales; family Cyclobacteriaceae; genus Reichenbachiella. Next base: position 22,641 of record JAOPTS010000069.1, read on the forward strand.
CACATAATCACTCTTGGCACTGACAGTGAGGTCAAAATCACCTTGGCTATTGGATAGTGTAGAGTTCAGGGTGTTAATTTCATAAATGGTAACATCCTTTAATGTTTCGCCAGTCTCGGCATCTACAACACCACCCGCAATTCGGAAAGTGGTTTTTTCATGCTGATTAGAATGAATGCTTTTTTGGATGATGACATAGCTACCAATTGATTTGAATTCATAACCTTCTCCCAATATCGAGGACAGGATCGTCTCCAGTGTCATGTTGATAAAGGATTGTTTAATTTTGCCTTTTGGCAGTATCGCAGGACTATAAGATAAATTGATGTCTGGTATAGTGTTGAGATTGGCTAATGCAATTTCTATTGTGACATCTTCAAAATTGGCATTTAGAGTCTTGGTCAAGACGTCTTGCGCATAGGTAGATTGACTCAGTAATAGTATAAATAGTAGGGGACTAATAATAGATTTAATCACAGCCATTTCCTTTTAATATGATTTGGTTGTTAATATCACTTACTTCTAATCCTAAAGTACTAGAGACTATCTGAAGTATGTTGTCTAAGTCTTCGTCCTCGAATGATACACTGATACGACAATTTTCTATGTTTTCACTTTCAAGAGAAATTTGACTCTTATAAGCGCTATTGATAGATTGTACCGCATCGATTAATTTGGTATTGTTGAACCTCAAAGATTTTGTGCGCCAAAAATTGTGTTCATTGGAGTTATAGGTGATGAGTTTCGAGAATTGGTGAGTGTTCAAGTCTACAACAATGCTCTGTCCTGCGGACACAAATATGTTCTTTCCAAATGAAGATAATGAGACTTTGCCTTCATCTACACTTAGGGTGATAGATTCAGGACTTGATTTGATGTTGAATGCAGTACCGATTACAGTAACGTTAGCATCTTCCATTTCTATAACAAAAGGTCTTGAACTGGATGGCGTTACGTCAAAATAAGCCTCGCCAATTAGTTGAACCACTCGTTGTTCCGTATTGAATTTTTCGGGATAGCTAAGTGAAGAAGATTTATTGATCGTCACCGTACTTCCATCTGCCAATTGAATAGGGATAGCAGCTTCGTGGGCCGCAATTGTAGTGAGCTGGGGATCGATCTCGTTTGAAAAATAGAACCATCCAGCTACTATTAGTACCAAGACAGATGCAGCATACTTGAGTGTCGTTTTTGGGATCGCTAGTTTGATAACCTTGCTAGTAGAATCAATCTGATTAGTATCTGTGAATTTATCCCATGCATCTTCACTTGATGATCGTTGGTCCGCAATTTTAAGAGACCCAACAGCTTTCATATCTAGATGAAAAACATACGCATCATCAAAAGCTTGCTGATTCTTATTATTCTCAGCTCTCCATTGAATTACGGTATTGCGCTCATGAATAGATACTTCTTCGGATAAATATCTGAATAGTAGCTCCTCAGTTACGTTATGTTTATTGTCTTCTATCATCTTTACTAGTCCCTAGACATCTATATCCATTTTTACCCTTACAAATATTTTTGAATCCAATTAAAAACTATCAACAACACGGTTGGAATGTAATTAGAAAGCTCTTTTCTCATCACTTTCAAGGCACGTCCCATTTGTGTTTCCACCGTTTTGATTGAGAGATTTAGTTCTTCTGCGATTTCCTTGTATTTTTTATCTTCAAAACGACTCATTTCAAATATCTCCCTACACTTATCTGGTAGTTGAGATAGCCCATGATCAATCTTGTCTTGCAATTCGTTCAATTCTAAAAAATTATCGGTATGATAATTTTGGTCATGCTTTGCGTGTTCCTGATGTGCATAGATGACTTTTTGATGTTTGAGATTGTTCAAACATCCATTTCTTACCGCTCCGTATAGATACGATTTGATATTGGTTCTCACCTGAATATTATCAGATTTGGACCATAGTTGGCTAAACACTTCTTGTACTACTTCCTCAGCTGCCATCCAATCATTGAGGTATTGATTGGCAAAACCAGTCAATGGCTCAAATAAACTCTTGAAGAGTTTTTCAAAAGTATCCTTCTGATTTAATGGGGTGATATTTATAGAGGAGGCCAGGTTATTGGTAGGTTATTATGTTGCGAAGCTAACAAAAATGAATTATTCGTAAGAAAATAAAACAAAGATATTGAATTGGAGTATTAGTATCGGAGAAGAATATTTCTTAGTAAAGAAATACCTTCTAATTATGACTTTCTATTTTGATAGTGAAGACAAGGTGGATAACTTTGTTGAATCTTTTTTACTGTCACACACAGTCAAAATAGAGATGTTACTAGCCAATCAACAAAACCTAAATACCTACTACCATTAAACGTATTAGTAAAATACTTACCATAGCATTTCTTTTTCTTGCTATCACCTCTTCACTAAGTGCTCAGGAGCGAACTCGGATCAGAGGTGTGGTGACTGATGCCACCACTGGTGAGACACTGCCGTTTGTCAATATCTCATTTAATGGAACTACTCTAGGGACAGTGTCTGATATGGAAGGTAAATTCTATATCGAAACCAGTGATGCAACCAACCAACTCAAGGCCTCCTATATCGGGTATGATGCTATTATAAAACCTGTCAATATTGGTGCTATTCAAACTATTAATTTCAGCTTGGTGGAAAAGAGCTTAGAGTTAGATAATGTAGTCGTTAGTGGTAAAAAGCTTAGGTACAAAAATAAAGGCAACCCAGCTGTAAAAGTGATTCAAAAAGTAATCGAACACAAAGATGATAATATCATTGGCAGCTTGGATTACTACGAATACAACAAATACGAAAAGGTAGAGTTTGATTTCAATAATATCTCTGAAAAGTTCATGCAAAGACGTGTAATGAAGGATTTTCAGATGATTTTCGATTATATGGATACATCAGATATCAATGGAAAGACCTATCTACCGGTCTTCTTGAGAGAAACTAATTCGGATGTGTATTATAGGAAAAATCCAAAACGATATGTAGAATATCGACGTGGAGTGAAGATGACTGGGTTTGAAGAGTATTTTGACAATCAAGGAATATCATTCGCTATGGATAAGATTTATCAAGATGTTGATATTTATCAAAACAATATGAATGTTCTGTCGCAAATGTTTGTTAGTCCGATTTCAATATTGGCTACATCAACTTATAAATATTACATAGCAGATACCCTGGTGATAGACGGGGAAAAGCTTTACAAATTATCATTTCAGCCCCGAAACGCAAATAGCTTGGCTTTTGTAGGGAACATGTTTGTGACTACCGATTCGGCGTATGCTATTAAACAAATCTCTATGCAGATCGCAGATGATGTGAATTTGAATTACGTGTCAGATTTGTTTGTTGATCAGGAGTTTGAAAAGAATGAAGAGGGCAAGTACATCAAGACTTTTGATAAGTTGAGTATGGATTTTAATGTCCTAGATAATAGCGGTGTAGGGATCTTCGCAAAACGATCCGTATCTTATGGTGATCACATCTATAATGTACCACGAGAAGATAGCGTGTACGCTGGTCTCAATACTATAGTAGAGATAGAAGAGAATCAAGATAGACCGGATGAATACTGGGAGTCAATTAGGCATGAGGAGTTAACTGATTCGGAAAAGGATGTCTATGAAATGACTCAGGAGATAGAAAAGCTTCCTGCATTTCATCGTACGATGGATATCATTACCTTACTCACTATTGGGTACCTTGATAAAGGGCCTTTCGCCATTGGACCAGTTGGCACTTTTTACTCTTGGAATGAAATAGAAGGGATGCGGTTGCGATTTGGAGGAATGACCAATAGGAAATTTAGTGAACATTGGGAACTGAGTGGCTATGGTGCATATGGGGTTCTAGATGAAGAATGGAAATACTCAGGTATTGTTACCTACTATTGGGATAGAAATCCACTTCATGCGATACAAGCGCAATATCAAAAAGATATCAATAATCCAGGAGAGGATTTGCAATACGTGCCAGAGGATAACTTTTTGTTGTCATTCAAGAGAGGGGTGAACGATAAAAAAATCTACTACTCTCGTACGAAGTTTGACTACTACAAGGAAGTAGATTATGGTATTACATTTACGGCAGGAGTAAAACAACAGGATTTACAGCCAGGAGGTATATTGAGTTTTGCTCCAGGTGTGATAGATCCTAGTATTAAGGATCAAGAACAACGAGAAGCACAAGAAATTAAAACTACAGAAGCAACACTAGGTATTCGTTTTGCACCTAATCAAAAATACTATGTAAGTAGAACGCAGCGGATTCCTATTCCAGATAAAAACCCTGTGTTTAACCTCAGGTATTGGCATGGTTTTGAAGATGTACTTGGAGCAGATTACAGTTATGATAGATTGCAATTAGGGATGAACAAAAGGTTCTATGTTGCACCATTTGGTTATACAGATTTTTACTTAATTGGAACTAAACTTTGGGGAACAGTGCCCTATCCACTGTTGACGATACCTAGAGCGAATCAAACGTACTCTTATCAAGTAAAGAGCTATAATATGATGAACTATTTGGAGTTCGTTAGTGATATGCAACTAGAGGTGCAATTGCAGCATAGCTTCAATGGGTTTATCATGAATAAGATACCGCTAATTAAGAAATTGAAACTCCGCTCGTTTGTCACATATAAGATGGTATACGGTACAGTTAGTGATAAAAATGACCCAGACTTGAACAATGAACTGCCACCGTTTCCAGTAAATCCTAATGGCGTACAAGCAACATATGCAATGTCTAATAAACCTTATATGGAAGCGAGCGTTGGCTTGTCCAATATCTTTAAAGTATTGAGGGTGGATTTGGTCAAAAGGATCACTTACTTAGAGCAGCCAGATGTGCCACAAGGATACGTGATACGTGCTATGCTAAATATCGAATTTTAGAGCTTTTTAAATTTGAGAATGAGTTTTGATTCCAAGTCATAGACGACAAGTTCATCATTCTCATTAATCTCATAGGTATATGCTTTGTTCAAAGCATCTAAAAACTGATCTTCTAACTCTATGTTTGGACAAAGTTTTTTACTTCGTAGTATGAGATTGAAAGAGATTTGATTTCCTAATGTAAGTCTTGTTGTTCCAGAAATCTGATTGCAACCGGTATTTACAGATGCAAGACCATTCTCCTTTGTCAAATCAATGTATGGTTGCAATTGTCCAGGTTCAAGTATTACTTCTTGTTGAAAGATCTCTGTAACCAACCAAGTGTTCTTAATACTCAAACTATAGTCTTTAATTTTATTGACTTCTTCTAAAAGGGCATAACGTGTCGAGCCGTTATCAGCAAAATCAACTCTTACTTTAAGAAAATATAAATAACCATATTGGTATTTGAATCCTGAGATGTCATTGTAAAAGGTGCGCCAAGCGTATGATTCAGGGATTTCTAAAGTCTGACTAGTATAGCAATCACTTTTTCCAACACTGGCACATGGGACCTTATAACTATTGATCCAAATGTAATCAGTACGGTATTCAAAACTGTTGGTACTTTCTACTTTAGCAGTTGTACATCCTGTCTGAACTATGACAAATGCCAGTATTATAAATCTAAAAAGCAGTTTCATTGACTTTTTCACTTCAAAAATTGAATTATTGTTTGATTCCCTGACTTTAACATATATTTTAGGGCGTGGTTAAAACTAGTTAAATGAAATCTATGTTGAAAACATATTGACATAATTCGTTTTGATCACTGTCAGTTTTGGTTTGGAACATAAAGAGATAAGCTATGAAAAGCATATTTGCAAAAATATTGATTTTAGGAATTGTTGTAGGAGTATTTGCATGTAAAGAAGAGGAAAAGGAGCCTGATCCAATTTATGGGGAGTGGGTATTGGATGATGCAGTATTAAGTAATCCGCCTGCAGGGTTTGAATCATATGACGGTATTACATTACCTAGTTTGTTTGGTGAATCTGAGTACGTCTTGGAATTTTTTGAAGACAATACTTATGAGAGAGAATTGAAAGGTTTAACATTCGGGGATGGAAGTGACGTAGAAGATTTGGGAACGTTTGAGTTTGGGGATGATTTTTTAGAACTTGATCCAGATGAGGATATTGGGCTTGAGACAGATTTTGATATTATTGAAGAAGTTAACATTGAGAATTTGGTTTTAGGAACAACAATTCAAACTTTATCGTTATCTGATGCAGATTATGCGGCAATTAGTGATACCGTTACTTCACAAGCTACTTATGATAGTCTTGAAGCTATTTATGAAGTTTCAATCATCTTAGATTTGACTATGGAGTTTGACAAAGATTAATTGTCCTTTGTTTAAAAGAAATTATTTAAAATTTGGTTTAACCATGCTACTAGTATTTAGTAGCATGGTTTCTTATGCCCAAACAGTTATAACAGTTAGTGGTCAGGTGGTAGACGCTCGTAACGAACCTTTCATCGGAGCATCTGTACAAGTGGATGGTACGACCAATGGTGCAATTACCGATTTGGATGGCCAGTTCAAATTTCAGGCTCAGGTTGGTGATGTTTTGGTAATCAGAATGCTCGGTATGCTGGAGCAAAAAGTTGTTGTGAAAAATACGAGTCCAATTCGTATCGTATTGAAAGAGGATGAGGAACTGCTTGATGAGGTGGTTATTAATGGTTTTCAAGAGGTGGACCGAAAGCTGTTTACAGGTGTAGCGACTAGATTAAAGATGTCTGATATCAAACTTGAAGGGGTGGCTGATGCCTCTAGAATGTTGGAAGGACGTGTTGCAGGCGTGAATGTGGATAATGTATCTGGTACATTCGGTACTTCTCCTAAAATCAGAATTAGAGGTAATACTTCATTGAATGGGAATAATCAACCATTGTATGTAGTGGATGGTGTGATCTTAGAAGATCTATCAGATGTCAATTCCAATGACTTTATCAGTGGGAATGCCAATACGCTGATTAGTTCTTCCATTGCCAATATTAATCCAAGTGATATCGAATCTTATCAGGTATTGAAAGATGCTTCGGCCACTGCTATCTATGGAGCTAGAGCAGCCAATGGTGTCATTGTCATCTCAACAAAACAAGGTAAAAGCGGAGAATTAGCGATTAATTATTCAGGCAGTTATTCTTTGAAAGTCAGACCAACGTACGATCAGTTTAGTCTAATGAATTCTGCAGAAGAAATGTCCGTCTATCGTGAGATGAACAACAAAGGGTTAGTTGATATTACAACAGCAGCCAGAGCACAGTCATATGGCGCCATGGGGAAAATGTTTGTGAACATTAATCAAAAAGAGACTGATTGGGGAACTGGCGGAGGACTGAATGAGGCATTTTTGAATCAATATGAAAATGCCAATACTGATTGGTTCGATGTATTGTTTAATGATATTGGCTTACAGCAACAACATTCTTTGAGTTTTACGACTGGTACAGATAAGTCTACCAGTTATTATTCTTTGAGTTTTTTGGATGATGAAGGGCAAACTATTGCAGATGATGTTAAAAGACTAACTGCAACAGCAAGAAACAATTATTATATATCAGAGAAGTTCAATTTTGGACTTAAGATGTCGGGGAGTTATCGAGACCAGCGTGCACCTGGTACTCGAAATAGAGATTTTGATCCATTGACGGGGCAGTATAGCCGTGATTTTGATATCAACCCTTTGAGCTTTGCGTTGAATACAAGTCGTTCGATGAGGCCATATGATGGAAATGGAGATCTAGAATACTTTAGAAGGAACTACGCCCCATTTAATATCCTGGACGAGTTGAAATATAATTTTATAGATATCAATGTATTGGATGTGTCAACTCAAGCAAATTTTGAGATTAAACCATTGAATAATTTGACTATCAACGGCGTTTTTCAAGTGAGATATGCCAATACGACAAGAGATCATACAGTACATGAGCGATCTAATCAGTCAGAAGCCTATCGGGCTAACGGAACGCAGTTTTTTCAGGATAGTAACAATTTGTTATTCAGAGACCCTAGTAACCCCGGTTTGAACCCTGTAGTAGTTTTGCCTGTAGGGGGCTTTAATTATCTAGATCAATCTGATCTGTTAAGTTTTTTTGGCAGGTACAGTGTCAACTGGTCCAAGGAGATTAATGCGATGCATTCGATCAATGTATTAGCTGGTCAGGAGATTCGATATTCGAATAGAAGTGAAAGCAGTTCAACAGCTATGGGGGTGATTTATGAAAGTGGTAGCGTGACAGTGACCGATCCTAATATTGTAGAGTTTTTTAATCTGCAAAATATTGATATGCATACATTTGATGAGACTAGAGATAGGTTTGTCGGTTTCTTCTTGAACGGTGGTTATGCTTTCAAAGGAAAGTATGTTGCCAATTTCACTATGCGCTATGATGGCTCCAATCAATTAGGTGAAAGTAGAAATGCAAGATTCCTTCCTACATGGAATGTCAGTGCAGCCTGGAATGCTGATCAAGAAGGATTCATGCAAAATCTAAAGTTAATAGATGTCTTGAAATTCAGAGGTACTTACGGTTTGTCTGGGAATTTGCCACCAGATGCAAGTGCATTATTGAATTTGCAATCAGATGTAACGATCAGACCATCTGATGTAGAACCCTATTTGTATATTGATGACTTGGCCAATTCTGATTTGACTTGGGAAAAACTCTATGAATATAATGTTGGGATGGATTTGGGACTTTGGGATAGTCGCGTATATATAAATGCGGATTACTATTATCGTCAATCCTTTGATTTGATTGGTCAGGTTTTAACAAGTGGTGTAGGAGGGCAGAGTCTGAAGTTCGGGAATTTTGCGGACATGGAGGCACATGGCTTTGAGTTTACTTTGAATACTGTCAATTTTGATAGAAGCAACTTTATTTGGACAACAAATTTTAATATTGGTTATACCAGAGATAAAATCACTAAGCTAGATCTTGGGCCAAGATTGACAGAAGCTATAACTCAAAATGGAGCGGCAGTATTGGGAGGCCCTCGTAGTGGTTTGTTTTCGACTCGATTTGCTGGCCTCAACGAAATCGGTGTACCTACATTTTATGATGAAAATGATGAGATAGTAACTGGAATTGACCTTCAGACCCGAGAAGGACTTAATAGTATTTTGAAATATGAGGGTCCTGTTGAGCCTAGAGGAGGCGGAGGGTTCTCTAACAATTTCACTTATAAAGGAGTTTCATTAAACATACTGTTGACTTACAAGTTTGATTATAAGATTCGATTGAATGGAGGTTTTAATTCTCAGTATAGTGACTTTAGCTCTTTGCCATCTGAATTAAGAAATAGGTGGGCTGTACCAGGTGATGAAGAGGAGACAAATGTCCCTGTTATTCTACCAGCGATTCTAGCGCAGGCAGGTATATATTCTGAGGCGTATTCTCTCTATAATAGTAGTGATGTAAGAGTGGCTAATGGAGACTATATACGTTTGAAAAGTGTGAGATTGTCTTACCAAATACCTTCAGAAATAGTTGATAGGCTGAAATTGAGAAGTATTAGTACAAGTGTGGAGGTACAGAATATTGTTCTGTTGTATTCTGATAAAATGCTGAATGGGCAAGATCCAGAATTTTTTGCGTCAGGAGGGGTGGCCTTGCCACAGCCCAAAATGGTAACTTTTTCATTAAATATAGGGATCTGATGAAAGAGGCTAGCAGCATAAAAATATTATTCATCGCCTTGCTACTAATAGTAGGTAGTTGTGAGTCTTTTTTGGATGAAGCGCCAGATAACAGGGTGGCTTTGACAGATTTGGACAAAGCGTCGCAATTATTAACGAATGCCTATTCAATTGCAAGTCCAGTATTCACAGATTGGATGACCGATGACTTCATATATACCCAAGGCACAACGATTCGTCCTTCACATCAGCAGCTGTATGCCTGGGAGGATGTCACTGCTGGTCATGAGGAACAAGATACACCTGACTTTTTCTGGTATGAAACCTACAACGCGATTGCACATGCCAATGAAGTATTGTTGGTACTAGATGAATTGGAGTCTGATACAGAAGAAGATGAAAATAGAAGAGATGCCATTGAGGCTGAAGCTCTGTTGACGCGCGCCTATGGACATTTTATGTTGGTCAATATGTTTGGTGAGCATTATGGGGGAAGTGGTAGTCCTGATGGAATACCCTATATCAAGACTCCTGAAGTAGATTTTTTGGTGGAGTATGATCGAAGATCTGTCAATAGAGTCTATGATGCCATCGAGGATGATTTGTTAGATGGTTTAGAATTGGTCAATGATACTTATTATTCTAATTCGGGGAAGTATCATTTCAATACCAATGCTGCATTGGCATTTGCCGTTCGTTTTTATCTCTATAAGAGAGATTTTGTAAGATGTCTTCAGTATGCTAACCAATTGTTGGGGAACTCTCCAGAGGCTTATGTGAGAGATTTTACTTCAGATGAATATCAGGATGCCAAGTCTTCAATAAATGGGTACCCTCAGCTATTTTCGTCCGCTGACGAACCTGCCAACTTACTCTTGATGAGGAAAATATCGTTGTTTCAAAGGAATGATTTTGCATTTGGTATAGAAGATAATTTGTACAGCAGTCTTTATGGGACGAATCCATTTGGCGCTACAGACGAACGTGAAAATCCTGCATTTGTGAAAGGTCTTAATGCTTTGTTTCCGGTAAGGTATGAAAGCCTTTTTGAACGTAGTAGTTTGAACTCTAATGTAGGTAACCCTTATCATATTGGTGTCATGTTCAAAGGTGAAGAGGTGTTGTTCAATCGAGCAGAAGCTAATTTGTATTCAAATAAACTTGATGCCGCTATTGCTGACTTGCAAGTGATAACAGATAGAAGATACACTGGTGCGGAAGATTTGACCCTGACGTTAGAATTGATTCGTGGTTTTTATGGTGCAGAAGATGATCCGAATTTTTCTGATGCAGATGCTGTCTTGAACTATTTATTATTAGAGAAAAGAAAGGAGTTCTTGTGTCAAGGCCTTAGATGGTTTGATATCAAACGCTATGGTATGTCTGTACAGCATAGCTATGAACCAGTTGGAGGTGGGATAATTGAACTGAGCAGTGATGACCCAAGAAAAGTATTGCAAATACCACAATCAGCGCAAGAAGTAGGAGGACTAGAAGCAAATCCAAGATGATAGTATTGAAGAACATATGGAAGATGAATACTTTGGCCATTCTGATCATGGTAGTAGTCAATATTTCTTGTTTAGCGCCTGAGGAGCTCAATGTAGCTCAGAAGGAAGATGACGAATTAACCTTGGAATTGGATCAATATATAGATGTTGCTTTTGTTGAAGAGTATAATATCGCTGTACGTTATAAATTTGTAGATAACTATGTCGACCCTGGTCAAAATGTAGCGCCTCCCAAATTAGAGGTGGTACGTCCGATGCTTGATTTTATACAAGAATTTTGGATAGATCCTTATCTGGAAATTCCAAATGGGGAGGCCTTTTTCAGACGATATGTACCTGCAGAATTAATATTGTTGGGAGGTTTGATTTATAACAATAATGGAACAGTGACTTTAGGTACGGCAGATGCAGGAGCTAGGATTACCTATACCAATGTCAATGGAATAGATATTGAAGATGAGGATTGGGTTGCACTCCAGCTACAAGTAACCTATCATGAGTTCGCTCACATTGTTCACCAAGAATTTAAACTGCCTTCAGGCTTTGAAACCATCACTCCCTCGGGCTACTCTAGTGCTGGGTCATGGTTCAATGTGACTGAGGAGGAAGCAATTCAAAGAGGCTTTGTGTCTCCTTATGCTACCAGTTCTCCGAATGAGGATTTTGCAGAGACGGTTGCGTTTTATGTGTTTGATGAGGAGTTTTTTGAAAACTACATCAACTTAGAAGAAGATTGTATTACTGCTGATTGTGAATTGAACAATTTTGGAAAAGGAAAAGTAACGGAAAAGGTAAACGCTATCAAAGATCATTATCAAAAAGTCACAGGTGTGAATTTGGATGATTTGAGAACGGCATTACAATCTCGATTGCAATAACATGAAGAACATCATTTACATTTTGCTCATAAGTATTCTCATGGCTTCTTGTCAAGAAGAAGGAAATGACTTGTCTACCGTAGATGAAAGAGTGAGCATTGCATTGAATGATCTTAGAGAGAAGTTAACTGCTCCTGAGCATGGTTGGGTACTAAATTATCAGCCTGTTAATGGTTCTGGGAGCTACTATATTTTATTGAATTTTGAGGACGAAGTGGTGCGTATTCAAAGTGATGTGCCCTATGACGAAGGCTACTTATATGATCAGACAATCCCATACGGACTGGATGCGCAAGTACAGTTGCAATTGACTTTTGAGACTTATGCTGTCTTTCATTATTTGTTCGAACAAGAGCAGTCTACTTTTGGAGGGGAGTTTGAGTTTTACTTTTCTGAAGAGTTGGACAATGGCAATCTAATTTTCAGAAGTAAGACTGATGAGACGATCATTCAGTTAATCCCAGCAGCTGAAAATGCTGCTAATGCACTTTCTAGAGAAGAAGCTGAAAATATGCAGTCATTTGCGCTCTATAACCAACCATTTGGAACACAGGTATTACAACAACTTTACTTGAGTAATGATAATGTTTCTGTGTTTTGGGAAGTAGATCTTTTACAGCGGATCATATTACCTGATTTCGCAGTGGTAGGAAATACCAATGAAGAAATAGCCATTAGTACTGAGCAAGTGTTGTTGAACGAAAACCCGATCGGGTTTACTTATTTGGATGGAAGTATGGTGTTATTCTCTCCATTAGAATTTAATCTTGGTGGAAAACAATACTCAATCAGTGAAATTGGGTTCAATGATTTGACCAATGATGGAATAACGTATTGTAGCTCTGATATGAGGATATCTCCCATTTATAGTACAACAGTAAATGGGTTAGGAGATGGGGATTTAAGACATACTTTGTTCCATTCATCTGGTTTAGGGTTTGTTGAAGAAAAGGAGATTCCGTATTCTGTTAATGTGTTTTTTGTTGGAGATAGTACAGGTATTTCGATGACTGCTGAGGATGAAGTGATAGGGTTGAATTATCCTGACGCAACTGGTTTTATATTTCATTTTGGCTTAACCGAAAGTGAAGATACAACTGACCCAGCTTATGCTTTGGGAATTAATTATGAAGATGAAAATGGTATTGGACAAACTGATTTGAGAGGGTATGATGCTGTGACACTTGAGGGTAATTATCTTCAGGTTACATTGAATGAAGAGTTTTATTATAGTAAAGATTCGCCTACTTCAGAAGACGAAGACAGAATACGAGCGGTGACAGATGAGGTTATTGGGTCGGGACAATTGTATATTACTGAATGGCCTATTCGAGATGATTTAGTGATTTTCAGACTATTTAACCCTTGTAATGGCAATGAATTTATCTTGGTACAACCATGATTGAACCTCAGCCTATTTCAGATTGTTTGGCCTCTATTTATTGCTCCAGATGTAGTTGAACCTATGTGTTTTTGTGTAACCGTTGATCCAATGATTTGGTATTATGTTGTTCTCCACTGTCTCTGTGATATGGGAAATAATAGTCGAGTGTTTTACACTTTTTTGAATTCTAAGAAAAAGCTGGAGCCTTTTCCTACTTCACTTTCATACCAAACATCACCATTCATTTGGTCAACATAGCGTTTGACTATTGATAGTCCTAAACCTGTTGATTCTTCATTATCCGTTGGTTTGGCACTTAGTTTTTCGAACTTCTTAAATAACTTAGTTTTGTCAGTATCGGTTAACCCTGGGCCTTGATCTCTAACTTCAATTTTGATTGTCTCTTCGTGTTCAGTCACTATTATATTGACTTTTTTATCCTTGTCGGAGAACTTGATGGCATTGGAAAGTAAGTTCTCAATAATCTGTCTTATATGCACCTCATCTCCTAATATGAACAATTGAGGATTTTCAATATGTGTGATGATATCTATGTTTTTGGCAACTGCAGCAGTATTGAAATTAACGGCTATATTATTAGTCACAAGACTCATGTTGACTCTTTCTTTGTCATGAATATTACTCGAGCCTTCTAATGCCTCTTTGTTCAATATTTTGGTGATCATATTGATCAACCTATCTGATTCATTTCGAATGTGATCTAGGACACTATTCTCATCATCAGTGAAAGTTTCGCTATGCGTCATCTGCAATACTTGCGCCAACCCTTTAATATTATTGACAGGCGCACGTAGGTCATGTGATAGGATACGAATCAATTTTGACTTTTCATTATTGATGTCGATCAGTGCATTATTGTGATTAAAAGCACTTTCTCTTTGTGCTTCGATTTGAATGTTTAGTTTTTTTCTGTCAGTTGCAGATCTGAAATATATCAAGGCTGTAATAAGGAAAAGTATAGATGAGATAATGGCCAACCACATGATCACTTTTTGTCTATGGATGATGATTTCATTTAACTCAGTTTGTTGTTTCAAAAATCTAGTTTCTGCCGCCTTTTTTTCTGCTTGATAACCTGAGTGGAGAGATTCAATCTTCCTTGTACTCTCTTCATTAAAAATTTCGTGCTTAGAATCGATGAAGGCTTTGAAAGAGGCCAATGACTGCTGGTATTGCCCGTTTTTTTCCTGAATAAGTGATAATAACTCGAAGGCATCGCTTTCCTCTTTTTTAAATTCATTTTTTCTAGCAAGGTCAATACATAACTCGATGTATTTTTTTGCTTCTTTCAGGTTGTTGATGTCAATATATGTTTCGCCAATGATGAGGTAGCTGTATGCTAAGGTACTGGTGTGTCCCAATTTTTTAACATCAACCAAGTTGGTGATTAGTAAATCAAGTGCCTTATTGTATTTTTCTTGAAGGACATATAGGGTAGCTAAATCTACTCGGGTGATAACTTTTCCTTCTTTATTATCTTGTCGTTCTCTGATGTCAATAGCTGTCAGTATATGTTCTTCCGCTTTGTCATATTGTTTGAGACCTATTTTTGATCTTCCCAGATTGACGTGGCAGTAGGCAATCAGATCAATATCATCTAGTTTTTTAGCATTGATCAGTGCTTTTTCAAAGTATTCGGTAGCACCATTATAGTTGGTTTGAAAAATGTAGATGTTGCCTATATTGATGAGCGTATAGCTGATCTGGGTTAAGTTCCTGTCTTGTTCGGAATATTTAAGTGCCTCAAAGAAGTGTTCTAACGCACCTAGATAATTACTCTTGTTTCTTTCTGCTACTCCAAGAAAGTTTAAGCTTTTGCTAATCCCAAGTAGATACTTAGATTTTAATGATCCTTCATAAGCCAAGAGACTATAGTGTATGGATGAGTCGAGATCTACATTTCTATAGTTCCATCCCAATCCATTTTGAATGTCAATTAGTTCATTTCCTGAGTGTTGTGCTATGATTGCCTTGAGGCTGTCTATTTTTTCAATAGGAGATTGTGCTTGGAGGTTACTCCGAAAACAAAAAAGCGCTACTATTAATAGTAAGAAAGAAGACTTTGTCAGTTTAGATGTCATAAATCAGTCGTATATCGATCTATTATAAAAATAGGTTGTAATGATCAATATATTAGTTGCAATATAAAATGATAAGTTGAATAATTACAGTGGTGCGAAACTCAACTTAACAAAAATGTTGATAATTATAATTGTCTATGTCAGCTAATATCTCAAAATTGCTCTTACAACAACTATAATTCAGGTGATATTCGATGAACTAAGAGAAAATATCGTCGGTTACAATCAATCCTTCGATACACCATTCGGTAAATACAAAATGATCTATGCTGATTGGGTAGCAAGCGGTAGGCTATATGGTCCGATTGAAGATGCTTTGACGCATAAGGCAGGGCCTTGGGTGGCTAATACACATTCATACTCGAATATGACGGGTAGTTTTATGACTACTGCCTATGAGGAGGCTAAAGCCATTATAGAGAATCATGTCAGAGCTAATGAAAAGGATATGTTGGTCATGTCTGGTACTGGTATGACGGGTGCACTGAGTAGGTTATTAGATATTTTGTATCTAGAGAAACATGATGAGAAACCTGTGGTCTTTATGACGCATATGGAGCATCATTCTCATCAAGTAGCATGGTTAAATGAAAATGTTGATGTTGTAATTGTACCTCCGGGTAAAGATTTGCATTTTGACATGGGGAATTTGAAACGTCGATTGGAGAAGTATAAGGACCGTGCAGTGAAAATTGGAGCTTTTACTGCTGGCTCAAATGTAACGGGTGTCATTACACCTGTCAAGGAATTGGCACAAGTCATGCATGAGCATAACGGTTTGTGCTTCATTGATTATGCTGCAACTGCACCTTATGTAGAGATAGATATGAATCCTGCAGATAATAAATTAGCCTATTTGGATGCTATTTATTTTTCTCCCCACAAGTTTTTAGGAGGTCCTGGTTCTTGTGGAGTTTTGATATTTAAGGAAATATTGTATACCGGAGAGTCTAGTGTGCCAGGTGGCGGAAACGTGACTTGGACTACTCCATGGGGTGACTATGGTATTACGACTAACAACGACGCAAAAGAAGATGGAGGAACTCCTGGTTTTATGCAGGCAATTAAAGCAGCGTTAGCCATAAGGCTTAAAGAAGAGATTGGAGTTGATGCGATTACTAAAAGAGAAAATGAATTACTTTCCAAGGCATTTGATGAACTAGAGAATATCGAAGGTGTCAAGATTGTAGGAGGTAAATATAATTGCGATCGTATAGGGGTAGTTTCTTTTAATATTGAAGGGCTTCATTATAATGCGCTGGTTAGGATTATGAATGATCATTTTGGTGTGCAGATTCGTGGTGGATGGGCTTGTGCAAGTACTTATGTTCATTATTTGAATGATATTGATAAGGATAAGTCTATTCTATTGACAGAAGGAATTGATAGCAAAAACTTAACGAATAAACCTGGGTTTGCACGATTGTCATTGCATCCGACCATGACTGATGAGGAATTAGATTATATCATTAATGCGGTAAAACACATTGCTGAAAACAGAGCCGAGTTAATAAAGGATTATCAATACAATGCTAAGAGTAACGACTATGAATTGGATTCTAAGTTGAAAATCGATTACATGCCCATGATTGAGGATCTATTTGTGTTAAAATAGTTAAAAGTCTAACATCTAAGATGTTGCTATTTTAAAGATTAAGAAATTTTCTTTATCTTATAATATCAACAAAAACCTAAAATTCTATGTTAGAGGAAAGTCGATACTATTTCGAGCAAGCAGCCAAAGTCCTAGAGTTGGGAGACAAGGCGAAACATATGTTGCTAACCCCTTACCGGGTCATAAAGGTAGAGATCGTTACAGAAGGTCAAAATGGAGAACCCATGAATCATATG
Source organism: Reichenbachiella sp. (assembly GCA_051531955.1). Lineage (GTDB taxonomy): Bacteria > Bacteroidota > Bacteroidia > Cytophagales > Cyclobacteriaceae > Reichenbachiella. The sequence goes on from JAOPTS010000069.1 coordinate 39,950, forward strand.
GGATACCGAGTTCAGCATGATAATTCGAGAGGCCCGATGAAAGGCGGTTTACGATATCATCCATCAGTTAATGAAGATCATTCCTTGGCATTGGCATCTTTAATGACTTGGAAGACTGCTATTGTCAATGTTCCATTCGGAGGGGCCAAAGGAGGTATTAATTGCGATCCTAATGAATTGACTACTAAAGAGGTTCATGATATAACCCGTACGTTTGTCAGTCACATCAAAGAAGTAATAGGACCTAATCTAGATATTCCAGCACCTGATGTTAATACCAATGCTGATATTATGGCTTGGATTATGGATGAATATTCGAATCATTACGGGTTTTCACCTGGAGTAGTTACGGGTAAACCGGTTCATTTATTTGGGTCGTATGGTAGGGAAGAGGCGACTGGGAGAGGCGTTACCATTGCACTCGAAGAAGCATTGAAAGATCAAGGGAAGTCATTGGAAGGGATCAGGGTGGCGATACAAGGGTTTGGTAACGTAGGTAGTTTTGCGGCTAAATTGATTGCAGAAAAAGGAGGGAAGATAGTTGCAGTAGGTGATCATAAAGGAGGTGTGTCTAATGAAGAAGGATTAGACGTGCCAGCATTAATGTCTTATGCTAAGGAACACAGGACTGTAGATGGGTTTACTGGTGGTGATGAATTTGTCAGTACGGAAGTATTGACATGGGATTGTGATGTGTTGATACCAGCCGCGCTCGGAGAAGTTTTGACGAAAGAAAATGCAAATGATGTCCAAGCAAAGATAATTGTAGAGGCGGCTAACGGACCTACCACTCCTCAAGCGGATGAGATTTTTGAGAAAAAAGGAATTCTTGTAATCCCAGATGTGTTTGCCAATGCTGGTGGTGTGACCGTTAGTTATTTTGAATGGGCGCAGAATATTCAGCAATTCAGATGGGAATTAGAACGCATTAATAATGAATTGTATAAGACGATGACTACTGCATATGCTGATGTCAAACGAATAGCAAAGGATAAAAATGTCAACATGCGTACGGCAGCTTATGTATTGGGGATTGGTAGGGTTGCGCGAGCTACCTTATCTAGGACACATTTTAATATGCCCAAATTCGATGATTATTAAATATAATGTAAGATCTCAGTACCAAGATTAAAGACTTAAGGTTTTTTGTCTTGGTACTGAGATCTTGAAGTTAGATCAATCACAATGGGTAATATTACCATCCAAAGGGTAGAAGAATCCAATGGCAGGACTCAAATATGGGATGTCCAAATTCAACCCTCTCAATATCAAGAGTAGCCCTAACGCCATTATAAATATCGAAGAGAATTTATTGAGGTAACGACCCGAAAAACGTTTGACTACATTGGCTGAAAGTGCGACTGCTAGCATAGCTGGAAATGTTCCTAATCCAAATACTGCCATGTATGATATAGCAGTTATGGGCTTTCCCGTCACCGCTGCACCTGTCAAAGCAGCATATACTAAACCACAAGGTAAAAAACCGTTGCTAATACCTAGACCTATCGAGGATAGGTTCGTTCCACTTTTTATCATGGAGCCTAGTTTTGTTCTAAACCAACTGTTGAGTTTGAAGAATATTCCTCCTGTGTTGATCAAGTTGAGTTTGGTCAGTAATGCAATGCCCAAAAAGATCATAAAAACACCCGCTAATATCGAGAGTGTCTGTTGAAAACTGCCGAACTGAATGCTTTCACCCAAAAGGCCAATTAACAATCCCATTGCTGAATAGGTAATGATTCTACCGAAATTATACAATACTCTCGTACCTATAAATTTGCGGAAAGAACTTTGGTTGGACATGGATAACGCAATAGGGCCACACATCACCACACAGTGTATACTACCTAAAAATCCAAGTATGAGGGCACTCCAATACATCTAGAGAATAATGGTTTGTTCTACGTAATAAGAAGTGTCACCTATAGACCAAAGAAGTTTTACCGTCCATTTCCCACCTACAAATTCAGTGAGAGGGAAAGATTGAATGTTATTTTCATTCAATTGAATTTCAAATTCTCTGTCCAGTCCAGCATGAGAGGCTCTGAAAAATTTAACTTTACCTTCAGGATCTTTGATTGAGCTGGGAAAGGAGACCTGCACATTGTCAGCACTTACCGAAATACTAGGTTTCTCACTTAATGCATTGTAGTTGTTTTTTCTATCGATTTGATCTTGATAGGTCAATTCTTCTTCATAATAGTCCGGTGCTACGAGGAAGAAATCTTGTCTAACACAAACTGTAACTAAGGCAGCAAGAAAGGCTGCAAATAGTATAAATGTAATCGTTATTTTGTGTCCCCAATTCATGAGTGTTGAATTTAAATTCTGAACAATTGAAGTTCAATATTGAACTCATTGTTAATTAGAAATAATGAAGTGTAAGCTATCTTAATACGATTGGTCCTAGGAATGTAGCGTTTTCTTCTGCCATGAGCTCACCATCATGATAGAATCCAATTTGTATTTTGGACTTAGTAGTAGTCAATTGTTCCCTTGGGATCATGATCAAATAAGTAGCTGAGAATGTATTGTTTGATTCAATAATAATTTCTTCGCTTCCAATTTGTTTGATTTCTGCATTTTCAAAGTTCAATACCTTCATCTCCAAGTCTATGGTGTCGAAAGTTTTATTTACAAATTGAATATTATAAAGGTTACTAACCTTGCCGTCATCTGTTTTGGAATACAATGATCCCGGTGCTTTTAGAACCGTCACATCTATATCCGTTCTAGACAGTAACATGAATGATAAGAATGAAACTAATGCAATCAATATGACAGTGTATCCAATAATACGTGGAGTGAACAACTTTGAAATCCCTTCTTCAATACCTTTGAATGAACTGAAACGGATCAAGCCTGTAGGTTTTCCTACTTTAATCATCACTTCATCACACGCGTCTATACAAGCTGTACAATTGACACATTCTAATTGTGTGCCATTACGAATATCGATACCAGTAGGACAGACATGAATACAAAGTTTGCAATCGATACAGTCTCCTGCATCACTATTTTCTTTGTCTTTCTTTAGCTTTTCACGTGGCTCACCTCTCAACCAATCGTACATGACGACAATAGATTCTTTTACGAGAAGTACGCTTTGTAGTCGGCCATATGGGCAAACAGCAACACAAGCTTGTTCTCTAAAAAAGGCAAACACCCAGTAAAATATTCCTGTAAATACAGTCAGTCCGATGAAACCTGAAAGGTTGTTCATTGGGGATTGACTTATGATGGTTTTGACCTCTTCTACTCCGATCAAATAAGCCATCACTGTGTGCGCAATTAGAATAGCAATTAATAAGAAGATGGTTTGTTTTAACCCTTTCTTCCTAATCTTTTCCCAACCCCAGGGTGCAGCATTTAGTTTTCTTTGTCTGTTGGCATCACCTTCTATCCAATACTCGATCTTTCTGAAGACCATCTCCATGAACAACGTCTGAGGGCACGCCCACCCGCACCATACACGACCAAAGGCCACAGTGAATAGAATTATGAAAACAAAAAATGTGACCAGTAATACTGCAAGTAAGAAGAAGTCTTGCGGCCAAAAAGTTTGTCCAAGAATGATGAATTTTCGTTCAAATACATTCAAGAGGAGGAGTGGTTGCCCTCCAATCTTAATAAATGGTCCTGAAAATAATAGTGACAGTAAAAATACTGTCACTATTATTCTATAGTTCTGGAATTGACCTTTTGGTTTTTTTGGGTAAACCCATATGCGTTTACCAGATTCGTCAACAGTCGCTATCGTGTTACGAAACTCTTCTTCAAACTCATAGTGATTTTCCATTACTTCTTCTATTCATTCACCAAAGTGGACTTACACTATTCACTTTTAGCTTCAACATACTTCTCTCCTTGTGCACTTTTTGCATTTGGAGGGTTAGTACCTCTAAGTGTATAGATGTAAGAGTTGACAGCATTGATATTGGCTGGGGATATTACATCTTTCCATGCAATCATACCTTTTTCAACTACTCCATCGGAAATAGTATTAAATACTTCGCTTGCACTTCCTCCATGTATCCAGAATTCATCTGCTAGGTTAGGTCCGATACCACCTTCACCACCAGCTTTATGACAAGCCACACAATTTCTCTCATAGATAGTTTTACCTTTTGCTAATATCTCAGCATCATCAGAGAATGTGATATTTGATAAATCAATAGCATCTTCAGATGAACTAGCACTGGCTGCTTTTAATGCTTCTGCTTGAGCAACTTCTATTTCATACTCCTCAGCAGGTAATGGGCTGATATTTGCAACGTGGTAAACGACCATATAAACAACTGCAAAAACGATAGAAAGGTTAAATAACCATTTCCACCAAGGTGGGAGGTGATTATCCAACTCTTTGATGCCATCGTAGTTGTGATCTAGTTCAATGCTTGCTTCTTCTTCCAATGGAATAGCATCCGTTAATTTTTTGTCTAAACGTGCCCACCAACTAGGTCCTTTTTTAACAGGTACACCTATAGTTTTAGCTTCGTCTTCCAATTGCTCATTGACTAATACCTTTAGGATATTCAATAAAACTATACAGACAACAAGAACGATCAAGGTAACAACCAAAGCCAGTGACAATACAATTGCAGTAAAGTCACTATTCGATAAGGTCATTGATCCACCTTGTGCGTAGGTGTTTGTGCTAGCAAACAATAACATGATTGCAGCTAACACCATTTTTATATATTTATAACTTTTTAATTTCATATCTACTGGATTTTCAGAGTTTGTCAATCGGTAAATTTTTCATTTTATCGATATAGTCGCTATCCGTTCTGAATACCCACCATAGCAATCCTATGAAAAACACGAAGAAAATTGTAAGGGAAATTATTGGCCAAACTTCCACATTATGTATTTGCTCAAAATAATATTTAAACATGGCTTTTCCTTTATTGTTTAACAGTAATATCTGTACCCAGACGCTGTAGATAAGCAATCAAAGCAATGATTTCTTCTTCTCCAGTAGCGTCAATTCCGTCTGCTTTTAGACTTGCAACGATTACTCTCGCTTGCGCCGCTAAGTCCTCATTCGCTATCTGCTCATATCCTTCTGGATACGGAACCCCTACAGTTCTAAGTGCATTGATTTTTGCTTCTGTACTTTCTGTGTCTATTCTTTGTTCAAATAACCAAGGATAAGCTGGCATAATCGATCCAGCAGATACTGCACTAGGTTCCAACATATGGTTGAAGTGCCAAGTGTTTGATTTTTTCAATTTACCAACCCCTTCTCTAGCCAAATCTGGTCCTGTACGTTTTGACCCCCATAAATGTGGATGATCATATACAAATTCACCTGCCTTAGAGTATTCACCATATCGTTCTGTTTCAGATCTAAATGGCCTTATCATTTGAGAGTGACAGTTGTTACACCCTTCTCTGATATAAAGATCACGCCCTTGCATCTCTAGTGGAGTATAAGGTTTAACTGATGCGATAGTTGGAATATTAGATTCTATTAAGAATGTTGGCACCATTTCAATGACTCCTCCTATCAAAATCGCAACTAAAGTTAATGATGTAAATATCAAAGGTTTTCTTTCGAGTACTCCATGCCAGTGACCACCTGTGATTACTTTATTCTCTAGTGGAGCAGCTTCTGCAGCCTCATTAGGAATGAACACTCCTTGTGCAGCTGTTTTCATTAAGTTGTAGATCATGATGAATACACCGGTCAAATACAACGATCCACCAACAGCTCTCAACATGTACAATGGTACAATTTGAACAACTGTTTCAAGAAAGTTTTTATATACTAGGAAACCTTCAGCATCGAATTGTTTCCACATCAAACTCTGTACAACTCCGGCAACATACATAGGTAGTGCATAGAAGATGATACCTAGTGTGCCTACCCAAAAGTGAATGTTGGCTAATTTGGTAGAGTATAATTTAGTATCCCACATTTTTGGAACCATCCAATAGAATATACCGAAGATGATGAATCCGTTCCAACCTAAACCTCCTACATGAACATGTGCTACGATCCAGTCAGTATAGTGAGCAATAGCATTTACTTCTTTTAATGCTAGAAGAGGACCTTCTAAAGTCGCCATGCCATATGCGGTTACAGCAACAACCATGAATTTCAAAACAGGATCTTCTCTTACACGGTCCCATGCACCTCTCAATGTAAGGAGACCATTTAGCATCCCCCCCCAAGACGGAGCGATCAACATGATTGAAAATGCAACTCCTAAAGACTGCGCCCAATCTGGTAATGAAGTATATAATAAGTGATGAGGTCCAGCCCAGATATAGATAAATATCAATGACCAGAAGTGAATAATAGATAGTCTATATGAATAAACAGGTCTATTCGCCGCTTTTGGTAAGAAGTAATACATCAAACCTAAGAATGGTGTAGTAAGGAAGAATGCCACAGCATTGTGTCCATACCACCACTGTACCAAGGCATCTTGAACGCCGGCGTACCAAGTATAACTTTTGAACAAAGAGACAGGTATTGCAAATGAATTAACAATATGCAAAACGGCAACTGTCACGAAAGTGGCGATAAAGAACCAGATAGCCACATACATGTGACGTTCTCTTCTTTTTAAGATCGTACCTATCATGTTGATACCGAATACTACCCAGATCAATGCAATAGCTATATCAATTGGCCATTCCAATTCTGCATATTCTTTACTAGTAGTAAAGCCTAGTGGCAGTGTGATAGCTGCTGCTAAAATGATGCATTGCCATCCCCAAAAATGAACCCAAGACAAAGAGTCGTTGAACATTCTGGCTTTCAACAATCGTTGCATAGAGTAGTACACTCCAGCGAACATGGCGTTACCAACGAATGCGAAAATAATCGCATTGGTATGCAATGGTCTTACACGACCAAAAGTCGTGTATTGCAAGTCAAAGTTGAAAGCGGGATAGAATAACTGGATGGCTGCAGTAAGGCCTGCTAGCATGCCGACAACACCAAAAATGGTTGAGGCAATAACAAAATACTTTACGATCTTATTGTCGTAATTGAATTTCTCTAGTTCCATATTACTTGTTATGTGAGAGTTTTAATTAATTCGCTAAACTAGCTTAATAATGATTTTAGAAGCATGTTTTTTACAAAATTCGAACATGATATGAATCATAAAAATAATGTTGACTTTCAAATTAAAAATAAAGCAGCACTTATCAAAAAAATAATTTTGATGTGCTGCTTATTTAAATATTTGAAAACCTGATATTTATGATCAAGCGCTATAAAGTTTACTCGATATCATAAAAACAACAGGCCCAGCAATAGGTAAGAATACGACGATTATAAACCAGATCACTTTGTTGGTTTTTTTCATTTTACTCTTTGAAACTAGTATGAGCGCCCAAATAGTAAGGGCTGCTGCGATGATGGCTACAATTGCTTCTAACATGATCGTAGTTTTTAAATTCCTATTCATGCACAGTCAGCAATGGAATGTTAGATTTCATTGCCATTTCTTTGGTTATACTCTTGTTCAGTAAGCGATCAAAGAATTTTTTATTTTTTGGTAGCATAAACAAGATGTCGATATTCAGCAATTCTATTGCTTGGTTCAGATTTTCTGAAACCGCTTCTTTCGTTTTTCTAAGGCTGGTGAACTCTGGTTCTAAGCCATTGAAGTAATCTGCAAGTTTCACCTTTTGATCATCGTAAATGAATTTTGGAGAATCGATTTTTGAGATAAACAATATGTTCAGCTTAGCTTCGAATGTTATAGCTAATGCTTTTACAACTTCCAGCTTGCCCAAATCTATCGGTTCATCAAAATTGATAGATAACCCTATTTTTTTTATATTCAAGGCAGTGATGTTCTCAGGAATCACCAATACAGGAACCTTGGAGATAGAAATTAAGTCGGCAGTTTTACCGCCCAACAATTTTTCAAATATTCCATGATCGGTTTTGGTGCCACTGATGACCAAGTCAATATTTCCTTCTTCCAACGTACTGTATATCGCGTTTTGATATGAGGAGTTATATTTCCTAGTGTTACAGTCCAATAGTTCCAACTGTTCCCTTTCAATGAGTTCTTTGTAGCTGGAATCGATTTGATGCGTATACTCTGAAATCAATGGCTGTATGACACTGTCAACTCCGATGACTTCAGGGTGAGGATGTGGAGTTTCTATAGCAGTCACCATTTCGATTGAGGCCTCTAGACGTACTGCCAAAGTTTTGGTGATTCGTAGTGCATTGACTGCACACTTAGAAAAGTCCATTGGCACGAGAATCTTGTTAATTTTCATGACTAGTGAGTTTAATAGTGAAAGTTATTTTTTTAATCCTTTAATGTTCATGGTCCAAACTGGGATAACGCTGTGATTGACTACATCCTCAGCAATACTGCCCATGAATAAGTGCATCAACCCTTTGTATCCGTGTGTACACAAGGCAATCATATCTGCTTTGATCTTCCATGAAAAGTTTAAAATGCCATCTTCGGTTTGAAAATCTTTGTGAATATGCACTTCGTAGTTTTTCAAACCCTGCTCTTCTGCCATTCGATGCAGTGCATCTTCTGCCAATGATTCTGCTATTATGTTATGAGGCGTTTCGATATACAACAAGTGAATTTTTGCATTAAAGAACTCTTGATAAGCTTTAAATAATTTAAGAATAGGAGCTTGATCTAAATCTAAACTTGTTGGGAATACAATATTTTTAAGACTCTTAATCTCTTGTGACTCATGAACCGTGAGGACAGGGCAATGTGCATTTCGAACTACTTTTTCAGCATTGGACCCTACGAAGAATTCCTTGAGGCCAGTAGCTCCCTTGGTGCCCATGATAATTAAATCAGGGTTGTTTTTTTTGATTTCACTACTGATTCCGTCATACGCATTGCCCATCATGATGTCAGAAGTGATATTTGTACCGCTGTATTCAGGTTTGAGTATGATGGTTTTTATTCTTTCTTTCGCGTTCTTGATGAGCTCCAATGTGAATACTTGATCCATTTGGTCTGTCACACTAATTTCACCAGTAATGTGAAAGGTAGTAGCTAACGGGTATTCTATCACATGTAGAATATTAACTTCTCCATTGACAGCTTTACTGAAATCAACTGCGAAATCTAATGCTGCAACAGCATATTCGCTAAAATCAAAAGGGACAAGAATCTTTTTCATGACAGTGTTGTTTATGATTATCAAATTCCCGAAAACCTTATGTTGGTTTTCTGCTTATATAAATTTCTCTAATATAAAAGGGTTTTCAAAAGACATTTGTCAACTTATAAAATGACCCCCGTCATCTCTAAATGGTTGAACTGAAAACTTCTTTGTCTTTGTTGGATTCTTGATTCCAAAAATGAATATCAAAAGCCATAGCGGCATTCCGTACAAATGGCTTCCCTTCTTCGGTTACATGAACTTTATTGTCAGATATGTAGATCAATCCATCAATTTGCATTTCTGTCAAACGACCAAGTCCCTCTTCAAACAATGAAAAATACGGGTCACTTTCCTCACATGATGTTTCGAATTTACACATGATGTCTGCGATTTGTTTACGCACAAACATTTCTTCTTTAGTTAGATTATGTCCTCTGTATATAGGAAGCTCTCCCTTCAAAACGGTAGCTTTATAGTCTTCCACCTTTTTGAGGTTTTGACCATATGCCGTACCTGTATCTCCAATAGAAGAAACGCCAAGACCAACTACTAATTCACTTTGCAATGTGGTGTATCCCATGAAATTACGATGCAAAGATCCAGTTTGCGAAGCGATGTATAATTCATCACTAGCTAATGAAAAATGGTCCATACCTACTTCATGGTAATCGATGTCTGATAACATTTCTTTACCTAATTCATAAAGCTGTCGCTTCACTTCGTTGGCTGGTAGGTCTTTTTCAGTAAAGCTTCTTTGGCCTGGTTTCACCCAAGGAACGTGAGCATAACTATAATATGCGATACGATCTGGTTTGAGTATGGCTACTTTTTCGAATGTGTCACGAATTGTATCTGCAGTTTGTTTAGGTAGGCCATAGATCAGATCAAAATTGATGGAAGTATATCCAATAGATCGAGCTTGATTGACGACTAATTCTACGGTTTCATAGGTCTGTATTCTATGAATGGTTTTTTGAACTTCAAGATCAAAATCTTGAATACCCAAGCTTAGCCTCTTGAACCCAAGGTCAAATAATGTCTGAAGGTGTGCTTTGGTGGTATTACCAGGGTGCGCTTCAAAACTTAAGGCAGCATCTTGTCTGACGATACTGAGTGCCTTGATTCCGTTAATAAGCTTAGTTAAATTTTGGGGGCTAAAAAATGTTGGGGTTCCACCTCCAAGATGGATTTCTGATATTTGAGGTTTATCTTCAAATATAGCAAGGTACATTTCCCATTCTGCTAAAACAGTAGCTATATATGGCTCTTCTACAGAGTGATTGATTGTGATTCTAGTATTGCATCCGCAATAGGTACATAAGCTTTCGCAATAGGGTAGGTGGATATAAATACTGATTCCATTTTCCTTATTGGTAATGTCAAATGTGCTTTTGACGTGCTTGATCCATGATTCCTTGTTGACACTGTCTTCTTTCCAAGCTGGTACGGTTGGATAGCTAGTGTATCTTGGTCCTGGGATATTGTATTTTTGAATGAGTGAGTTGAGTGATGTCTGAGTCATACCACAAAATAATGCTGACTTACATCATTTTTTAGTGAGTTCAATCAATTGCAACCATGATAGGAATCAGTTTTTGGTGGTTTTGCTCTTTCTGGGTTTGGTGTCATCTATCAGCATCCTCACAGCAGGAGAATCAGTATCATCGTATTGTCCGGATTTAACTGACCAGATGAATAGCGATAAGAATACGACCGCTACTATTAGACTGATGATGATGAGGGCAATGATGATGGTCATATTAATATATTCTTTTGCTTAGGAATCTAATAGATAATGTCGAGAATACAACAACACTGATGCTACTGATGGGCATTAGAATGGCAGCAAACACAGGAGTGAGTAGGCCTGCAACTGCAAAGCTCAATCCGATAGCATTGTAAAGAAACGAAATGATAAATCCTGCAATGATGACTTTCTTGCTTTGTTTGATGAGTCCCAAAAAAGCAGGGAATTGTGTGAGTTTTTTACCTAACAATATCGCATCACTAGCTGGCGTGAAGGCAGATAGATTGTTGGAGATAGATATTCCAATAGAACTCGCCTTTAGCGCCCCCGCATCATTGAGTCCGTCACCGAACATAATGCTATTTTCGTTTTGTTCTATCTCCTTTATTTTTGCCAGTTTCTCGGGTGGAGATTGATTGAAATGCATGTCTGTATTTTCAGGGAAGAGGTCTGTCAATCTTGATTTTTCTTGATCATTGTCTCCTGATAATATGGAGAAATTGAATAACGGCGCAAGTCGATCAATCATTTCTTTCAATCCTTTGCGATAGCTGTTGTGAATACTGAAATATCCTAATACTTCATCTGATACTGAAAAGTATACCCGAGATCCAGTTTTATCGTCTGATGCAAGTGTGTCAACCCAGCTGGCTGATCCTAATTTGTATAGGACCCCATCTAAGTTGCTACTGATTCCTTTTCCTTTTTCTTCGGTATAATCTTGAATATCTAGTTTGCCCGTACCGTTGACGAATTGGTTGATGCTCTGGCTCAATGGGTGAGTGGAGTGTTTGGTCAATGATTTGATGATGTCAAGTTGTAGCTTGTTGAGCCTAGTTCCTTCAAAATGTATTTGTGAAAGGTCACTGTTGGTGATTGTACCTGTTTTGTCAAATACAATATGTTTGATATTCCAGAGCTTTTCTATTGCAAGCGTGTTTTTTAGATAGAAGTTGTGTTGACCGAGGGCATTGATCGTACTTCCCAATGTAAATGGGGAGGTCAAGGCCAGTGCACACGGGCATGCAATGATGAGTACCGAAGAAAAGACATCTATCATCTTGCTACTGTCCACAAAACTCCAGTAGATCATGGCCGATATTGCGATTAGTAAGATGGCAGGAGTGAAGTATTGACTCACTTTATCTATCAGGGATAGTTCTTCTTTTTTGTTTTCACTTTCAAAAACATCACTGTTCCAAAGCTGTGTTAGGTAGCTTTGAGAGACGTTTTCTAATACGCTTAGTTCTACAGCCAATCCTTTGATACGGCCGCCAGCATATACTTTTTCACCACCATATATGGTTACGGGGTTAGATTCACCTGTGACAAAACTGTAGTCTATTTTAGTCGTGTCCGAATTGAGTATAGCATCACATGGGATGATTTCATCATTCCGAATTTCTATTTTGTCACCAACGACTAAGTCTTCTACTAGTACACTGGTCTTTTGCCCTTTGGATATCTGGTATACGGCCAAAGGGAAGTAGGATTTGTAGTTTCGGTCAAATGATAGCTTTTCATAAGTTTTGCTTTGGAACCATCTACCGATTAGTAAGAAAAAAACCAGAGCCGCCATTGAATCCAAATACCCAGGACCACTCGCTGTAGTGATTTCATAAAGACTCCTAAAGAACAGGGCTAGTATTCCTACAGCTATTGGTAAATCAATATTCAAAACCTTTTTCCTTAGGCCAAGAAAAGCAGAAATGAAAAATTCAGATGCACAATAAAATAGTACAGGTAACGACAATGCCAGACTCAAATAGGTGAAATAGGGAGTGAATTCTGAGCCAACTGGAATGCCCAAATAATCAGGGAACGCAAACAACATGATGTTGCCAAATGCAAAGCCGGATATCCCGAGTTTCATGAAGGTATGCTTATCTGTATTGAGTGCTTCAGATTTATGTTCTTGTAAGGTGATTTCGGGTTCGTAACCTAACTGATAGAGTAAGTCTGCAATTTTTTTGATGGTTGTGTTGTTGGGGTTGTAGTCAACGGTTAGTTTTTTAGAAGAGAACTGAATTCGGGATTGTATCACACCCTCATCAAAGCGGATAAGGTTCTCTAGCAACCAGATACAAGAACTGCAATGTATCGAAGGGATTTTGAAAGTGATTTTGTGGAATTTATCAGATTTGAAATCTAAGAGCTTGTCCGCAATATCTTGATTCTCCAGGAAATTGAATTTTTCTGAAAAGAAGTCTTTAAGTTGATTGCCTGGGGTTTGCTCAAGAGAATAGTAGTTGCAGAGGTCATTTTCTTCTAACAATTGATAGACCGTTTTGCACCCAATACAGCAAAATGGTTTCTCCTCTATATGTAGATTCGACCCTTCACAATTCTCCCCACAATGATAACATTTGGCTTTTGTTGCCACACCTGAATCCCCCAATGATACTAGTTTTATTTAGCCAAAATTAACTAATCTTGGACTCAACGAAGAGATGATATTGCTTATTTCTTGCTTAGAATAGTTGGGAGGGTAAATTAATAGGTTGTATTGGTTAGACTCTGCAATGCGGTTAGTATGACCTTCTTCTCTTTCAATAAAATTTGTGGTGGTTCGGCAGGCAACCAGATTTAAATTGTTGCCTTTGATTTGGCTAGGTTGAATTAGTAATATGGGTGTTTGCGTCCTACGAATGATTTTGAGGAATGTCTCATGAAATTGTGGAGAGTGTTCATTCTTCATGCTATAGATGATGAGATCTACATCTTCTTTTTCCGCGACACTCTTGATGCAATGGTGTAAAAACCCTATTTCCAATCGGAATTCCCATTTAAAAGCATTGCTCAGGTCTACGCGTTTTTTTATTTTTTCAAATTGATCTAGTACATCCTTTTCCAGATTACTTTTGATCTCTCTAGGTGAATCAGTTGTTTTGGAATCGCTATTGGCAATAAGTCTATAGGAATGCAAAAAGGTTATTTTAGCATTTAATTCATTAGACCAAGTAATAGCCAAGTTCATACTGCTCAAAGATGTCTCTGAGAAGTCTATGGGTACTAAAAAATTGATTTGTTTATTAGTTGATTTCATTAAAATGCGATTAAACATGAATCAAAGCTAGAGGATTAGACTAGGAGAGTTAAGGAAGGTTATCATTTGACATTATGATTAAAATCAGTTTCGTAAATTTGAGAATCGAATAAATTTGTGTCAATGGAAAATACCAAAGATCAGTATGATCATGAAGCATTTCGTGAGATATTCCTTTCGTGCGTAGAAGGGATATTAGTGTTTGAAGAAGGGAAGGTAATTATGGCCAATCCACAGAGTTGTATTCTTTTTGGTTATAAGGAAGAGGAGATGAAGGGGCAATTGGTGGAACAATTTATTCCTATGAAAATGCGCAAATCTCATGTCAAAATCAGAGAGGGTTTTATGGAAAAGCCTAACCCCAGACAGATGGGTATAGGGAGGGATTTGATGGCCGTCAAAAAAGGTGGTACCGAATTTCCTGTCGAAGTAAGTTTAAATCCTGCTATGATAGATGGAAGAAAAACTGTTATAGCACATATTATTGATATTAGTACGAGGAAGATTATCGAGGGAGATTTGAAGCGTAGTGAAGAACAACTCCTCCAATATGCTACTGAACTAGAAAAACGTGTACAAGAGCGAACCAAGGAATTAGCAGCTGTCGTGAATGAATTACAAACTTCTAATTCAAATTTGGAAGTGGAAATAAAAGAAAGGGTCAAAGCTGAAAATGAAGCTCAAATTGCTCTTGAGAAGGAAAGAGAACTTAACGAGCTGAAAACGAGATTTGTATCGATGGCATCTCATGAATTCAGAACGCCGTTGAGTACCATCTTGTCATCCGTCTCTTTGATAGCAAGATACGATACAGATGACAAGTTAGATAAAAGAGAGAAGCACATCGGTAGAATTAAATCTAACGTGTCTGAGCTGACAACAATACTCAATGACTTTTTGTCTATCGACAAGATAGATACTGGTAAGATGTCTGTTAAATTCAGTGAGTTCGAAATCAATGCTTTGCTCAAAGAGATAGTGTCTGAAATCAGTGTCATTACCAAAAAGGATCAATACGTGAGTTGTCAAGTATTGGAGGGCGAACACTGGATGAAGAGTGACCCTATGTTTATCAAACAATGTGTGGTTAATCTACTTTCCAATGCTATTAAATATTCACCGACTGGTTCAGAGATTCAGCTCAATTTGAAAGACCTAGATGATAGTATTCAAGTCGATGTTGTGGATAATGGAATAGGAATTCCAGAAAATGATCAGAAGCATTTGTTCGAGAAATTTTTCAGAGCACATAATTCTCAACATATTCAAGGGACAGGACTAGGATTAAACATTGTAAAAAAATATCTTGAGATGCTAAATGGCAGTATCTCATTTACCAGTGTAGAGGGTAAAGGATCTACATTTACCATCAAATTCAAAAAGCAATAGCATGAAGAATATATTACTCATAGAAGATAATGAAGGAGTAAGAGAAAATACTGCAGAAATATTAGAATTAGCAGGCTATAAAATGATTACTGCTTGTAATGGGAAAGAGGGAGTAGAGATACTAAGAGTGCAGACTCCTGATCTTATTATTTGTGATATCATGATGCCAGGATTGGATGGCTATGGTGTGCTTCATATCGTGATGAGAAACCCAGAGACTTCTCATATTCCATTTATCTTTTTGACTGCCAAAGCAGAGAAATCCGACATTAGAAAAGGAATGAATTTGGGTGCGGATGATTATCTGACCAAGCCCTTTGATGATATAGAATTGTTAGATGCAGTTGAAGCAAGATTGAACCGAAGTAGACAGATTCAAAAGGATTATGAGACCAGTATTTCTGGGCTAGATGATTTCTTTAATGATGCTAAACAAGTGGAGAGTCTAAGAGAGCTGTCTAGAGAAAAGAAAATCCGATCTTATAAGAAGAAAATGAATCTTTATCATCAAGGAGATTATCCAAATCACTTGATATATATCAAAACTGGAAAAGTAAAGACATACAAAACCAACTCGGATGGTAAAGAATTGATCACAGGGTTGTACAATGAGCAGGATTTTTTAGGGTTTAGTGATTTGATTACCCAATCTGATCATAGTGACGGAGCGATTGCGATCGAGGATGTAGAAGCTTATTATATTCCTAAAGAAGACTTTTTACAATTGATATACAAGGACAGGTCGATAGCAAGTAGCTTTATCAAGATCCTATCTAGGAATATCAAGGAGCAAGAAGAGAAGATGTTGCATTTGGCCTACAATTCTGTGAGACAAAGAGTTTCAGAAGCCTTGTTGACCGTGCATAAGAATTATGGTAGTGATGTAACTACTTTTTCTATTTCTAGAGAAGATTTATCAAATATTGTAGGGACATCTCCAGAATCGGTCATTAGGACATTGTCTGACTTTAAAAATGAAAACTTTATCGAAATAAAATCGAATAAGATTAAACTACTTAATGTAGGTGAACTAGAAATAATTATTTCAAGAGGATATTAACAATGGCTTTAGAACTGAAAGTAAAAGTGGGTGATCAAGCACCTGCATTTGAAGGTACGATTGAAGATGGTTCTGTAGTGAAACTATCTGACTATAAAGGAAAGAAGTTGGTGTTGTATTTTTATCCAAAGGATAATACACCTGGCTGTACAGTACAGAGTTGCAACTTGCGAGATAATTACGACATGTTGTTGGAAAAAGGTTATGTCGTCTTAGGCGTGAGCTCAGACAGTGTGAAATCACATGTTAAATTTATTGACAAGCAAATCTTGCCATTTAGCTTGATTGCTGACGAGGATAAAACAGTGCATGACCTGTTTGGTACTTGGGGTGAAAAACAAATGTACGGTAGGACATACATGGGAACTTTTCGAACCACGTTTGTCATTGACGAAAACGGTGTGATAGAAGAAATAATCACCAAGGTCAAGACCAAGGAGCATACCAATCAGATAGTTTAAGAATTAAGAAAGTCCAGTTTAACTGGACTTTCTTCTTGATACATAGCCATCAGAAATAATTCTGAATTGTCTAAAAATTTTATTAGTAGCAACTTTTACACTTCGTTCTGAGCTTTCGTCATGAGCAGAGAATACACCTGAAGCATAGCCTTGCCATACCGTCTGTCTTCTTTTTCTATCGAAAAAAGAAATATGTAGCGTGCCACCTGTCATGAAGTATTTGGTGTCGTTATATTCCGCGTTTACCTCATGGTTACCTCCGTCCATATTGGCGTCTTGAGCCAACCATATGTCTGACCAGTTATTTGATACCCAACTTTCAAAATGTGGCTGGTTGTAGCCTTTGATGTCAAAATCGTCATTGAATACTTTGTATGAAATTAAGAGATCTGGTTTTTCTTTACTCAACCTATAGCCTTGTGATTCCATTTTTGATATGACGTTTTTTTCAATGATTGCTTTGTGAGCTTCATTGTCATTGTCTTGCATGATCAAAAAGTCATATGTTTTATACTTATTAAATCTTCCACTGTAGCTGTAGTCAGATTCAATGATCATATCCTTTTGAGTTGAGCAACTTAGGGAAGATATAATGATGATGGCGGTTAGTATTGAGCGGTAATATTTCATATGACAAAAAAGAGTTTTAATGAATATTACTTAATATAGTGAAAATCAGTATCATGTGATAGGACTTGATCGTCTTGTTTATTTTTAATTTCATACAATGTTTATTTGAAGACAGCATTAATTATTTTTGGGTTCAACATAAAACTACAAAAGTGGCTAAAATTATAATCATCGGAGCGGGGGGGGTGGGGCGTGTGGTAGCTTTTAAATGTGCTCAAAATAGTTCGGTTTTTTCTGAAATTGTTTTGGCCAGTAGAACCAAATCCAAGTGTGATGTCATCGCCAACGATATCAATAGGGAACTAGGAGTAACCATCAAGACAGACCAGGTAGATGCTGATGTTGTCCCCGAATTAGTAGACTTGTTTAATAAAGAAAAGCCTCTATTGGTAATCAATGTTGCATTGCCTTATCAAGACCTAACGATTATGGATGCGTGCCTCGAATCAGGTGTGCATTACTTGGATACTGCTAATTATGAACCTAAAGACGAAGCTAAGTTTGAATACAGCTGGCAGTGGGCTTATCAGGATAGATTCAAAGAGGCAGGGCTTACTGCTGTTTTGGGTTGTGGGTTTGACCCAGGGGTGACTAGTATTTTTACTGCATATGCTGCCAAGCATCATTTTGATGAGATGCATGAACTAGATATTGTGGATTGTAATGGAGGTGACCATGGTAAAGCTTTTGCCACGAACTTTAATCCTGAAATCAATATCAGAGAAGTTACTCAAAAAGGAAAATATTGGGAAGGTGGTCAATGGGTTGAGACCGAACCACATCAGATTCGAAAGGAACTTACCTACCCGAATATTGGAGAGCGTTCTAGTTATGTCATCTATCATGAGGAACTAGAGTCGTTGGTAAAAAATTACCCAACTATAAAACGAGCAAGATTTTGGATGACATTTGGAGATGAGTATTTGACACATCTAAGAGTGATTCAAAACATCGGAATGGCGGGTATAGCGCCAATAGATTATGAAGGAAAGCAAATCGTGCCTTTGCAGTTTTTGAAGGCTGTGTTGCCTGACCCTGGCAGTCTGGGAGACAACTATGTTGGTGAGACCTCTATCGGTTGCCGTATCAAGGGAATTAAAGATGGTAAGGAAAAGACTTATTACATATATAATAACTGCAAGCATAAAGATGCCTTTGATGAAACGGGCACACAAGGAGTGTCATATACAACTGGAGTACCTGCTATGATAGGGGCCATGATGGTCGTACAAGGCAAGTGGTCTGGTGCAGGTGTCTATAATGTAGAGGAGTTTAATCCTGATCCATTTATGGAAGAGTTGATGATAAAAGGGTTGCCATGGAATGAGCAGCATGACATAGACCTAGAACTAGGCTAAGATGAATCGAAATGAATTACCTTCCCCGTGTTATGTGTTAGAGGAGGAAAAATTACGGAAGAACTTATCATTGATTAAATCTGTGTCCGAGCGATCCGGTGTTGAAATCATTTTGGCCTTCAAAGGGTTCGCGATGTGGAGTGCCTTTCCTGTTGTGAAAGAATATGTGTCTGGTGCGACTGCCAGTTCATTGCATGAATTGATGCTCTGCAAGGACTATATGAAAATCAAAGCACATACCTATTGTGTGGCATATCGTGAGGATGAAATAGAATCGATTCTAGATGGCTCTTGTCATATCACATTTAATTCATTAGCGCAATATCAAAAGTTCAAAAATCATGCGATAGACAAAAAAGTGTCGATTGGTCTCAGGGTAAATCCAGAAGAATCTGATGTAGAGGTAGCTTTGTACAATCCTGCTTCCCCTCACTCAAGATTAGGTGTTACACAAGGTGAGTTGGATTCTACTGATGTGCTTGATGTGGAAGGGCTACATTTTCATGTGTTATGCGAATCAGGTGTGTCGAGCTTGGAGAAAGTGTTGGCTGCTGTTGAGAATAAATTTGCAGACCTACTGAAACAAGTGAAATGGATCAATATGGGTGGTGGGCATCTAATGACACGTCAGGGATATGATGTGGATCGTTTGGTAGAGGTGTTAAAAACTTTCAGTGAAAAACATGATGTCAAAATAATATTAGAACCCGGAAGTGCTTTTGTGTGGCAGACGGGGTGTTTGCAGACGCAGGTGTTGGATGTGGTGAATAGAAATGGTGTGGATACTGCTATTATAGATGCGTCGTTTACATGTCATATGCCGGATTGCTTGGAAATGCCGTATAGACCGCAAATTGATGAAGGTTATCAGGACGAATCAAAAGGTAAGTATCCATACAGATTAGGAGGGTTAAGTTGTTTAGCAGGTGACTTTCTTGAAAAGTACAGTTTTGATCAGCCTTTGGTGATTGGAGATACGATTACTTTTCATGATATGATTCACTATACCATGGTGAAGACCTCAACTTTCAATGGTATTCAACACCCTGCCATAGCAATTCAGAAGACGGGAGGGGATATTGATGTAATCAGAACGTTTGACTATGAAGATTATAGAGCTAGGTTGTCCTAGTTATTGTAGAACGATTCGTTTCATAATGATTCGATCCTCTACATGAAATCTCAAAATGTAAATTCCTTTGTTGATAATGTTTAGGTCTATCTGCTTTGAGTTGCCTTGTAATACCCTTTCTCCTAACATGTCATACATTTCGTATTGTTCAAACAGCCCATCAATCTCAACATAAGAGTTCGCAGGGTTTGGATATAAGGTGATTGGAGAAAAAGCAGGAGTGTGGAAGGTTAGTACTGTATCTTCTTCAATGTTCGCTTTGGCAAATATAGCTCTGAACATCAGTGAGCCTTTCACATTGTCAATTGAGTTTTGCTCCCAATCATTTCCAGTTTTAAAGAATATCCTGGAGGCAGTATTTGTGTTTTTGTCTAATCCAATTGCTACATAGTTGTTGGTGAACTGTGTCATTGAAATATAGAATGTATCAGATATTATAATAGGTTCGTCAAATTCAAATCGTACGAATTGGTTGATGGTATCTGAATAGGTAACAGAGAATTCTTGTCCCAATGTTGTAGTATCTGTTTTTTCGGTTAAATCTTTTAGCACTCTGATTGATAATGTGCCTGGGTCAGGAAGCGGGTAGACTACAGGGAAGTAGATGTCTACAGCTGTCACTGTATCTTGAACAGGAGTAGAAAATTGAACGGCTAACTGACCACCGGATTGATTGATGCCTGCCACATACTCTGCAGAGCCATCATCATAGGCTAGTGTCTCGTGAAGATTGAAGTAAACTCGACTAGTGTCATTCTCCGTGCGAACTAGAGGGATTTCATTATTACCTGACATGATGAATTCTGAATATAAATACAATGAGTCGTTTGAGGCATAATCTAAGAGATTGTCATAAGAGATGATTACACTCTCTTTTAGTTCTATTATTTCATTAATTGCATAAGCCTCAAAAGTGTAAGAAGAAATTATATGAGAATCAATAATGTTGTCTGTCTCTTGTTCCAATATGCGGAAAGTTAGGTCTACTGTTGTAAAAGCATCTCGAAGGTTACTTACATAGGCAGAACTTGTTTCCATAATGTCTTCCGAATAGGCGAAGAAATGGTCCATTGGCATCATTGTTATTTCCTTAAAAATCGAACTGACTGTAGTAGAAATAGCGACATCCTGTACATCTCGAAAATTCTCTTTGTCCAAAGTGATGTAATCTACATGCCACACATCATAAGGTCCTTTGGGGTTGCCACTTGAGACGAATTTGAACTTGAATCCGCTATGTAAATACTTTTGATCCTTGATATGTATTGATTCATATTGAAATTTCCCTGTTCTATTGTTCTCATTCCCAACAAAAGAGGAGTCTCGATCAACCCAAATACTGTCGCTTCCGAAAAAACTAAGTATCAGTTGGTCTTCTGATTCTGGGTTGTCTCCATGTCCCTCTTGCTGCCAGTAGAATGTAAGTTTGACACTATCCTCAACGCCCAAACCTGATAAATTGATCGCTTTAGAGATCAGTGAATCCGAACGTAATGGAGACGGGGCATCATCACCTGGGTTATGCGGGTTTCCGAACTGATTCCAGCCGTCAAATGTGGCCACATTTATGGATGGCGGGGCAATTCCGATACTTGAATTGACCATCACATCTAGATAGGTCGAATCCCATTTGTTGTTATCGGCAACATAAATGCTCTGTGAAAAGTCCTCGAAAAATGGTAAAATCAAGGTGTCTTCAGTCATTTTAATCCTTGCCTGACTGTTATTTGAGGTTGGTGATAGAGAAAATGGCCTTTCTATCAATTGCCCCAAAGTGATCGTTGTATGAGCGACGCACATTCCAATAAGTAAGGCAAGTGATAACTTTTTCATAATGAATTATTGAACTTCAAGATCAAGAGTAGGGGCTACAATTTGGGAAGAGTCGATCTCAACCATCCAAAGGTCAATACTTTGA
The DNA here is from genome assembly GCA_051531955.1 of Reichenbachiella sp. Classification (GTDB taxonomy): domain Bacteria; phylum Bacteroidota; class Bacteroidia; order Cytophagales; family Cyclobacteriaceae; genus Reichenbachiella. The sequence goes on from JAOPTS010000069.1 coordinate 61,817, forward strand.
CCAATTCTAGCAGTTTTTGATGACTCAGGGTTTTGTTTATATACTTTCCCAGGTTCAACGTTGATCGTTTTTGTCTCGAACTCACCTTCGCTGTTTCTCTTTTCGGTCGTGTATAGACCTTCACTCTTGTAGAAAATTTCACCTACTTTTAGCCCATTCCCTCTTAATACAAAAATAGCTTCTTCTAAGTCAAGGTTTTTGAGCTCTAGCATTTGAAAGGTTTGATTACCTAATCCGTCTCCTACTTCAAAGTCTACTTTTGAACCTTTTGGAATAGTCTCTCCACTTTGGATGATTTTACCTTTGTGGTATTGATTCAAAATTGTGTTTAAAGCATAATCTGGTTCGTATCTAATTTCACCCAAGGCTAAACCAAGACTTCTTAATTCTAATTGCGCATTTTTAAGTGAGCGACCTTTCAAATTAGCCATTTTGACAACTGGAGGGTTCTTGGCATTAAGCGTGACGTATATTTTCCTGTTCTCTTTTACTTTCGAGTTGGGTAAAGGGAATTGTTTTAGCACGGCTAGGGCAGGGTGCTTAGCCGAATAACCAGAATCAGGCTCCACTTGATACCTTAGGTCTCTGTCTTCTAAGAAATCATCCAGATCGTCTAGCATCACGCCTTCTAGGTTGGGCACGGTCAAACTCTCTCCGTGATTGGTGATCATCGGGAAGTAGTAATTGAATACACCATACACCACCACTATGATCATGACAGTAGCTGCCGCAAAATGTTTTAGGAGGTCTTTGTTTGTAGTGGGCGTTGTAACTTTTTCTTCACTCATAATTTGTAGCGTAGTGGGACGGCAAATTAATACCAAATTAGATAGGCAAGGAAATTATTTTGAAATAAGTAGGAAGAGATCAATCAATTAAAAGTTATTTTTAGATTTGCCGCTATGGCAAATGATAATAAACTCAATGTAGCAATATTGTTTGGTGGTAAATCTGCTGAACATGAAATTTCTCTTCGTTCCGCTAAAAATATTATTGAGGCACTCAATACCGAATTGTACAATCCTATACTAATAGGAATCAGTAAATCTGGACAATGGTTGTATAATGATGATGAGCCTTTGATCTTAGGGGAAGGGGAAGCCTTGCATTTGAATGAAAAAAGTGTTCATGTATCACTCAATCCACAATGCGAAGGGAAACTGATTGCTATATCTGATGCTACATTTGAGAAGTATATAGATGTGGTATTTCCGATTCTGCATGGACCTATGGGAGAGGATGGTGCAATGCAGGGGTTGTTGAAGTTGGCGGATGTGCCTTTTGTAAGTGCAGATGTATTGGGCTCTGCTGTTGGAATGGACAAGGACATCATGAAACGTCTGTTGAGAGATGCTGATATTCCGATAGGAGATTATTTGGTGATTAGGTCGCATCAAGTCAGACCGACTTTCGAAGAGGTAACTGGTAAATTAGGCTTGCCATGCTTTGTCAAACCAGCCAATTTGGGATCTTCAGTAGGTATCAATAGAGTGGATACCAAAGAGGATTATACCAAAGCCTTGGATGAGGCATTTTCATTTGATAGAAAGATCATCATCGAAGAGTTTTTAGACGGGAGGGAGATCGAATGTGCCGTATTGGGTAATGAAGAACCTAAAGCATCTATACCGGGAGAGATATCATTTAGCCATGACTTTTATTCGTATGAAGCCAAATACTTGGATGATAAAGGGTATAAAATAGATATTCCTGCTAAGATTTCTCAAGAACAAATTGCTACAGTACAACAAATGGCCATTGATGCTTATCAAGTATTGGAGTGCGAATGTTTTGCTAGAGTAGATGTGTTTTTGACAAAGGATAATCGTTTGTTGATTAATGAAATCAATACGATTCCTGGATTTACCAAAGTGAGTATGTATCCAAAGTTATGGGGAGCTACAGGTATCAACTACACAGATTTGATTACCGAACTGATCAAGCTAGCGATAGATAGACATGGAAAACAAAAAGCAATCAGAAGTTCGATTTAAACCTTCATTAGATGCTAGATTACTGTTGTCTAACGGCTTGTAATCTAATTATCTAACTATCATGATTTTTTGACTGTCAGAGATGTTTGAGTTATAGACGTTGAGAACATAGAGTCCACTCAATCCAGCTAATCCTCTGATGGTATGAATTTGATTGAGGATGTTCTCTATTTTTTCCTCGTAGATAGTTTTACCACTCATAGAAACGATTCTGACTGTAAGGTCTTGTTTACTGCGATAGTTAAACTTGATGTTCAGATCATCTACTACAGGGTTAGGAAACACTCTTAATTTTGAACTCAGATCAATAGTGTCTGGATCAGTAGTGTGATACATTTCCATATTGTCTAGGTAGATATTGTTCCCTTTTTGACTTGTGAAGGCAAATGAAAGTCTCAAATTGGTTTCATAGGCAAACTCACTTAGATCTATTGATTCTCTCCGCCAATCGTCTTCTGTTGTGGGTTCCCAAATTTCTCCATTTTCTGAAGTAGAGAGATTGACTCCATTTTTATCGTATACGATATGATCAAACATCAATCCACAATTAGTGGAGGCAAGTACCTGTAACCGGTCATTGAATCCTGACTGATAGGCGTAGGCCACATCAAACTGTAACGTAGCTTCTTCAGAATTGACATTAAGAGATGGACTGGTGAAGTAATTGACTGTGCCCGCATCGATTTCAATCTTGGTGTTGTCGATATATAATACCCTATTCAATTCTATTAATTTGTATTTCCAATCACTAGGGTTGTCTCTTCTGAGAGTGGTCCAACCTCTCACTTCATCATCACTAGCAAAGTATATTTTGAATGGCGTGTCTTCTTCGCTATCATCCAATACATAATTGAGACTCATTTCATTATTTCTTGGGTCCAAGTCGGTTTCACCATTGGGTAATGAGATTTCGTAATTAACCGTACCGTCTTCAAATAGTAATTGTTCGTGTTTAATTATAAACCCTGTCGTCTTGCCTGGTAATATATCTAGACCATTATATACTTCCGTAACAGAATTACCTCCTAGGTCATAGGATAAGGTAAATTGGGTAAGGTTTTGAAATCCAAGATTTCGTACGTTGACCTGCGCTTGAAAACTATTGATACAGGAAGAGATAGGGATGTTATCGACCGATTCGATTGATATGTCATGATCTAATATGTTGTCGGTAGTAATCTGAATATCATCGATATACATATTGTTTCCGCTACCGTTACTTCCCACTATTCCAATCACGACACTTTCTTCATTGATGAATTCTCCAAAGTTGATATTGATTTCTTTCCAATCTCCAATTCCTGACGGAGTGTAATTCGTGTTTGATGAATTGGTAGTAGTTAGATCGTTTGCCCAACGTTCGTATACCAAATTTTCTATTGGGAATGTAGTGCCGCAATCTGTAGAGATGATAACCGCTAATCCATCATGTGTGAAATCTGGATGGTTGGAAAACGCCATTTTAAAAGATAAATCAACAGAGGCAATGCCTGTAAGGTTTAGTACGGGGCTTGTTAAAAAGTCTCTTTCTCCTAAACGATTCGGATCACTTCCGAAATAGTTTAAAACAGCGCATTCATTAGTGTTGTCACCATTGTTAGCTGTCGTGTAAAACCATGATGAAGCATTCGTTTCATTGCTTATATTCCAATCTGTTTGGTTTGAATCTACAGCCCCAGTGAAGTTCTCTAGGATGGGAATGTTTTGCTTAACAGGGAATAGAATGGTAGCCCATTGGCAATCATTATCTTGATTGCCATCAGTAGTGTTGTTAACAGAAGTTACTTTGAAAGTGAAATCTTCTGATCGACTAGCGAGACCTATATCCGGTAGTTCAATTTCTAACAACCCCAATGGCTCGAGTGTATGCTCAAAAGGTGGTACGTCTACGGTTTCTTCTCCAAACGTAAAGTCAATTGTGAAGTCCGTAATGGTATTAGTACCATAATTCCGAACCAATAGTGCAGGAGTGAAGCTTGTTTCACAAGAGCTGACTGCTGGCGAAAGTATAGATACTATTCCCAAGTCATTGTCTACTTGGATCGGTTCATCTTTTGCCTTACTGGTTAATAAACTTTCTCTTCTGGGACTGTTTTCCAAAATAACACGCATTCGGTTCTTTTGATCAGTAGTGAAGAGATTCATACAGACATCATCAGTATAATCCATGTAGTTTTGAAACATGTCATTGCTGCTACACGAGAGTTCTGGGTGTATTGGACACCCTGAACTTGATGATGATTGAGCAGGAGTGTCATCACAATAATCATCTACTGAACATCCTCCATCTCCCCAAACATGTCTTAAACCCAGCCAATGACCTGTCTCATGTGTGACTGTTCGTCCTTTGGAAAAATCAGCCGCATTAAAACCTGTACCGAAGTACTCATAATCTGAGTAGACTCCATCTGTTAATCCATAAGATACCAAGTCGTTATTGTCGTTGTGATTGAGTCCGTCTAGGTTTGAGAGAGGGAACTGTGCAAAACCAATGGTGTCACCAGTAAGGTTAGTGACCCAGATATTGAGGTAGTCTTCAGCTGGCCAAGCACTCTCATTTGCCAACTCCAAAGCATTACTGATGCCATAGGATTCTCTAGACCCTTGAGTCCGTAGAATACCGCTCGTGGGCAACCCTTCTGGATCTTGTTTTGCTAATACAAATTCTATTCGTGTATCTGCTGCTACACCTATGAAATCACTTGGAGTGTCGCTTGCGTCAGCATTGTTTCTTCTGAAATCTTCGTTGAGCGTAGCAATTTGTGCGAGAATTTGCTCATCAGGAATATTAGAGCCTATACCAACAGCTTCTCCTTGATGAACGATATGTACCACAACGGGTATTGTTAGTACTTCGTCAGCTAAAATAAAAGCATTGTTTTGTTGTAATCTTTTCGTTTGGATCTTTTTATTAATCCAATCTTCGAAACCTTTCGTATGCGTCTCAGATTCTTTGAATTGATATATTTGCTCATTGAATTTTACTGTCCCGCATTTATCTTGCGCGATACTTGGCGAGATAATCCAAAGAGAGAGAAGAATGTACAGTAGTGATTTTTGCAAATTTAGTTAGGGTTAAAAACAACAAGTTCTCAACGAGGAAAGTGAAGTATTATTGGGTGATTATTTAACAGGTTCCGTATTGGTCGCTTTGATAGACTTCACTTCTGGAGCTACTCTTTTTATCGCCTCTTCGATTCCTGCTTTCATCGTCATATGAGACATAGGGCATGTTTCACATGCTCCTAATAATTCTACAGAGACCACATAATCATCATCAATATCAACTACTCTTACATCACCACCGTCTGTCTCTAGATACGGACGGATGGTAGTGATTGCTTGGTTGACTCTTGTTAGTAGCTCTTCTTTTGTGTTAATATCCATTTATCTATCAAAAAAGTAAAGTTAGTTCATTTGTACCACCTTTGTCTTTTCACCAGCAGCATTTCTTATGGCTACTTGTCTGGCAACTGACTGTGCCAATTCTGTAAAAGCATCTTCCGTTATTCCATCTTTCATTACAGCAGGATAACCACTGTCACCGCTTTCTCTGATAGCTTGTACAATTGGAATTTCACCTAAGAAGGGTACTTCTTCTTTTTCTGCTAATTCTCTACCACCATTTTGACCGAATATATAATACTTATTGTCAGGCAATTCTTCAGGAATGAAATAAGCCATGTTTTCTATTACTCCCAATATCGGCACATTGATTTGTGGCAGTTTAAACATTGATAAGCCTTTTTTAGCATCTGCTATTGCTACCTTTTGTGGGGTTGTTACTATAACTGCACCAGTCACGGGCACAGACTGTACTAGAGTCAGATGAATATCACTTGTTCCAGGAGGAAGATCAATCAATAAGTAGTCTAACTGACCCCATTTGACGTCACTTATGAGTTGCTTCAGTGCAGAACTAGCCATAGGGCCTCTCCATACAATAGCATTGTCTTTTGGTGTCAAGAATCCAATGGAGATAAGTTTAACACCGTATTGCTCGATTGGTAGGATCAAATTCTTACCATCTTCTGCCAACATCTGTGGTTGCTCATTCTCGCAATTGAACATCGTTGGAATAGATGGTCCGAATATATCAGCATCAATAACACCAACACTTGCACCCGTTTTAGCGAGTGCTACTGCTAGGTTAGCTGTAACAGTTGATTTCCCAACTCCGCCTTTTCCAGAAGAAACTGCAATAATGTTTTTTACATCAGGAAGTGTGAACGAAGAATCTCTTTGACTCGTGACGTTAGCTGTCATGTCTATGTCAATTTCCAAGTTGTCACCCAAAGCATTGATGGCATCTAAACAATCATTTTTTATTTTTTCCTTTAATGGACAAGCAGGAGTAGTTAACTCTACTTGGAAACTTATCTTATTACCTACCACCTTAACATCTTTAATCATGTTGAGTGTAACAAGGTCTTCTTTAAGGTCTGGATCTTGCACGTTACTTAGTGCAGCGAGGATGTCTTTTTCTGTAATATTCACAACTATTCTCTGGAGTAATTCAAATTTGCTGCAAGTTAAGTGATATAGTCTTTTTGAATCATATTTTCAGATAATTTCGTACTAGATTTGTAGTGTTTAAGACCCCAAAGATAATTACCCAAAGAATTTAGGATCTAGTGATTGATAGTCAGACTATAGAAGATATTAAGAGCAGGATGGATATCTATGAAGTTATCAGTGACTTCATCCCGTTGAAAAAGTCTGGCTCTAGTTATAAAGCTTTGAGCCCTTTTACGGATGAAAAGACACCTTCCTTTGTAGTCTCTCCAGCCAAAAATATCTTCAAGTGCTTCAGTACAGGTAAAGGTGGTGATCCGATTACCTTCTTGATGGAGATGGATGGCCTTAGCTATATCGAAGCACTCAAATATTTGGCTAACAAATATGGGGTGGTCGTCGAAGAAGATGTACAGGACGAGAACTATGTCCAGACTCAAAATGAGAGAGAATCACTCTTTATTACCCTCAATTTTGCGAAGAATTTTTTCATTAAGAACCTATGGGAGAGTAATGAAGGAAAGAATATTGGACTATCTTATTTCAAAGAAAGAGGGTTTACGGAAGAGACCATCAAAGAATTCGAATTGGGTTATGCCTTGGATCAATGGCAAGGTCTGATTGATGAAGCCAAAAAGAAAGGGTATAAAGACGAATATTTAGAAAAGACAGGACTCAAGATCGTCAAGGAAGATAAATCGTATGATCGATTTAGAGGTCGGGTAGCATTTCCTATTCACAATGTATCTGGTAAGACGATTGGGTTTGGAGCAAGGACGCTCAAGAGTAATGATAAAGGTGCCAAATACCTCAATAGCCCAGAAACAGATTTATACAACAAGAGTAAAATACTCTACGGAATATTCCAGGCTAAGAATGAAATCAGGAATCAGGCAAATTGTTATCTCGTAGAAGGCTATACTGATGTAATTTCTTTGCATCAGGCGGGGATCAAAAATGTGGTTGCTTCATCAGGAACATCACTTACAGAGGATCAGATCAAACTGATCAAACGGTATACGACCAATGTGACCGTTTTGTTTGATGGTGACAAGGCTGGTGTCAAAGCATCGATGCGAGGAATCGATATGATGTTGAAAGGTGGGCTGAATGTCAAGGCAGTACCTTTTCCTGATGGTGAAGATCCTGATTCACATGCACGAAAGCTGGGGGCATCTCAGTTCAATATTTTCTTAGAAGAGAATGCGCAAGATTTCATCAAGTTCAAAACAGGGATATACTTAACTGGTAATGACGACCCTATCAAAAGGGCTGATTCTATCCGTGAGATAGTTCACAGTGTATCATTAGTTCCAGATCCTATTAAAAGAACCGTCTACATTCAAGAATGTAGTGGATTGCTAGGTGTAGAAGAAGCGACTCTGATTACAGAGGTGAACAAGTTACTGATTCAGGATAACAAAGAGTCGATGTTCAAACCATCGGCACCACCACCTGAGATGATTCCTGATATTCTTCCTGAGGAGAGATCTAATAGTAGACAAGATATCATTGAGATACAGGAGAAAGAAAGTATCCGAATGTTGATCAACTATGGTGGAGATTTAATCAAAGATGTGGAAGGTGGAGATATTCATTTGGTCAATTACTTCTTAGCAGAAAGTGAGGATATTGAGTTTGCCACACCAGCATGTGTCAGTATTTTAGCTTTCTTCAAAGAGAATTTGGAGAAAGGGAAAATTATATCGATTCAGGATCTAATGGATCATGAAGATAAAGAGGTTCGGAAAGTAGCAGTAGATTTGTCTACCGAAAGGTATGAAGTCAGCCCCAACTGGTCTGATAAATATGAAATATCGGTAGCGCACGAAAAAGATAAGTTGAAAGACTCAACCTTTTCATATATTTTGAGGTTGAAATTTAGAGTAGTACAAAAAATGATAGCAGACAACATGGAAAAAATGAAAGCTGCTCAAAACGAAGAAGAGATTGACGAGTGCCTTTTGACTCAAACTGGTTTGAAAGAAATGGAAATGTCAATCGCAAAATCATTAGGAAACGTCACAGTAAAATAGATATGCTAGATAAGATAGAGGATGCTATAGCAGCAATCAAAAGAGGTGAAGTGATCATTGTTGTAGATGATGAAGATAGAGAGAATGAAGGAGATTTTGTATGTGCTGCTGAGTGTGTAACTCCTGAAATTGTCAATTTTATGGCGACTCATGGTCGTGGTCTGATTTGTGCACCATTGATAGAAGACCGCTGTGACGAGTTGGAGTTGGAATTAATGGTAGGGAAAAATACCGTTTTGCATGAAACTCCATTTACTGTTTCGGTTGATTTAATTGGATATGGTTGTTCAACTGGTATATCTGCTAGCGATAGATCAAAGACAATCAGAGCGTTGGTGAATCCAGATATCAAACCTATTGAATTTGGAAAGCCGGGGCATGTTTTTCCTCTAAAAGCAAAAAAAGGTGGGGTACTGAGAAGAGCAGGGCATACCGAAGCGTCAATTGATCTAGCACGTCTAGCAGGTATGTATCCTGCAGGTGTATTGGTAGAGATCATGAACGAAGATGGTACCATGGCACGTTTACCTGACTTGGTGAAAGTAGCGGAGCGATTTCAATTGAAATTGATCTCTATCAAAGACTTGATTTCCTATAGAATGGAACACGAAAGTTTGATCGAAAAAGAAGTGACGGTTGATATGCCGACTGACTGGGGTGATTTTAAGTTGACTTCATACAAACAATTGAATACAGGAGAGACACATCTGGCCTTGACCAAAGGAGAATGGGAGAGTGATGAACCTGTAACAGTCAGAGTACATTCATCCTGTGTAACGGGAGATATCTTCGGTTCGTGTAGATGTGATTGTGGTACACAATTGCATAATGCGATGAGCATGGTCGAGAAGGAAGGTAAAGGAGTGGTCTTGTATATGAATCAAGAAGGCCGTGGAATAGGTCTTGTGAATAAATTGAAGGCATATAAACTTCAAGAAGAAGGCTTAGATACAGTCGAGGCAAACGAAAAGTTAGGATTCCAAGGAGATAACAGAGATTATGGAGTGGGTGCTCAAATTTTACAAGATTTGGGAGTGTCAAAGCTGAAACTTATAACCAATAATCCTACAAAACGTGTTGGACTGATGGGGTATGGCTTGGAAATTGTAGAGAATATTCCAATTGAAGTTGTCCCTAATAAGCATAATCGGAAATACCTAGAAACCAAAAGGGACAAAATGGGACACAGTATTTTAAAAAAATGATCAAACATTTTATACTATTTCTTTTTCTGATTGGAACTCAATGTTTGCAGGCGCAGGAATTTTCTACTCGTCTCTGGCATGAGGGATGGGTAGTGACTAGTGCTAGAGATACGCTCAAAGGACAAGTTAAATATAGTATGGAATCCAATTCTGTGCAGGTCATTGGAGAGTCCCAAAAGGTAAAAACCTTTGGTAGTAAGCAATTGATCTATTTAGAAATATTTGATATGTCGGTTAAGAACTATCGGCAGTTTTACTCGATTCCATATATGGTCACATCTGATTTTCGGGCACCTATTATATTCGAAGTAATTTATGAAGGTCCTACCTCCTTGATTGCTCGCGAAAAGATTGTGTTGAAAACAGATTCATACAACCAGTCTTATTATTATGCAGGCCCCACAACTACTAGAGAAGCATTGGTTTTTACTTATTACTTTGCCTTCAAAAGTGGGGAAATAAAGGAGTTCACTGGCAAAAAAGGAGAAATCTATTCGCTGTTAGAAAAGAACCCTGAAAAGTTGAAGACATACATCAAGAAGAATAAATTGGATGTCACGGAGATGAAGGATTTGATTAGGATACTGGCTTTTTATAATAGTATTTAAGAGGGCTATATATCATATAATCAGCCATTAGCAGTAGTGTGGAAGTATTTGGAAAGTCATATTGCTTATTTGAAACTCAATATGAAGGTGGGTGTTTTTAAGTTTCGTATCATAAAGTACCAAGGGCTGGATGAGACATTTTGTCTATTCTCAAGGACGAAGAAAAGTTGATGAAAATCATTGAGTAAGCCCCTTTCAAAATCAATGATTTGGCTGATCATGATATGACACAGTTTGTAGAGAGTAAAGCTTTGTCGGATCTGAAATTGTTACAATAATAATAGCTGTTAGTAGTGAGAAATTCAGGAGTGGTTAATAATCACTCTTTTTTTGTGCCCATTTAAAACTATTTTTATAGTATCATCATCTTAGGTGTAGATATGAGGAAAACCAAACGATTGACCAATGGCAACTATGCGTGATATGGCCGCATCGCATAACGCTGAGTTTGTACAACGTGCAAAGCTGGGTGATAAAGCTGCTTTTAATAAGTTGGTGGAATCATGGTACAAGAGGATTTATAATTTTTGCTACAAGTACTTTAATGATCATGATCAAGCTTCGGAGAGTGCACAAAAGACCTTTATCAAGATGTTTGATCGCATCGGTCAACTCGATGATGTGAGCAAGTTTAAGCCTTGGTTGTATATCGTAGCGCTTAATATCTGTAGGGAAGAGAGTAGGAAGAAGAGCAGAGTAGCCGGACTGTTTGTCCAGCAAAGTGATGAGGTAGAGGATGGGTTGACACAAGCTGGTGGTCAGCAACCTGGGGTGGCGATGGAGACTCAAGAGTTATCTGATATAGTTGGTTCGGTACTACAATGTTTGCCTGAAGAACAAAGGAGTGTGGTCGTCATGAAAGAATATGAAGGGATGAAGTTTAGAGAGATTGCCGAAGTGCTGAATTTGTCAGAGAACACTGTGAAATCACGGTTGTATTATGGACTAAAGGCCATGAAAAAGAAATTGGAAAGTAACAACGCATTTAAAGAATCTTACGGATATGGGAAATAAGATCAACGAAGCGACTATAATGGATTACCTCTTTGAAGAGATGTCTAAGGAGGATAGTGCAAAATTCGAATTGCAGCTAGAAGAAGACAATGTTTTAAAGAAGGAAGTGGAAGAAATGAAAATGAGTCAGTTGTTCTTGCAGAGCATGAATGATAAAGAAGTAGTGATCCCGTCTTTTGTATTTAACGAGCCAGTTCAAAGACAGATCAGCTTTTTTGAATCTGCACCTTTTAGATGGGTGAGTACGGTTGCGGCGGGCTTGATTTTTATTTTGCTCTCAGGGTATTTCTCAGGGTTCAAGTTTACCCAAAATGAGCTGGGGTTAACGATAGGTTTTGGTGATCAACTTGCGGTCCAACAGGAATCGCAACTAACTAAAAATGACGTACAATCTTGGATGAAAGAAGTGCTCAACGATTATGATGATAACAATGAACTGAAGCTACAACAGCTCGTAGACCAGGTAGATACCAAGATAGAAAATCAAAAGTCATTCAATCGAAAGGAAATGAATCTATTGGCTAAAAAATATTCGGCTCAAACGGATGTCATGATGCAGGCATATGTCAATCAAGTAAGCGACGGTAATAAGGAAATGATAGAAAATTTCTTTACCGTATCCAATGAGACACAACAGCAATATGTCAAAAGTGTCTTGTCAGATTTTAATGAATTTTATCAAAAACAACGAAACTACGATCTACAAGTCATACAAACGAGCATGGATATGATGCAAAATAGCTATGATGTGCAGCAACTGGAACAAAGCACCTTGCTCGCCAATTTGTATGGTATGGTCGACACTCAAAGTAAATAACATGAAAAAAATAATCATAACAACGCTATTGTTAGTGACGATAGTAGTCACCACTATGTCTCAGGATATTGACAAGAGTCGGATGGATAGAGATTTGAAAGTGGCAGAGAACATTGTTTCTACCTTATTTAAAAACGAATCTGAGGAGGGACACTTCTTTTCTTCAGAACCTCATGCTACCTATGTGCAGGCATATGGTGTGATGATTAGTGTAGGTGAAGGAGGGCATTTCTTTTCTAAAAGTTTTGACAGTAATTATGAGTTCATTTGGGATAGAGAAGGAGGGAGTATTGTTATTGAGAATATCGAGGAATTGGAACAACAGGCAGAGGTCTTGGCTATCCAGGCAGAGGAATTGGCAAAAATACATATTGAACAGTTCGAGTTGGATCAGGATTTTGAGACTGACATAGATTTTTATAGTTCAGATGAAACGACTATTAAAGAAAGAAAAGTAGAAAAAGAGAGAAAAGGAGAGAAGGGGAGAAAGGGAGAAAAAGAGCGTAAAGGGGAGAAAGAAGAGCGTAAAGAGCAGGAGTACGAGGAAGTTATGCACCAAATGGAAATGAAAATGCATAATTTGGAAGAACGAGAACATGAAAAGGAAATCATTAGAATTGAGTACCATACTCAGGCCGTGCCGGGTTATCCTAAACCTCCACATGGCGAAATTGATAAAGAATTCAGGGAGAGTATGATTTCCTCGGCTCGTAGTGTTGTTGTCACATTTTACAAAGACTATGTCTATTTAATAAATCAGCTGAAAGCCACAGATAAGATTTCTATGACTTTTGACCTTGCCCCAGTGCCTGGTAAAGAGGCTCTTGGTGTATCAAAGTTGAGTGGTACGGTTGTGATGCAAGATGTATATGCTTATAAGCAAGGGAAGTTGACTGAGGATCAGTTCGAACAGAAAATAGAAATAGTCGAGATTGAAGCAGCCAAAAAGGAAGATGATTTGGAATTGATTTCGAGCATTTTTCAGACCTTATATAAATCTGATATTGCAACTACTTATTATACTTATGGCAAAATCCGATATGAGAGAGTAGGGAATTTTGGAGCTATTTTTAAAATGAAGATGTATTCTTCTATTTCTCATGGAGAAAATAATCACAAAGTAGTCACACAAAAGAAAAGTGGATTGACGCAACTGGAGCGTGATGTGTTGGTGAATTCTCTTTATCCTCGATTTGAAAATGAATTGAAAGAGAATATTCTTGATTATGGTAGGACAGTCAAAAGCTTGGGAAGGGATGAAATCATCATCTTTAGAGTGAAACTGACAGAGTGCAATAATTGCGAGATGCCTTCAAATTTGGAGTTGAGTATCAAAGTGTCAGCCCTTTTGGATTTTGATACAGGTAAAATCAGTCGTGACGATGCACTTAAGGAAATCATGGTAAAGAGATAAATGACCAAGGATCAATTAAAATTTTGATAATGCTATTCGAGTTTGGACTATAAGAAGCCTAGTCTAAAGGAATGTTATCCGGACCCTATTAAAACATATTTGTCAGCCGGTTCTACTTTATAGCGCTTGAACTGGATAGTTAAATATCCAGTATCAATGCTCTTTCAGTGAAACGGGGATGTGGTAGTAATTATTTTTCTTCTACCATATTGTGAATAACATCAAACCACAATCTTAAATGTCGTGCCAACTCCTGGTGTACTGTCTATCGAAATATGACCTCCCATAGATTCTACTTGTGTTCGAACCATAAATAGTCCCATTCCTTTTCCCTCTACGTGGTTGTGAAATCGCTTATATAGCCCAAAGACATCTTCACTATTCTTGGTTAGGTCTATTCCTAGCCCATTGTCTTGTATTTCTACATGTATGTGTCCTTCTTCTATTGTGAATGTTTTGATACTGATATAGGATTGTACATCAGTTCGACTATATTTAATGGCATTGGAGATAAGATTGATCAAAATACTATACCAGTAAACATTGTTGGAAACAATGCTTTCAACTTTCAAATCAATTCGAAATTCTATTCCGGCATTGTCAATCTCTTTGGCAATGGACAGTTGTATTTTTTTAATATTATCCTTGAAATTAACGGTGCTATTTGGTTGGTTCAAGCGTTGTTTGACTTCAAGTACGCCAGTCAAATCCTTTAGTACTTCATCCAATGCATTTACAGATTCTTTTATCTTTTCTACCGTGATGATGTTGAATGGGTCCTGATTGTCCTTGATGTTGTAGATGTTGGTCAGTCCTATGATATTTGAAACAGGGGCTCTCATGTTATGAGAGACGATATAATTGAATTGCTCCAAATGGTTGTTTCTTTCCTTTAAATCCAAAACTACGTTTTCAATTTCTTTAGTTCTCAAGGCTATTTGTCCTTCTAATAGATCTTTTGTCTTGTGTAATAGGTTGGCTTTTTCAGTGATTTTTACATTTTGTAGTAGAGTATCTTGTTGTTGTTTTTCTTTGTCGGTATAGGATAATGAAAATCGTTCTCCAAGTAATAATGCGTTGAGGATTAATGTGATTAAATAGCCAATGCTAATTAGAACGCTATTAACATCTCCTCCGATATTAAAAGAAAGTATATGATAAGAAGCGACTATCATACCACTAAGGATTCCCAGTAGGGCCAATATGGATTGTTTGCTTTTCTTTTTGGAGGTTAGTAAGATGAATACAATGTATAGTTGAATAATCTGAATACCTGCGAAAAAAGGCAGAAGAAGGAGGGATAAATATTGACTTGGTAATAATACTGCGAGTACGATGAAGGGTGTACAGAAATAAATGGCGATTTTTAAAAATATTGAAGGGAAAATGTGCTTAAATATTTCTCTGAGATAGGACAGTCCCATCAATGACCCAAAAAATAAACTGATGTATTCTATCCTGACTAGCCAGACCCAACGAATAGTAGGGAATAGATAGATGAGAGGAGAGTATTCATCACTCAAATTTCGATAACCCCAACATAGACTAAACAATGCTAGAAATAAGATTGCCTTATCTTTTCTCCAATAGGTATAATATAATAGCAGTAGCGTTACACTGACAAAGAAGAGACATCCAATCAGTATCATTTTACTGATGAGCTTGTTTCGGTATTGTTGCCAAAGACTAAGTGTAGTGCCAATACTGAGCGCTTGTGTCATGCCACCTTGTCGATGATAATAATTAGCGACTTGTAGTGTCAGTGATACTGTGTCTACATCTGATGATATAGGAATGAACGTTTCTAATCTACGGTGTAGCAGCGTAGATGCATCCTTTGTTACATTCCCTGCTTCGAATACCAGTTCATCATTGATCCAAAGTTTGAAAGTGGAGTTAATTTTTGGTAAGCGGACCGAAAGAGGTTGATGAGTTTGATTTAATATTAATTGTGTGGAATAAGTTGCGACTCCAAAGGATGGGAGTTGTTTTCCTTCTATTTCTAGCGTATTCCAAGGGGCTAACCCTTCTGAAAGAATAATATCTGGGTGTGCCTGTTGAATAAGCTTTGGTGTCAATAATTGATTCCAATACAAAACCCAACCGTCATTGATATCTATTAGTTCACCATTAGCAAAATCAATATTTCGTAGATTGTTTTCTGGTTGTAAATCAGCTTTGGCAGAAACGGAAACCATCAAGTTTAGCAGAATTGCAAACGCGATGGTTGTGATAAAAGTGTAGTTTTCCCTCATTCAATAGATCGTAATTAACAGGGAGATCATACAGTGGTTTGGTAAATATAAGGTAAGCACTATTAATAATATAGTTGCTCGTTATTGATTCAGATTTTGTCTTTCAGCTAAGCGGCTATTTATGAAGTTATTATATCAGATGCTTGACTTGAATTGCTTTTCTTTAGTATAATGGGATGGTGTTTTCTGTACGTGTTTACTCCAATTCTTTCAAATCAACAGGGATTACTCTAGATACGCCTTGTTCGATCATGGTCACTCCATATATAATATCCGTAGTAGACATCGTACGCTTGTTGTGCGTCACAATGATGAATTGAGATTCGCTAGAGAAATCACGGATGATGTTATTGAATTTGTCAATATTGGCATCATCTAATGGCGCATCTACTTCATCAAATATACAGAAAGGTGCAGGTTTTAAAAGGTAGATCGCAAATAGGAGAGAAGTAGCTGTTAAGGTCTTTTCTCCTCCAGATAATTGATTGATAGATAATGGTCGCTTACCCTTGGGTTTGGCAATGATTTCAATGGTAGACTCCAAAGGATCGTCAGGGTTGGATAGGAACAAGTCACATTGATCCTCATCGGTAAATAATGATCTGAATACTCTAATGAAGTTCGTCTTTATTTTGTCAAACGCTTCCATAAAGGTGACTTTGGCGACATCATTAATCTCATCAATTGTCGAGATCAATGATTCTTTCGCTTTGAATAAATCCTCTCTCTGGTCCGTGATGAAATCATGTCTTGTCTTGATTTCTTCGTATGCTTCCATTGCCATCGGGTTGATAGGTCCCATGCCATCCAAACGACCTTTCATTTTATGGACTTGGTTTTTTAACTCCTCTTCAGATAGCTCTTGTGCTATCTCAGTAGCTTCGCTAGCTTCTTCTTCATTGATCAACAGTTGATCAATAGTAACATTAAACTCTACTGACAATCGCTCTTGAATACCTGTTAGAGAGAGTTTTGTTTCATTGAGTTGGGTTTGCAACTCCATGATTTTTGAATCATTGGTTTCTCTTTCTCTTTGTATATCTCTTGTGTTTTTTTCAATTGACTCTATCGATTCTCGATGGCCATAGTAGTCTTTTTCTGCTTCGGTGACGCCTATTTCAATGCTGTCTTTTTCCTCATACATCTCGATGAGTTGGTCGTCATTAGAGTCTGAGTTTTGAATAAGTTGGCGAACTTCTTCGTCCGTCATCTTTAGTTCGCTCTGATTCTTTTCAATCCTACCAAGCGCAGTTTCGAGGTTGGATTTTTTGTAGTTGATCTCCTGAGCAACACTGGACACTTTATTTTGTTGCTGATGAAAGATTATATTTTCTTGGTTATAGGAAGTGGATTTTTCATTCAAACTATCATTGAATGAAGATATTTCTTCTTTGAATGAATTATTCTTTAATTCAAGTTCATGAAGAATTTGTTGATGTGTCTCTTGTTGTGGTTGAATCTCAATGATCTCCTCATGTAGCGTGTTGATTCTCTCAATGATATCTTCACTTTTGAGTTCGTTTTCAGAGAGCATGCTTGTATACTGCTCTTGTTTGGTAGTAAGAGATACATACTCTTCGTTGACCCTTGAGAGGTCGGTTCGTGCTTCTTCTAGTTGCCGTTCGAAGTTGTTTTCTTTTAGTCGTGCTAAGTCCCCTTGTTTTTCTTCTAGATTTTGGTTGACCTCATCTAGTTTGATGGTTAGTTTTTTAATGGTCTCAGCGAGCTTGTCTAGATTCTTAGCTCGTCCAATTCTTTTTCCTTCAAATAATCCTATTGATCCGCCAGAGATACTGAACCTTCTGTTGATGATCTTACCTGATTTGGTAATCAGTACGGCACTTTTGTTTGGGACTTTTCCTGTTTCATTAGTAGTGATGTAGACATTGTCTAGAATGAAACTAATAAGGCGCTTGTACTTAGAGTCATATTCTACCACTTCAGTAGCTGGAATAGAACTTTCAAGTAATTCAGTTTGTGAGGGTTGAAATTTTTCAAACCTGTCTAGTACAAAGAAATTGGCTTTTCCTTTCGTTGCATCACTGAGTAAATTGACAGCTTTGAATGCATCAGCCTCAGTCTCTACAATGTAATAGTTCATGTAAGACTCTAGGTAGTTCTCTACTGTCACCTTATAATCCTCAGGACAAGTCAGAATATCGGAAAGTAGAGGTGCGTTTTCAACCCAATTAGATTCCTTTTTTAGAAATTTGATTGCTTCTGGAAAACCTTCTAGATTGTCAACAAGTGATTTGGTTAAGTTGTATTCGTTTTGTGAAGCATCTAGTTTTCTATTTACTTGATGCAGCTCTTCACGTATTAATTCAACTGTTTTTTGACTATGCTTAATTCTGTTTTTGAGTTCTTCGTCTTTGGATTTTAGATAATCAAATTCTTCTTGTTTTTGTTTCTTCTCATTGGTTACCTCAAGGATTCGTTGTTCAAAATTTTGAAGGCTTTCAGTCTGATGAGTGGTGTCCGTTGTAGTTTTTTCGTGTTCTTGTTTCAGCGTACTTAGCTGAATGTTCTTGATTTCAAGTGATTTGTTGAGTTGATAGAGTTCTTCTCTTTTAGCAACAAAGTTTTCATTTAGTTCTTCCCCTTGGTCTTTGAGCTCTTTGTTTTTGGTTTTTTCTTGTTCGTAATCTGATTGAAGCGTTTCTAATTTAAACGTGATTTCATCTAGCAAATTCTGTGAAGTTTGCTTTTCACTTTCCAATCCATCAATTGAAAATGATGACCGTTCACTGCTTTTTCTATCTTGTTCGATGAGTTCTTTGAGATTGTCGCTTTTATCGTTCAAAAATCTCAATCGCTCATTCTTGATCTTCTTTTCACTTTCATATGATCTAATCTTGTGAACATGATCATTGAGTGTCTTTTGCCTAGTCCCTAAGAGTTTCTCTTTATTAAGTAAGTCAGTCTTGGACTGCTGTGACATAGCTTCTTTCTCAGCTAGTTGCTTATTCAAACCAACTTTTAGAATGTTGCTTTTCTCTATTGATTTTCTTAGAACGTCTATTGTTCCCTTTTGTTGATGAACAGTCTTCTTAGCTAATTCAACACTATAGTCTTTATAGTCCTCTTTTATTTGGTAATACTTTTGGGCTTGTTTGGCTTGTCTCTCTAATGATTTTAAATTCTTGTCAATTTCGAATAGCAAATCCTCAACACGTTCCAGATCAGCATCTGTATCGTTGAGCTTTCGCATAGTTTCCTTTTTACGAATTTTAAACTTCGAAATACCTGCTGCCTCTTCAAAAAGACCCCTCCTAGAGTTATCCTTGTCATTGAGGATATTGTCCACCATGCCCAATTCTATGATGGCATAGCTATTGGAAGCGATACCCGTGTCTAGAAATAGACTGGTGATGTCCTTGAGACGGCAAGTGATGCCGTTGAGTTGGTATTCACTTTCACCAGATCGATAGTATCTTCTGGTAATGGTTACGTTCGAGTATTCAGTAGGGAGGAGGTTCTTTGTGTTTTTGAATGACAAAGACACTTCGGCAAGTTGTGTTGGTTTTCTGTTCTTGGTTCCATTAAAGATGATGTTCTCCATCTTTTCAGATCTCAATGATTTAACTTTTTGTTCACCGAGTACCCATCTGATGGAATCTACGACATTAGATTTTCCACACCCGTTGGGCCCAACAATCCCAGTGATACCTTCGTCAAAATTGATGACGACCTTATCCCCGAAGCTTTTAAATCCTTTTATTTCTAATTTGGTTAATTGCATGTACTATTGGCCCGTTCAGAATCGACAAATTTAAATTTATTTCTTAGATTTGGTTCATGGATGATTCTAATATTTACTATTATATAATTCTCGGTGTTATTTATATAATATCTCGTGTATTAAAGAAGAAGAAAAAGGAAAATGCACAAACTGAAGTTGTCGAGGGAGTAGAAGAAATCCCGACCACACCACGAAACCCCAATACGTTTGAAGATTTATTTAAAGAGTTGACAGGAGAAGATTTTGCCACAAAACCTGAATCTCCAAAGGAAACTATACCTGTAGCGACTACTCATGAGGAAATTCAACAAGTAATTAACCCTGCGCCGTTACAACCTCAATATCATGAAGATGATTTGATTGATATTGTACCTCACAAACAACTAGAAAGAAAGAAACCAACTTATGAAAGATTGGATACTTTTAAAATTGAGGAAGAAGAGTATAGCTTAGCGGCTGAAATTGCTGAATCTCTTCAAAATGAAGATGAAATTAAAAAAGCTATTATCTATAAAGAGATATTCGATCGTAAATACTAAAGATTATTTAGTGCTTCTAACTCTTTTTTGAAACTTCCAGATAAAATCGGGAATCTACACCAAGTCTTAGGGTCTACATTGAAATCATCCAAATGAAAGGAGGGTGCTAAACGCTCTCGTTTCCATTGGTTGATGGACCACAATTTGTAGAATTTCCCTATATACAGCTTGAGTTGTTCCTTTTCAATTGTCAATTCATGGTGCAATGTTTCAAACACTTGCAGAGGAGATTTTCTCTGGAAGATACCTAGACGTTCAATTTTGACCATCAGATCATATGGCATTAGGTCATCTTCGTCAGTCTGTGAGTATTCTTTGGGTCGTAGTTCGGCAGTTGGAGTGAGACTGTTAACATACTGGAGTCCTTTATATCCCAATTCCTTTTCCGCATACTTTAGCCATTGCAATAGAAAGGGCTTGTCTACACCTGCGATTGGGGCTAAACTCCCACTAGTGTCACCATCCATCGTGGTATAACCTACATCTCCTTCACTACGATTCGAGGTAGTGAGTAATATCTTATGCTCAATATTGGCTAACATCCATATCAAAGGAGACCTAGTTCTCGCTTGGATGTTTTGCATAGCAATGTCATCCGTTTTCCAGCTTAATTTTCTTCCAATTGCATTTTCAGCTATTTGATGGGCATTGATAACACTATCATCTATTGTCCAGTGTGCGAATTTCGCACCAATAGAATTTGCTAACTCCTTAGCTGAATTTAAAGTTGCCTCTCCACTATTTTCTGTTCCTTGATAGGCTGTGAATAGCACACTTTGTGTAATGTCTTTTATAACCTGATCATGGCTTAGGTTATTGTCAATTGAAAGATTTAAATGTACAGCATTTAAATAACCATCTACCCCTAATTGTTCGATACCATGTTTGACGGAGAGTGATACTAATGTAGCGATAGAGGACGAGTCCGCTCCGCCGCTTAGTGAAAGAACATATCCTTTTGAAAAGCTCTTGCGCATGTAATCAAACAGTGCCAAAGAAGCAGCTTGTGTAAACTCTTCATTGCTGTCTTTGTAATCTAGCTCCGGCTCTTCGATTGTATATTCGGACGCTGTATTTATAACAAATGATTCTAATTGTACGGGGGTGAAGGCAAAACGCTTGTTCCGCAACAATAGCAGACCTTTGTTGGCCAAAATGATGTCTCCATCATATATGACTCGACCTGATTCGTTACCCAGTTGATTGACATAGAGGTAATGACAGTTGAACTGTTTACTACTAGAGATGACAAGATCATCTCGTGTTTTCTTTTTATTGAATGAAAAGTGACTTGCACTTGGATTGATGATCAATTGCACATTTTGCTGATGTAATCTGCCGCCAGGCCTATCGGTATGGTGCCAAGCATCTTCACATATTTCTAGACCTACTTTCAACCCGTAGAGCTCAAAAGTTAATTCTCCAATAGGGTATTCACTTCCCAGTAGATCGATTGTAGATGTCTTTCTTTGAGGCCAAGCAGTGAACCACCTTTTTTCATAGTGGATGCCATCATTTGCCAAAAATTGTTTGGCGTAAAAACCAATGATCTCCTCATCTTGTATGATACAAGTGGTGTTATAAGTATTTTCTTCGAAAGAGAGAGGAAGACCAACAGCCACAGTAATACCTGAAGTTTGTGGGATAATTTCTTTTAATTGATTGATCCCTTCTTCGATGACCCATTCATGCAAGAATAAATCTTGGCAACCATATGAAGGGATGCAAAGCTCAGGCAAACATAGGACTTTGACGCCTTCTTTTTTAGCTAAGTCAATGGCATGTAGGATATTGCCAATATTATTACTCCAATCTATTGGTGTTTGGTTGAGCGTGGCTCCACCAATTTTCACTTGACTCATACGTTGAAAGAAAATTTACTCAATATTAAGCAATTGGCAGGATTTTTCTGCTGCATTTTGTTCTGCCTTTTTCTTGCTTAATCCCAATCCTGAACTGATCATCTTGGTTCCTATAAAGAGCTTAGCTTCAAATTTCTTGAAATGCTTTTTATCGTCCAATTCTGATACTTCAAATAATAGCTTCTTGTTTTCCTTTTGGGACCACTCGATAACCTTGCTTTTGAAGTTAGTATTGGTGCTAATAATCATGTCAATATCGACATGAGGGACAATCAGTTTTTTCAAGATGAAATTTGAGCATTTTTTGTACCCCCTATCTAGGTATACCGCACCTACTAGGGCTTCCAAAGCATCTCCATAGATTGACTTGAAGGATTGTTGGCTACCCTTGAGGTGACCACTATATTCGATCAGGTCACCTAAGCCTATTTTCTTAGAAAGCTGATTGAGATTTTCTCTATTAACGATACGTGATCGTACCTCAGTCAAGAAGCCTTCGTCTTTGAAAGGGTATCTGTTGAATAAGTAGTCAGCGACCACCATACCCAATACAGCATCTCCTAGAAATTCTAATCTCTCATTAGATTCGAGAACGCCTTTTCTTACTTCTGGTGCTACCGAAGTATGGCGCATAGCCAGATAGTACAAGTCTATATTGGAAGGTGAACTCCCAATAATTCGCTTGATTGCGTTTCTGTACCCTTTGTGTTTTTTATTAAATAGAAACAGTATCCTTTACTTTAGATTAACTCTCAAATTTACGGAAGATGATTGATGTATTATGTCCACCAAATCCAAAGGTGTTACTTAATGCAACGTTCACTTCTCTTTTTTGAGCTTTATTAAATGTAAAGTTCAACTTAGGGTCGAATGCCTCATCATCAGTAAAGTGATTGATGGTTGGCGGGACGATTTGGTTTTTAATAGCCATGACACATGCAGCAGCTTCAATAGCCCCAGCAGCACCCAATAGGTGCCCAGTCATTGACTTGGTTGAAGAGATATTCATATCATAAGCATGATCACCAAATACATTTTTGATCGCTTTTGATTCTCCTAAATCTCCAAGTGGGGTAGAAGTACCATGAACATTGATGTAGTCCAAGTCTTCCTTCTTAATACCAGCATCTTTGATGGCATTGTTCATCACATTAGTTGCACCTAGTCCATCAGGATGTGGTGCAGTCATGTGATGTGCATCGGCAGACATTCCGCCTCCGATCAATTCAGCATATATTTTAGCACCCCTTGCTTTAGCATGTTCTAGTTCTTCTAGAATAAAGCAAGCAGCACCTTCACCTAATACAAAACCGTCTCTATCTTTGTCGAAAGGTCTTGAAGCTGTTTCTGGTGAATCGTTTCTTTCAGAAAGCGCTTTCATGGCGTTGAATCCTCCAACACCTGATTCAGTAATTGCAGCTTCTGATCCTCCAGTGATAAATATATCTGCCATTCCTAGCCTGATATAATTAAAAGAGTCCAGTAGCGCATTGGTTCCCGAAGCACAAGCACTCACAGTAGTGAAGTTTGGTCCTCGGTATCCATACTTAATAGAAATCATTCCCGGAGCAATATCTGCAATCATCTTCGGTATGAAGAACGGATTGTATCGGGGAGTTCCATCCCCGCTAGCAAAATTCATTACTTCGTCTTGGAAGGTCTTAAGACCACCAATCCCAGCGCCCCAAATAACACCTGCTCTATCTAAATCGATCTTTGCATCAATCAATCCAGAGTCATGCATAGCTTGATCAGCTACAATATGAGCATACTGTGTAAATGGATCCATTTTACGTGCTTCTTTCCGGTCGAAGTGATCTAATTGATCATATCCCTTGATTTCGCAAGCAAATCTGGTTTTGAATTTTTCAGCATCGAAACGCGTGATAGGCGCACAGCCACTTACACCATTAATCAATCCCTGCCAATATTCATCAGCGTTATTGCCTACTGGTGTAAGAGCTCCAATGCCGGTAACTACAACTCGCTTTAATTGCATATTTGTAATTTCCCCGTTAAGGTATTTCTTTAATTATTTTGCGTTTTCTTCCAAGTATGTGATAGCTTGACCTACTGTACCAATGTTTTCAGCTTGATCATCTGGAATAGAAAGGTTAAATTCTTTTTCAAATTCCATAATCAATTCAACAGTATCGAGTGAGTCAGCACCTAAGTCATTAGTGAAGCTTGCTTCCGCATTAACTTCTGACTCTTCTACTCCTAATTTATCGATAATGATTGATTTTACTTTTTGTGCTATATCAGACATTATTATTATATGTTTGGTTTAAAATCAGTGCAAAGAAATGAATTTAAAGTATTAAAGCCAAACAATTCTTTTCAATCTTAGAAGCCTACAATGAGGCGTGTTTTTTACTGTTTCTTAACTGTCATAAAACCAGCTGATTGGCGCCTTGTTTTTGTATAGAATATGAGTGAAATAAGATTAAGATTAATTATTCTTTTATATGTAGAAATATAATGTGTGTTAATCGTGAGTTAAATGTTGCTTTTATATAAGAATTGGTGATATTTGCACTTCGAAAAATTACAGAACTTAAATTTAACTAAGATCGCTAAGCAAAGATTTCAAAGAAGGGGCCCCAGAGGTAGAGTTGAGGAACCTTATAAGGTCAATGACAAAATAACTGCACGGGAAGTACGTTTGGTTGGAGAAAATGTGGAAGTTGACGTATATTCGTTCAAAGATGCATTGAATCTAGCGGTCGAACAAGGTTTAGATCTTGTAGAGATTTCACCAAATGCTGTTCCTCCTGTATGTAAGATCATTGATTATTCAAAGTTCAAATACGAACAGAAGAAAAAGCAAAAGGAAATAAAAGCCAAAGCACATAAGACAGTGTTGAAGGAAATTAGATTTGGTCCGAATACGGATGATCATGATTTTCAATTCAAACTGAATCATGCGCAGAAGTTTTTATCTGAAGGAGCTAAAGTAAAAGCATATGTTCACTTTGTAGGTAGAACAATTGTCTTCAAGGAAAGAGGGGAGATTCTTTTGTTGAAGTTTGCACAAGCTCTAGAAGACTATGCGAAAGTAGAACAGTTACCTAAGTTAGAAGGTAAGAGAATGTTCTTGATGCTTTCGTCTAAAGCAGCTAAGAAATAAATTTTAAATTAATATAATGCCAAAAGTTAAAACTAAATCTGGAGCAAAGAAACGTTTCAAATTAACTGGAAGTGGTAAGATCAAGCGAAAGCATGCTTACAAAAGCCACATCTTGACTAAGAAAGAAACGAAACAGAAGAGAAATTTGACAAAAATGGGCCTTGTGCACAAGTCAGATGTCGCTAATGTTAAATCTATGCTCAACATTTAATTCTGATTAATTCGGAATTAGGTTCAATTTTTTAACCAGATGATTGGTATTAAGTGCTCAAGTGGAGCCGCCAGTAGTCAAAAAGAATAATAATTATGCCAAGATCGGTAAATACTGTAGCTAGTAGAGCTAGAAGAAAAAAAGTTCTGAAATTAGCCAAAGGTTATTTCGGAAGAAGAAAGAATGTATGGACAGTAGCGAAAAATGCTGTTGAAAAAGGTTTAAACTACGCATACAGAGATAGAAAAGTAAAGAAAAGAGAATTCAGAAAGCTTTGGATTCAAAGAATTAATGCTGGTGCAAGATTGCACGGGATGTCTTACTCTCAGTTTATTGGAAAAACAACTAAAGCAGGAATCGAATTGAATAGAAAAGTATTGGCTGATTTAGCAATGAATCACCCAGAAGCTTTCAAAGCTGTTGTTGATTCGTTGAAATAATCCTCAACATTCAAAATATATGAACCTCGGCAATTTTGTCGGGGTTTTTTTGTGTCCAATTGTTACTGGTTATATTACGGTAAATCATTTGGTCTTATGGATAGAAGGAAATTTATTGGAGGTGTTTCTGTTGTTGCAGGGGCTAGTTTGATGTCTTGGCATGATAGTACCGCTGCAATATCTAATGATATGGAACTTATAAAACCTAAGAAGATAGTTAAAGGTTCAACAATAGGTTTGATCACACCTGGAAGTGCATTAGTAGGAGATGCTGAAGAAAGAGCAGTTGCCAACTTGGAGTCTTTAGGGTTGAAAGTATTGAAGTCAAGTAATTTTAATGAGCGAACGGGGTTTATTGCAGGTAGTGATGAAGATCGTATTGCTGATATTCATGAAATGTTTGCTAATCCAGATGTTGATGCTATTATATGTGCACGTGGTGGTTATGGGACGGGAAGATTATTGTCAGGCTTGGATTATGATTTGATAAAGTCAAACCCTAAACCCTTGGTAGGTTTTAGTGATATTACGGCGCTCCATTATGCGATTTTTAAAAATACCGGTATGGTGTGTTATCACGCACCGGTTGCTTCTTCTAAGTTTTCTGAATTTTCCATCGAAAGCTTGAAGACTGTTTTGTTTCAGAATAAGAAACAAAAAATGATAAGGCCAATAGAATGGAAAGAGAAGGATGAAGAAGCATTTCAGTACAGGTCATGGAATGATGGGGTTGCACAGGGGAAGTTGATTGGTGGTAATCTAAGTCTAATGTGTTCAGTATTGGGTACGCCCTATGATGTGGACTTTACTGATAAGATTGTTTTCATTGAAGAAGTAGGTGAATCCTTGTATAGAGTAGACCGAATGTTGACTCAGTTGTTGAATTCAGGGAAGCTGAATAAATGTGCGGGGATTGCCTTGGGTGTGTTTTATGCTTGTAAGGCTAGATCTGGTGGTGTGGATGATGATGGATATGTCTCTTTGTCTAGCGTACTAGGTGATAGGTTAGGTGGTTTGAATGTGCCGGTTGCTTATGGTTTACCCTTTGGCCATATTGATGATCATGGAGTATTACCGATTGGAGTACAAGCGAAACTAGATACCAAGTCTAAGAGCCTGACCCTATTAGAGAAAGCCATGAGTTAAAAAACAAAGCCTGCTATCAAATACATGATAAAAGCTGTTCCGCCAGCCAATAAGGCATAAGGTAGTTGTGTTTTTACATGATCTATATGGTCACTTGCAGAGGCCATAGATGATATAATGGTCGTGTCTGAGATGGGAGAACAGTGATCTCCAAATACTCCACCACCAATTGCAGCAGCAATAGCCAAATTTAAATTGGTGTCCATTGTAGTAGCCATCGGAATGGCGATAGATAGCATAATGGCGAATGTGCCCCATGAAGTACCGGTGCTAAATGCAATAAAGCAACTGGTCGCAAAAATAATGGCAGGGATCAAAGAAGGAGATAACCATTGCTGTGTAATTTGTGCTACGTATATGCCTGTTCCTAACTGCTTACATAAGCTACTTAAGGCAAATGCAAATACCATTAACAGTGCTAATGATACCATGCCAGACATTCCTTTTAGTGAAGTACTGATCAATTCATCAGTTTTCATGATTCCCTGAGATCTGTACATAATCATGCCGACCAAGATAGCAGTGGTCACAGCGTACATGACAGCAGTGGATCCAGAGCCATTCCCAATTGCTTGAAAGCACCTGTCAAAGAACCCTCCTGTGAGCTCATCTGACCAACCGGTATAGACTAATGTTACGGGCATGATTAATACCATCAACACAATTGGGACCAGCATATTTTTGGTTTTTAATGGTATGCCTTCTTTAGCTGTCAACATTGCAATCTCGTCTGAAATCATAGGTGTCGCGCCGTCTGCTATTACTTTTCCTTCTTCTCGTGCTCTCTTTTCAGCTTTCGCCATTGGACCAAAATCCTTGCCTGAAATGATTATATAAAAGACCAATGCCAAAGCCAGGAAAGGGTAGAAATTAAAAACTATCGAGGAGAATAGGACTGAAAAAGGGTTTTCTATTCCTTGTGTGACCAAAATACTCATGATAAAGGCTCCCCATGCGTTGAATGGAAAGATAATACAGCTGGGTGCGGAACTTGAGTCCGCTAGGTAAGCCAGTTTCTCTCGAGGAATCTTGAGTTTGTCAAAGATCGGTCTATACAAGGCTCCCACTGTTAAAATTGAGATGTTAGACTCTACAAAAATTAAGAAGCCAGTGATAGCTGTGAATAGTTGTATTTGTCTACGACTGGTACTTTGATCTTTCTTTGACTCTATTCTTTTACTTACCCAATATATGAACCCTGCTACTCCTCCAGATTTTTGGATCAAGGCAATCAACGCGCCTACGAGTAAAGTGAATATAACCGTACGGGTGTTACCAGCATCACTAAATACATCAACAAAGGCAGATAAGCTATCAATGGTACCATGAAAAACATTGCCTCCATTGATAATGACCCAGCCGATCCAAATTCCTAATAGTAATGATAGAAATACCTGTTTGGTTCGTAGTGCTAATGTGATAGCGACTAAAGGAGGGATGAGTGACCAAAAACCAAAATTATCCATAGTGTGATTTAGATGAAGTTTCGAAGCTAATTGAAAATGATCGATAGCCAAAGTACTATGGGAATTGTCTTAGTTTTTGGTTATCTTATTAAAAACAAACTAACTAATATATGAAAGCTAATATAATTACAATTGTAGCTGTGATGTTGTCCTTATCTTCCTTTGCTCAAATCAAATGGAAAGCAGATCCTGCTCATTCTAGTATTCGATTTGAGGTGACTCACTTGGCGATATCTACTGTGTCTGGTAGTTTTTCTGATTTTGATTGTGTGATGGAATCTAAGAAGAACACTTTTGATAATGCGAAAATTGATGCAAAGATAAAGGTGAATAGTGTATCAACAGAGAACGTTACAAGAGACAAACATTTGAAGGAGGATGATTTTTTTAATGCGGAGCTATTTCCAGTGATGTCATTTACCAGTGAATCATTTGTGAAAAAATCGGATGAACAATATGTGATTACAGGATGGTTGACTATTCGTGATGTAAAGAAAAAAATTACTTTTCCAGCCGAGCATAGTGGAATAGTGTCTTTAGGAAATAAAACGATAAGTGTATTTAAAGCTGATTTCAGTATCAATAGGTTTGATTATAAATTGACTTGGGATGATACTATTGATGCAGGAGGGTTGATTGTGGGAGAAGATGTGAAGGTAATGCTCAATTTGGAATTGGTTAAGATGTAATAGAATTACAGTAAATTATACCGCTGTTTGTATGAAGTTCATTAACATTAAAGATCTATTTGCATAGTAATAAATTAGTGTTGATGAGTAAAGGAGAACAGTTTAATAGTAGGTGGGGGATTATCTTGGCTTCATTAGGAATGGCCATTGGTGCTGGTAATTTATGGAGGTTTCCTCGTCTGGCTGGCCAGTATGGTGGTGCTTTTATCATTCTTTGGATTGTATTCTTGTTTGTTTGGTCTATTCCTTTGTTGTTGACGGAGTTCTCTATGGGAAAGAATTTTCGTCAAGGAGTGATTGGTTCCTTCACCCGATTGGCAGGTAAGAAATATGCTTGGATGGGATTTTTTATCACCATTTGTACTTTGGGTATTGCATTCTACTATTCTGTTGTGACGGCTTGGGCAGTTCGTTATCTAGGTTTTTCCGTTAGTCAATTATTTGATCCTACACCATTGGCCCAAAAGCTTGCAATTGACCCCACATTATTGAACCAACAATGGGAAGCGATCTCTTCTGGTAGTTGGGTAACGATTGCAACTTATATTTTATGCGTTGTGGTTGGCGTGATTGTACTGTCCAGAGGTGTAAACCGTGGTTTGGAATTAGCGAATAAAATCTTAATCCCTAGTTTGTTTGTCTTGATGATTGTCATCATGATAGTCTCCTTGAATATGCCAAATGGCATTCAGGGGTTAGAATACATGTACAGCATCAATTGGAGTCATTTTTCAAACCCAAAGATATGGATAGAGGCAGTTTCTCAATCTGCCTGGTCGACTGGCGCAGGTTGGGGGTTGATGATTACTATTTCGTCCTATTCGAGAAAGGAAGATGATGTCACACTAAGTACTTTTGTTGGCGCATTGGGTAACAATACTGCTTCATTGATAGCCGGAATGGCCATTCTCCCTGCTGTATTTGCTATGGCTAATTCCGATCAGGAAGCGATCGCCTATCTGCAGGAAGGAAACCAAGCCTTAACCTTTACGGTGATCCCCGAACTATTCTCTCATGTCTATGGAGGAGCTTACTTATCTGTTTTATTTTTCTTGGCACTCTCTGTTGCTGCTTTCAGCTCCTTGTTGCCCATGATTGAACTCATGACTCGGAATCTAAATGATATGGGCATCTCGAGAAAGACTGCAATGAAAGTAGTGGCAGTTAGTTTTATCATTTTTGGATTCCCTAGTGCTTACTCTTTGGATGTGTTCACTAATCAAGATTGGGTGTGGGGGCTTGGGTTGATTCTGACAGGTATGATGATACTCTTTGGGGTGTTGGTCCATGGCCCAAAGAAATACAAGCTTACTTATATAGATCCAGGAAGCGCATTCAACGTCTCGACTTACTTTTATGTGATTTGTGTGGTGGGCAATCTTGTTATCGGTAGTGTATTGATATATTGGTGGATGTCACAGGGTTATAGTGTGAATCCTTGGTTTGACAATCAAGGTGCCTGGAATGTACTAGATGTCTACAGTAATGCCTCTATTGTAACACAATGGAGTTTGGTGATTTTAATAGGGGTTATATTCAATAAGTATCTTTTTAAAGTGTTTTCTAAACCAACAGAGTTATGAGTACAGGTTCAATCATTAGTATGATATCGATTCTCCTGATAGTAGTTGGAGGCTTTAGTTATTTTTTGATCAAAACGATTAATTATAAGGGCACTAAAAAATGAGGTAGATGAAAAGCTTTGGAGTGTCCTCTCAAATACATAATTTCGAAGCAAATAATATAGATATGGAAAAGATAGATTCGCTCAATCAAGTTGCTGATTTTCACAAGACATTCAAACACCCAATTCTGGATACACCGACTATCCCAGAGAAAAAAAGATGTGACCTCCGAGTAGAGCTAATCTCTGAAGAATTAAAAGAACTAGATGAGGCTATCAAGGATAATGACTTGGTAGAAATAGCGGATGCCTTATGTGATATTCAGTATGTCCTGTCTGGTGCAATACTAGAGTTTGGGATGGGGGATAAGTTTGTCAAACTATTCAATGAAGTGCAGCGATCAAATATGAGTAAAGCTTGTAAGAATATGGAAGAAGCAGAGGCAACTGTGAAGTATTACAAAGAAGAGAGAGGGACAGAAAGTTATATCAAAGAAGTAGATGGTTTGTTCTTGGTATATAGAAAGGAAGACGACAAGACTTTGAAGTCAATCAATTATTCTCCAGCAGATCTGAAGAGTATCTTGGAAGGCTAAGTAATAGTCAAGGAAAAAGTAGAATAAAAAAAGGACCGAAATTTCGGTCCTTTTTTGGTTGGTCGATTAGGTTGGTATAGCTGGTTGACCTTATCAGGTCAGTCTAGGTAGATCGATTTAGGGAGTCAAATATCTATTTATACTCGATTATATTCCTGCCAAATGAGTTCATAATCCTGCCAAACTTCTTAAAATGGGTTTAAAGAGTGTTTTTGTGAATAAAAGTTTTCAGTATTTTTTAATTGTCTTTTCTTTTTTACTGTTTACCCACAATAAAATCCCTGTGTTGATCCTCTTATGGAAAGTTGATCAACTCTATTAGAGGAAAAATTTTGAATATTAGAAAATGAAAACAGTAAAATATGAATGGCATTGGTGTTGTCTTGATTAAAGAACAATCAATTTGCTTCTATAGATAATTAATCGATAGAATTCCCCGAGGCTCTCCGTGGGGTATTACGTAATGGTATTTACCTTTTTGATTAGGAGTAGTGATATAATTGATACTGGTACCAAACGCATCAGTATTGCTTGTAGATGTACCAACTCCTCTTTGCACCTGAATATCATTGACAGATGAAGTATCAATCCTTTTCACTAAAACATAAAAAAGCCTGATAGAATGAACTACCAGGCTTTAATTTTTTTGTTGAACTAATGATTAGTTCTTAGCTACTACTTTAGATACACTGTAAAGCTCGTTGCTTACTTTGTATGTGTAGTTTCCTGCAGGAAAAGCAGATAAGTCAAAACGTTTTGAATATTTAGATCCTTCTGCTTCTTTGTCAGAAAAAACCAATGTACCATAAGCGTCGTATATTTTTACTTTAACCACTTCACCTTCTAGCTTTGTGAATTTGATCACAACTTTAGAATCTGCTGATTTAGTGATTTGTACATCCAATTCTGGACTTACTTCTTTTTCTGATTTTTCATCAGCAAAAGCAACTGTAGACATTAATACTACTACTAGGGATAAGGCGAAAGTTTTAATTGTCATCGTTTTCATATTTGTAATTGTTTATTTCTTTGTGATTACAATGCAAGGATACGATGAGAATTTCAGCTAGTAAACTGAAAATCGGTGAGCTTAATGATTATCTAGGTGAACTGTCAGATTCAATTGTTAGACTTTATTGTCAATCAAGTGAGTTTGTGGATAAGAGATGAGTTTGTGTAATGGGTAGGTAAAGAGGCTGTTATGGAATAGTTAAGTAAAACATCAGTTTCAAATCATCGAATTGAAACTGATGCTATATCATTATTTTCTAGAATTTTAATGATAGGCCTAACAAGAAGTTAGTACCGGCCTGTGGGTAGTAATTGTTCTGTTGATACAAATATCCATCCCATAAGTAACCCCAAGTGTACCCATTGGATTCATATTCTACATTGAAAATATTATTAACTAATAGGTTGATTCCAATGTTTTTCATGCCCAATGCTGCAAAGTCGTATGATAACCTTACGTCATTGATGAAGAATGCTTCGATTGCTCTATCGTCATTGGTTGTGTTGTCCAAGTATTGTTTGCCAACATACTTGCTTAACACTTGTGCTGTGAATCCATTGACACTATATGATAAATCACTCCCTACGATCACACTAGGTGAGAAGGCAATGTCTGTGTCTTCATGTAACGTTTCAACTGTGTATTCGGGAGTACCCCAATCGAAGGCATAATCATATACCACCTCTGTGAATGAAGCGATCTTGTTTTGACTCAAAGCAAGATTAACATTCCAAACCAAATTTTCAAATATGCGATAAGCAGCAGATGCTTCTATTCCCATACGATAGCTTTCATCTACATTGGTACGAATTGCAGATCCCACATCATTCAATGATCCAGTTGCTACTAATTGGTTGTTGTAACCCATAAAGTAGTAGTTGATTTGTGTTGCTAGTTTGTTCGTAGTTCTTTTGTAACCTACTTCGATGTTGTTCAATGTTTCATGTTCAGGAATAGTGCCTCCTGTAGCATCGATGAAGTCAGATCTGACAGGTTCTCTGTTACCCATTGCGTATGAAGCGTACAATGAGTTCTTTTCATTGAGTATGTAGTTGATGCCAAATTTAGGATTGATGAAAGTGTAATTTTCATCAACATCATAATCTACTAGATCATTGTCAGTCCCTGAAGTAGTGTAATCTACATTTCTAACTTGTAGATCCGCATACAGGTTGAGACCTTCTGTCAATTGAATATTGGCTTTTAAGAATAAATTGAAATCTTTTTTGAGTCCATTACCCTTATAGTATTGCTCTCTAATATCGCCATTACTAGCATGTTGAGCCCAGATAATTTCGCCATAATGATCACCATCATAGATGTTGTATGCACCACCTAAAGTCAAATCTAATTTACTAGTTGCATAATTGATATTCCATGTTGCTCCATAGAAGTCATTGTCCAACCATCTTCGACGAATTAGGTTCGTACTTGTAATAGTACTATCACCAATGACAACATCATCAAGGTTGTAATCTGCAAAATCATCATCATTTCTGTATTGCTCGAAATACCCTCTACCGTACGTGTAATGCAAAGCAGCGGAAGCTGTCAATTGCTTGGAGAAAGTATGATTGAAGTGTAATTGAAAGTGATCTTGAGAGTAATTATCCACTTCATTGTCGTAGAGGTAGTAATTGAATCTACGATCTGAGTTCAACAAGTTGTCTATTTGTTCTTGGGTTTCATACTCTCCTCCAAAATCAATAACAGCCTGAAGACCTTCTGAGTCATTGTTCAACTTAGCTTCTGGAGTACCATACCATGCCTGTTGAGTTTTTTCATTTCCTCCAAATACGATGGCTTTGATGGTAGTCTTTTTCCCATAATAACCGCCTGCCATGTAATATGATTTAAGATTGGAAGCAGATCTGTCAATGTAGCCATCTGATACAATTCTAGATAACCTTCCTTCAAAGTTGAAATTGTTATTTAACAACCCTGTATTGTACATGACAGTTGATTTCCATGTGTTGAACGAGCCAATAGAGTTGTCAACCTGTGCAAAAGGCTCAGTCGATACATTATTGGTCTTCATATTGATACTTGCACCAAACGCACCAGCACCATTAGTAGAAGTTCCTACGCCTCTCTGCATTTGGATATCATTGACTGAGGAAGTTAGATCTGGCATATTGACCCAATATACACCGTGAGATTCTGGATCATTAAGTGGAATACCATTCGCCGTAACATTGATACGCGTAGCATCACTACCACGAACTCGAATATTAGTATATCCAATTCCTGCTCCTGCATCTGTAGATGTGACTACTGATGGCATGAAGTTCATCATAAGAGGCAAATCCTGTCCAAGATTTCTCTCATTTATTTTCTCTTTTGATAATACGGTGTAAGTCGTAGGAGTTACTTCATTTGCTCTGGTGCCATGAATGGTAACATCTTCTATCAAAATTCTAGCTTCTTCTAGTTCGAAGTTTAAAGTGATATTTCCTTCCAATTTGAACTTTTGAGTTTTAGACTGATAACCCACATAGCTAACTTCTATTGTATACGTGCCAGAAGGGATGTTTTTGAACTCGTACTTCCCATCAATATCACTGACGGTACTGAAATTCGTATTGTGTAACACTAAAGTTGCTCCTGGTAACGATTCATTTGATTCTTCAGAAGTTGATCCTGTAATTGAGTGTTGTGCATTCGCGCCCAACCATCCTAGTAAAAGGATCGAGAGTAATAATTTTTTCATTTTGCTAC
The DNA here is from genome assembly GCA_051531955.1 of Reichenbachiella sp. Lineage (GTDB taxonomy): Bacteria > Bacteroidota > Bacteroidia > Cytophagales > Cyclobacteriaceae > Reichenbachiella. The sequence continues at coordinate 96,850 of JAOPTS010000069.1, forward strand.
TTATAAAATTTAACCATTCGGAAAGAGGGGACTCTCCATTCGGTTACCATACTTCCTACGCCGGCATTATCCGGATCAGGTTCTTGGGTATGATCTCAGCCTTTATATCACTAATAAACTTATGTTTGTTAGTAGGCACCCCCCATAAAGCCGCAAATGTAGTCACTTATTAGTCTATTGAATAAGTTGGCCTAGGAAATAATGAGAAGAATTGATTTTTATTAGAGCTGTCGGCTTGTTTGTTTACTTTATTGCGCCGCTATCATGTAAATGATTGAACTATGAGAGTTTCTCTTTCCAAGAGTAGTAGCCCCAAATTGCCAACCCTGTAAATATAAAAAATTGGAAACTAGTCAATGGCAAACCTTTGTACATATACAACGGTATGGCAATCAAATCGGTAATGATCCACAGTAGCCAATTTTCAATCTTTTTTCTTGCCATGAGCCACATGCCTGTGATGGCCGTTGCAGTAGTCAATGCATCCCAATTGGGTACATCGCTATCTGTAAAATGTAGCATCAACCTGATCAGGGCAAAAGAGATGATAATAATTGCCAGAGATACTTTATTCTCACTTAAGCTGTTTCGACTGATGGGAATTTGTGCAACGCTGCTATTGGTATCTGTCCAATGGTACCATCCATAGATACTCATGATGAAATAGTAACTGTTGACGCCCATGTCTGCGTATAGCTTGTACACAAAAGTGATGTAGATATAAATCAGTACACTGATGATGCCAGTAGGGTAGACCCAGATGTTTTCTTGTTTAGAAAACCAAACGCTGAGCAATCCGAAAATGACAGCTATGGCTTCTAACCATGTGGTGGCAACTAATTGTTGCATGAATACATCCCATATTTCACTCATGCCGCAATGATATTAATTAACCTTTAAAAGGTAGATAGTTTGAAATTAATTATTCATTTGGTAAGCATTCATGTGTTTGTAAAATGACCTTATAAAAAAGCCTGATAAGTTGTCCCATCAGGCTTCAATTCTTTGTTGAACCATTAATTAGTCCTTAGTTACTTTTTTAGAAACACTGTAAAGCCCATAGATTACTTGGGCCATTTCTCTTTTTAATTTTTTTACAGAAACCTGAGCGTCTTCCGGTTTAGTGATTTGAACGTCCAATTCTGGACTTACTTCATTTTCTTATTTTGATTTCTTAATGATTACAATGAATAGATACGGTGAGATCCACATGTGCGAAACTCAAAATGGGTGAGCTTTATGATTATCGAGGTGTAGTAAACAGCAGGTTGAGAGTTGTAAAATCTATTTGTCACGAAAAGCAGCTTTTATAATTGATTATTATCCTTTTAGCTATGAAAGGTAGTCGCTCAGCTTAATTCACTTACAAGGTTTTGTGTTTTATTTATATTAGTATTATGCAAAAATATTTAATCTTAGCCCTTTTTCAGTTGGCATCTTTGTCGGCTCTTGCAAGAGATTCTACGGAACTGATGTATGTGTTTGCGATAGCAGCACCACAACCCGAACGGCTTAATGATTTCATGAAATTCATGAAAGAAGACTTGGCACCAGGCGGAATCAATACGCTCGTCTTAAGGGTGGATTATAATTATGAATATGATTCTTATCCCAATCTGAGGAACGAGGATGCACTTTCAAAAAAGGGAATTAAACGATTAGTTAAAGAGGCTCGGGCTCTCAATATTGAATTGATTCCTCAAATAAATTTGTTGGGGCATCAATCTTGGGCTTCTGGTATAGAAAATTTATTGAAGGAGTACCCTGAGTTTGATGAAACACCTGACGTACAAATGCCTGAGAATTATGAATGGCCAAATGAAGACGGCTTGTATTGTAAAAGTTATTGTCCACAACATCCCGATGTGCATGAAGTAGTATTTGCATTGGTGGATGAAATAATGGAGGTTTTTGAAGCGGATGCATTCCATGCTGGTATGGATGAAGTCTTTTACTTGGGAGATGATCAATGTCCAAGATGTGCAGGCCAAGACAAAGCAATTTTATTTGCTAATGAAGTGAAGTTGATTAGGAATCACCTAAATCAATCTGATCAACAGCTTTGGATTTGGGGTGATCGACTATTGGAAGGGGAACAAAGTGGAATGGGGATGTGGGAGGCAAGTGAAAATGCTACTTTCCCGGCCATAGATTTGATACCCAAAGATGTGGTGATATGTGATTGGCATTATGAAAGGGCAGAGCCTACTCCAGTGATCTTTGCCATGAAGGGTTTTGAAGTATTATCCTGTTTTTGGAATGATCCTATTGTAGCAGCTGCTCACATGGAGATGGTAGAAAATCTAAAGGGAAATGCAAATGTAAAAATGAAGCCAAAATATATTGGGACTATGCAAACTGTTTGGAGTCCAGCAGGTGCATTTCTCGACAGCTGGTACAATGGCGAACAACAAGAGCTTGATGGTCAAGTAGAAAGTCTGAAAGCAATGATTAACTATATACAACGTGATTAAAAGTAAAAGATTAGCGTCAATTGATATTTTACGAGCACTGACCATGCTGTTGATGATTTTTGTAAATGACTTGTGGTCATTGAGTGGCATTCCGGACTGGTTAGGTCATGCAGGTGCTGCCGAAGATAGAATGGGGCTAGCAGACGTAGTATTCCCTGCTTTTATGTTCATCATAGGATTGTCTATTCCTCATGCATTAAAAGCGCGTCTCAAGAAAGGGGAGGACAAACAGCAAGTATTGATTCATATTGTTACACGTTCATTTGCTATGATAGTAATGGGGTTGTTTATGGTCAATCTAGAAAGTTTGGATGTTGAAGCCTCTATTCTCAGTAAAGAGTATTGGCAACTATTGATGTTCTTTTCATTTATGATGATTTGGAATAATTATCAAAACCCAAAAGTATTTGGTTTGGTTCCTCCTGTAGTAATGAAAATAGCAGGCTGGGGTATATTGGTTTTCTTAGCCTTTATCTACAAAGGAATAGGAGATACTTGGATGTTGATTCATTGGTGGGGAATCTTAGGATTGCTAGGGTGGTCTTATTTGGTTTGTGCAATTATCTATCTGGGAGTTGGAGACAAGATGTTGGGTGTAGGTATAGTTGTTCTAGTCTTGTTGCTCCTCAATGTGAGTGAATTTGTTGAAGGCTTAGATTTTAAATTGGTCATCAGTGCTTCTAATCATGTAAGCGTGATGTTAGGAGTATTCACTACTGTGATTTTTGGGCAGTTAAGAGAATTGAATAAAGCGAAAGAGGGCTTAATAGTATTAGGTGTTTTTGCTATCGTTTTGATCCTGTTTGGTGTGATTACCAGGCCAGAGTGGGGCATTTCTAAAATTAGGGCAACCCCTTCATGGACCACTATCTGTGCAGGTATTAGTTTGTTAAGTTTCCTGTTGTTGTATTTGATTGCAGATATCAAGTCTTGGACGGGTTGGGCTCAACCTATAGCTGCAGGTGGCTATGCTACGTTGACCTGTTATTTGATGCCATATTTTATATATGCCATTATGGATTTACTACATGTTGAATTACCCTTAATTCTGACATGTGGTCTACTGGGTCTATTGAAGTCTCTAATACTTAGTTATTTGATAATTAAATCAGCTCAGTGGTTAGGGAAATTAGACGTTAGGTTGAAAATTTGAAAAAGAAGTCAAAATGGGTTACCACATTTGACTTCTTTATTGAAGTGCAATGTATGCTTTGCTAAACTTTAGAAATACTATAAAGTTCGTTACTTGCTTTGTAAGTGTAGTTTCATGAAGATAAGTTAGAAAGGTCAACCTTTCATATATACTTTCTTAGGTGAAGTTTATAAGACAATATATTTATTAAATTGATTGAATGAGGATAGTGAAAAGGCTCTCTATTTTGAGAGCCTCCAGACTTTTTAATTCCATTAATTAGACTTATTCAGTAAGTAGTTTTGTTATTTTATGACCATCTATTGATTGGATGCTAATGATCCATAGTCCTTTTTCTAAAGTGAATTCGGTATTGTCATTAATATCCAATGTTTTAGTCAATTTTCCAGAAGAGTTATAGACTTCTACATGTGTTAGAGATGTTATATTTGAAATGTATACGGTGTTTTTGGCTGCATATACTTCTACAGTAGAAAGAATATCACCTTGTTCTATATCTGAAAGGAGACGTGCATTGCTGATGCTTTCAAATTTGAATGTTTGGTTTGCACTTCCTTCTGCACATTCCCATTGAACAAGGTTTGCCCCATTTTCTGTAGATTTTCCTAATATGTCAAGGCATTTGTCAGAATTACTAGATTTGATTTGTACCCAACCGTTTCCGGCATTACTAAAATACCATTGTTGTCCAGCTCCACCCCAATAATCGTATAAGGCAATGTTGGCTCCATTGTCTTGAGAAACGCCCCAAACATCCATGGTTTTAGAAGTTGCAGTAGCTGGATGAAAACTCCAATTGTCATTTCCTCTATCTTCAGCAACCCAATGTTGATGATTGCCACCCCAATAAGACCATTGGTTAATGTTGGTGCCATTTGCAGTGCCTAAAGCATAAAGCTCTAGTGCTTGATCCTGAGCATGTTGAGGAGTGATTCTATATACACCGCCATCTACAATTCCGCTACCACAAGTTCCACATGAGCCTGGTTCAGAATCAGAGGATCCCCCAAATGCATCAAGTGCAATACTTGGTCTGCCATCTTCTTGCCAAGCACCAAGGCCATATCCTTTCCAACCATTGTATACTTGAGGTTCCCAATAGAAAACTCCAGAAGCTCCTACACTTTCTGAACGACTCAAAATATCTGATAAAAAGGCTTTACTAGTAGCCGCTTCATCCGATCTCATCCCTACTTCACAAATCATCACTTCTTTACCATAGGTTGAGATCATATCCTCAATATTGTAAATACACTGATCATTCAGTGTTTGATAATTGCCTGGTTCAACATATAGAGACATACCAATCATATCAAATTGACCACCATTAGCGATAATGCCTCCAATGTTCCATTGAAATAGAGCGTTATCCCATCCGTTGGAGATGTGTACAATAGTAAGAATATCACTATTGATATCTTTGATCGCATTATGTCCAGTGGTAATGAGCCAAGCATAAGTTTGCATATTGACAGATGCTTTTCCATTATCCCATAACATACCATCATTGGTTTCATTTCCAATTTGTACCCATTTAGGTGTAACACCATTGTTTGCCAATGTAGTAATAACTTCTTGTGTGTAAGTCCAAACTTGATCCATCAACTCTTGATCAGATAAGTTTGTCCAGGCACTTGGTTTTGTTTGGTTGGCGGGATCTGCCCATACATCACTGTAGTGTATAGTCAACATGATATCCATGCCAGACTTTTTTATTCTAATTGCATTGGTTACCATATCATTGAGATCCGACCATCCATCTGCTGGATTGACCCAAACTCTTAATCGTGCTGCATTCATGCCATGGTCTTGTAGAATTCCTAATAGGTCTTGTTGATTGCCATTGTCATTATTCCAAACATAGCCAGATGCTTCCATTTCGGATATCCAACTTACGTCTGCACCTTTAGCAAATTGAGCTTTTGTATTAAATGAGGTACTCAGAATAGTTAGAAATAAGAGTGTTTTCAATGTAAATAAGTTCATCAATTTTAAATAGTAATCTTTCATCATAATTATAGTGTTAGTAAAAAAGTCTCGATATTTATCGAATTGATATAGTTGCAAACTATTCATTATGAGGGAGTAGCAGGGGAGACGGAATCATTTTTACCAGCAGACAAATTCATTTCAGTTGTTACTTATCCTTTCTGTTGGTAGGTATGAGTGTGATGAGTTTTTTTTTCATTAATTAATGAACTCTTTGATTTAGAGGAAGCAAAGAATGTGAGTTGAATTGAACATGAAAAAGCCTGATAGGGTATCCCATCAGGCTTCAATTTCTTTATTGAACTATTAATTAGTCCTTAGTTATTACTTTACAAACACTGTAAAGCATTGCTTACTCTGTAAGTGTATTTTCCTGAAGGAAGAGCGGCTAGATTCAACCTTTTAGCATACTTAACACTATCTGATCTTTGACAACTTCTCCTTCTTATTCACTAACAATACTCTCGCTAACTAGATGTTTGTTGGTACATCATCACCTCTTTTTATCCATCGAGTCAGACAAATGAAGACTATGAAGATAAGATCAAAAAATTAAATTTAGTAGGTTGGACTTTTAGCATGATTGATTAAATGAACGATATGCACTACTAATTGAACCAAAAGTCTACCATTACTCATGTCTGTTTTACTAGTTTTGTGCAAGAATTAAACCTCAAACCGTCAGAAATAGATTGTCTTTTTTCTGATATCACCTAAATATTGGTATTAATAATAGAGCTGTCGTCAGGATAGTGTCTAATGTAAGTATGCACTTCAAGTGCAGTTGAATAGCATAATTTTGATATGAAAAGAATAAGTGTTTTAATGTTCGTACTACTAGGGTGCTTGAGCGAAGGGTTTAGTCAAACTACCATCACCGGTAGATTGCAAAGTGAAGAAGGAAATGTACCAGTAGAATATGCATCAGTAGCACTTTATAGTGGAGACGAGCTCATCTCAGGGACAGTTTCGGATTTGGAAGGAAATTTTCAATTGATGAAAATAGAAGATGGCGTATACAGACTAGAAGCCAGTTTTATGGGGTATGACAAGACTACTTTTGATCAAATAGTTGTAACCGGACAGCGCAAACTAGAGGTAGGGCCAGTGGTACTACGTCCCAATCAAAAGATGCTGGATGAGATTGAGGTTTCAGGAGGCAAGTTGACCACTTTACATAAAATTGATCGTCAGGTGTATGAAGCTGGGCAATTCAAAAACAGTGAAGGAGGAACGGCTACAGATGTGATACGAAATATGCCTTCGGTCAGTATCAATGGAGAAGGGAGTTTGTCGGTAAGAGGTACTGACGGTTTTGTTGTGTTATTAAATGGCAAACCAGTTCAGTCGGATGTCACCATGCTTTTAGATCAATTACCTGCCAATGCAATTCAAAATATCGAAGTAATTACGGCACCATCGGCCAAGTACGATTCAGAAGGTAAAGCAGGGATGATCAACATCATCACAGTTAAGAACTCCACAGATGGTATGTTCGCTCAGGTGAATTTAAAGGCAGGCCTTCCAAGTATTGAAACATATGATAATCCTGTAGCTGCAAAAAGATATGGTGCGGATTTTACGATTAATAATCGACAAGGGAATTGGGATTGGTCAATAGGTGCTAGCTATTTACGCAATGACAAAACGGGACGAAGAGAAGGTGATGTTTGGACAGAAATAGATGATAAACGAACCGAGTTCCCCTCGGATGGGGAAAGAAGCTTTGATGAAGTGAATTACTCTGGGCGTTTTTCACTTGGGTATCATCCGAGTGAGCGCAATGATTTTAATATCGGATTTTATGGAGGGAAAAGGCAAAAAGAAAGATTAGCGGATATCTATTATGACAATAAAACCTATCAATTGCCAGAGGAAAACCAAACTAGTGCTTTTGACTATTATAATCATAACCTAAGAATTAGAACAGGTGATTTTATACTGGGAAGCATCGATTATGCACATTCATTTGAAAATAAATCGAAGATATCTACTTCATTTCTATATGAATATACGCTACTCGGTGGACCTACCGAAAACGATAATCTTCCTACTGATTGGGAAAATTCAGATACTTATTATCAAAAAGAATATAATACCAATGATAATCCCCTCCATGGTATGCGAATCAATTTGGATTATGCATTGAGGCCTGGTGAAATTGGTCAATGGGAAGTTGGTTATCAGTATAGAAGCCTGGATCACAAAGGGAATTTTGATTATAGAAGATACAATAGCATTACTGATGATATCAACGATAGAGATACCTGGGAGGTTGTACCAGAGTTTACTAGTAAATTGAATTTGAAACGAACCATTCACTCAGCATATACGATGTGGTCTGGAGAGGTTGATGCTTGGTCTATCGGTGGAGGGTTGAGAATTGAAATGATGGATCGAACATTGGATTATTTGAGTGCTGTTGATGGTTCACAGCAGGAGCTGAAAAAATACGATTATGAAAAATTGTTTCCTTCTGCCAATATACAATATCAAGTAAATGAAGAGCTGAAATTAAAAGCAGCTTACAGTAAGCGTGTACAACGGACAACTACCTTTAAAATGAATCCATTTAAGGAAAGGGAACATTCAGAAACCTTGGAGCAAGGAGATGCCGATCTACTACCTGAGTTTGTAGATTTGGTAGAAATCGGAGTTGTAAAAGATATTAATGAGCACTCACTGTTCGCAAATGCCTATTTCAGAAATACCGATAACCTGATTAACAGAGTCAATACGGTGGATAGTGACACGGTCCTCAATAGAATCTACACCAATGTGGGGACTGGAAGATCTTTAGGTTTTGAGTTAGGAGCAGATTTGAAGTTGACCAAATGGTGGAAACTGTATGCTGGAGCTAATGTCTATTACGCAAGCATAGATGGACAGTTTAACAATGAATTGATCAATACCAGTGCTTGGCAAAATTCATTTAATGTAAACACTTCTTTTCAGATCACGGATACCTGGAGTGCTCAGTGGTCGCTTAACTATTTATCAACCAGGTTAACTGCCCAAGGGGAAGATTCTCGATATTATAGCCCCAACCTGACGATTCAGAAAACATT
>JAOPTS010000070.1:0-20972 GCA_051531955.1 Reichenbachiella sp.
GTGGCTTGTTATTATTTTTGGTGCGTCTGAATAGTCCCATTGAAAATTATCTATGGTCTACCAATTAAAGCTAAGGGACTTTTCAGATTCTTCAACTTTCGGATAGTTGTGAAGTATTATGAAAAAGATAGTCATCGCTGGCGGTTCAGGTTTCATAGGAAACTGTATCGCAGCGCATTTCGCTAACAAGGGGTATCAAATAACCATACTGTCTCGCCATCATCACTTAGACAGCAAAGGCATTCATTATGCAACATGGAATGCCAAAACTAAAGGTGCTTGGACAACTGAGTTAGAAGCGGCAGACCTATTAATCAATCTTACTGTCGGTCTGTAGATTGTCGGTATACCGAATCAAACAAACAGCTGATCTACGATTCAAGAATTGATTCGACGAACTTATTGGGTGAAGTGGTGCAGGACTTGAAAAATCCACCCAAGATATGGATCAATGCAGCATCTGCGACTATCTATCGACATGCCTTGGATAGAGAGATGGATGAAGTGACGGGAGATATTGGAGAAGGGTTCTCTGTTGATGCTTGCCAAAAGTGGGAGAGAGCGTTCAATGCAATAGCTGTTCCCCAGACGCGAAAAGTAGTCTTACGTATAGGGATTGTGTTAGGGCAACATAGCGGTGCATTAGCGCCATTAAAGAATTTGGTTAAAGTTGGTTTTGGCGGGAAACAAGGTGATGGAAATCAATATTTTAGTTGGTTACATGAGAAGGGTTTTGTTGGGATCATAGCTCACATCATCACGAATGAGGATATCAAAGGTGTGTATAATGCGACAAGTCCTCAACCTGTACCTAATCATCAAATCATGCGAGCGTTACGCAAGGTGATTCGAGTCCCATTTGGACTGCCCATGCCTCGGTGGTTATTAAAGATCGGTGCGGTGATGATCGGGACTGAGACAGAGCTAATCTTGAAAAGTAGGAGAGTGGTGCCCCGAAAACTCATTGAATCTGGTTACACATTTCAATTTGAGCATATTGGATTGGCCTTAACTGATTTGATTATCCCACATAAGTGATAGGTCTAGTATAGCGTTACATACGAAAATTCTTGCACCGATAGCCAGATGTTTTGATCAGACTAGTGAGTACAAAGTATTGAGTAATGGGTATTGAGTATTGGGTAATGATAATCTTGATATAACCACTTTGTCATTTCGACGATAGGAGAAATCTATATAACGTCATTGAGTAAATGTTGCAGATTCCAAGCTGTAAAAGACAGTTAATCGTCATTCTGAAAATTGATTTTGTTTTTGATAAAAAGGAAAACGATTATTCAGGATCTCAATGCTAGTCGGTGGCAGTCTGCTATGAACATTAGATCCTGAATAATCTACTTCAGCTATCGTTGATTTAGTTTTTCAGAATGATGCAGTGGTGTGGTAATCTGTCTTTCTTACTCAACATCTCACCGTATCATATCATCCTACGGCCCGTTGGGGATTGCCACGTTGCTCCACCGTCGCGCCTCACAATGACGTGTTTTTTTTGGGATCCTAGGTTGTTACTCTTTCTCAATACTCAATACTCAGTACCCATTACCCATTTCTATTCTTTCTCAATACTCATCTTTCTCAGTACTCATTACTCCATACTATTGTCATCCAACACTAGCTACTCATCTCTGAATTGTAAAAGCACTTTCCATGCATTACTAATCTCTCCTTTATGTAATAGTTCTGCTGCTAATTGATGTGTCTTACTTGTATCGATAGCAGTTTTAACTTCCGCTCTATTGGCATATTCGTCTATTTCAATTCGAGTAGGTAATGATGCTATATTTCCCAATCTACCGAGGTGGTTTCCTGTCAATACTGTGCTGTTGCGAACATGGTCTGGCATCTGATCTATGCCTATTCCAATTGTACCAATGGGTTTAGGGATTTCGAAGATGACTTCTCCTTGTGCTCTGCAATAATAGCTGCCTCCCATCCTGGCTACTGCGTCTAATTTGTAGGGGTCAATCTGACTATTAGTCAGTACTGAATTTTGTACATGCATGAGTAACACCTTGCAAATGACCAGATTGCCAGCACCACCTTCCTTGCCAAGCGGTTTTACTTCGATGACCTTGCATTCGAAGGACACTGGAGATTCTGCTACTCGAGGAGGTTTTATCAACTCAGAAGCTAGGGGTGTCAACCCTGATTTTACGAATTCATCTATGCCTTGGTCATATTCTGTACTGGACAATGACATCTGTTCTACGATGGCATGGTTGACAATATTGATGACGACTTCATCATGCTCGAGGACATTATCCAACGTATGTTTGGTGGTGTTGTCACGTACCCTTCTGGCAGGAGAAAAGATCAAAATTGGAGGATTGGCACTGAAACAATTAAAGAAGCTAAAAGGACTCAAGTTGAAGCGTCCCTTCGCATCCATTGTACTGGCAAAAGCAATGGGTCTAGGGGCAATTGCTCCAAGCATCAAACTATGGAAATTGCCCGTACTGACTTTTGTTGGATCTATGGTTGTGATCGTTGACATCTTCAATTATTTACTAGGTAATACGGTTGCACTGACAGCTCCAAACCCAATGCGAACACCAGCCTGTTCGCCATATCCTTTGATGGTGACGGTATCTCCATCCTCAATGAATTTTCGTTCTGCATCATCCGCTAGCTTGACTGGTTGGGTGCCTTTCCAAGACAGCTCCAGCATAGAACCATACTGATGCGGCGCTGGACCACTAATGGTACCTGAGGCCATCAGATCTCCTACGTTGATGTTGCAACCATTGACAGTGTGGTGTGCCAATTGTTGACACATATTCCAATACATATACTTATAATTCGAATGGGTTACTTTAGAAGCCTCGCCATTTTCTGGCGTGATGTATACTTCCAAATCAATCGCATAGTTCTTGGCACCTTCGAATTCGAGGTAAGGAAGAACTTTCGGTTCTTGTGTCTTTCCTTCTACTTTGAAAGGCTCCAATGCGTCTAGTGTGACAATCCATGGAGAGATATGCGAGGCAAAGCTCTTCCCTAAAAAAGGTCCCAGCGGCACATATTCCCAAGCCTGAATATCACGTGCAGACCAATCATTGAACATCACCACACCGAAGATATGCGCTTCGGCATTGTGGACCGATACACTACTGCCCATGTCCGTACCCTTGCCTACTATGAACGCCATCTCCAATTCAAAGTCGAGGAGTTTGCATGGACCGAAAGTAGGCGTTTGATTAGCTACTGGCTTTAATTGTCCTTTTGGTCTGTGAAAGTCCGTACCAGATACCACAATGGAAGAAGCCCTACCATGATAGCCTACCGGTATATGTTTCCAGTTGGGCAACAACGCATTATCAGGATCACGAAACAAGCAACCAACGTTATACGCATGCTGTTCGCTAGAGTAGAAATCAGTATAATCTCCCACCTGTATGGGCAAGTGCATAGTAGCCTCCTTCATCGGGATGAGGGAGAGGTCTGGTACCGAGAACCCTTTGAGTTCAGTATTGTCACTACGTAGTAGTTCAGAAATCCTTTCTCGTACTTTACTAGTTGTTTCTTTGCCCAAACTGATAAAATCGTTGAGCGTTGGGTGTAAGAAGATACCACTGGGTAGGTCAATAGGATCAAAGAAACTATGATTTTGTAAATGCGCAAGATGCACGATGTAGTCTCCGATCGCTACGCCTGCTCGGGCATCCAATTCATTTGTTTTGAATATACCAAAAGGTAAATTTTGAATAGGGAAGTCCGACTCTTTTGAGACATTCACCCATGATGACAAGGACGGATCGTTAGCTTTAATCATAGTGCTTAATTGAATGTTTAATAGTATTTATAATGTACCTCTGCTTTCTTGTTCTCTCTCAATAGCTTCAAACAAGGCCTTGAAATTGCCTTTGCCAAAAGAGGTCGCCCCCTTGCGTTGAATGATCTCAAAAAATAGCGTAGGTCTGTCTAGCACAGGTTTGGTGAATATCTGTAACAAATACCCTTCGTCATCTCTGTCTATCAAGATACCGAGTTCTTTCAAGGGGCCTAACTCCTCATCTATTTCACCCACGCGATTGAGTATCGTATCGTAATAGACCTCAGGTACATATAAGAACTCCACACCACGTGCTTTCAATTGGGTGACAGTCTCTATGATGTTGTCGGTCGCCAATGCAATATGTTGTACACCGGCACCATTATAGAAGTCTATGTATTCTTCGATTTGGGACTTTTTGCGTCCATCAGCAGGTTCATTGATAGGGAACTTAATACGGCCGTTACCATTACTCATCACTTTGCTCATCAGTGCGGTATAGTCAGTAGAGATATCCTTATCATCGAATGACACCAACTGTGCAAAGCCCATGACGTGTGCGTAGAACTCACACCACTTATTCATTTCATTCCATCCGACATTGCCCACCATATGGTCAACGAACTTCAATCCCAACGTAGGAGCGAGGTAGTCGGGTTCCCACTTGCGATAGCCAGGCATGAAAGCGCCACGATAATCACTCCGGTCAACAAATACATGAACCGTCTCCCCATAAGTATGAATACCTGAAAGGGTTACAGACCCATTCTCATCTGTCATAGTCGTAGGGTTCTTATAAGATTTTGCACCTCTATCAGTCGTCTCTTTCCAAGACTGTTCTGCATCATCTACCCAGAGCGCAATCACTTTGACACCATCACCGTGTAGGTCGATGTGACGATTGATGTCACCTCCTTTTTCTAAAGGAGAGGTCAATACGAGTATTATTTTGTCTTGTTGCAATACATAGGAGACCCGGTCTTTGAGCCCCGTTTCCAATCCTGCATATGCGACAGGCTGAAATCCCCAGGCAGATCGATAATAATGAGCCGCCTGCTTGGCATTGCCTACATACAGCTCTACATGATCGGTACCTAGCAAAGGTAAAAAATCATCGGCCCCAGCAATCTCTTTTTCTAACCCTAATGATGTGGTATCTACTGACATTTTTGTAATTGATTAACGTGATCGATTTATTCTAATCTTCCAGCCAAGACTGGAAATAAGTAGGGTCGGCAATTTTCAAAGCTTCTTCAGTGACCATCAGTGGCTTGAAGGTGTCCACCATGACCGCCAGTTCTTCGGTGACTGTTTTGCCAATACTACGCTCCATAGCTCCGGGGTGAGGACCATGTGGGATTCCTGAAGGGTGTAATGAGATATGTCCAGGCGAAATATCGTTTCGACTCATAAAATCCCCATCCACATAATAGATCACTTCATCAGAGTCAATATTACTATGATTGTAAGGTGCTGGGATTGATTCAGGATGGTAGTCATACAACCTGGGACAGAATGAGCAAACAACAAAAGCATCCGTTTCGAATGTCTCATGAACGGTAGGAGGTTGGTGTACCCGGCCTGTGATCGGTTCAAAATCATGAATAGAAAAGGAGTAGGGGAAGTTATAACCATCCCATCCCACGACGCTAAATGGGTGCCTACCGTATACCACATCAATGAGTTCGTTTTGCTTTTTTATTTTTATAAGGAAATCTCCTTTTTCGTCGTACGTTTCTAATTCATAGGGTCTTTTGATGTCTCGTTCGCAATAGGGGGCGTGTTCTACTAATTGGCCAAACCAATTACGATACTTTTTGGGTGTATAGATAGGGCGATGTGACTCTACGATGAACAGTCTATTGTCAGTAGTGTCAAAGTTGATCTGATAGATCATTCCTCTGGGAATCAAGAGATAATCTCCATATTTGAAATCAAGGTTGCCCATGAAGGTGCGCAGTTTTCCTGAGCCTTTGTGAATGAAAATCAACTCGTCCGAATCTACATTCTTATAGAAGTAGTCTTCAGTGGATTGTTGTGGAGCTGCCAGAATGATATTGCAGTCTGAGTTGGTCAACATTGTTTTTCTACTATCCAGATAATCTTTTTCTGGAGGTACTTGAAAACCCTTAAGCCTGTATGATTGAATGTTGTTCGATTGCGAAATTTTGGGAGCAACGGACTTCCTACTCAATATTTCTTTGACCTGCGTAGGGCGCTGCACATGGTAGAGCAAAGAAGACATGCCATCAAAACCTATGGTGCCAAACAACTCTTCATAGTGAAACGTGCCATCTTCTTTTTTGAAGGTGGTGTGTCTCTTGTGCGGGATTTTACCCAATTGATGATAGAAAGGCATAGTTTTCTTATTTTAAGTGAGTTGTTTCAAGGCGATTTCAAAAGATGATTTAGTAATACCCGTCCGGAGTGAATTAGTATTATAAGTTTTTTTGAGCGCCCTTAGAATCGTATCGGATACATCGGAAAACATCGCTTCATCCTCCATACTGGTTTCACTACTCATGAGGTAAGCAAATAGTCGCGCTATTCCACAATTAGCAATGAAATCTGGTATCACTGAGAATTGGCTATCTGCAAATAGGCCGATAGGGCCCAAAAATATTTGCGGATCAGCAAAGGGTACATTCGCGCCACAAGTAAGGACTTCAAGACCCCCAGTTGACATACGCGCCACTTGATCATGCGTGACAAGCCTTGAAGCCGCGCATGGAACGAAAATTTCAAACCCCATGTCCCAGATACCTTCGTTTATTTCTTCGAATGGCACCATGTTATCACTCATCAAGGTGTTACTGCGTCTATTGATGAAAAATTGACGAATAGATTCGAAGGAAAATCCCTCTGTATTCATCAAACCTCCATGTCGATCAATAATACCGACTATTTTCACGCCCATCTGTGACAGATAGAACCCAGCTGATGCTCCGACGTTTCCCCAGCCCTGAATGACCGCCATTTTTTTGGTTATATCACCTCCCCAGAGTTCATAGTAGTGTTTGACTGACTGTGCTACGCCCCATCCGGTGATCATATCTGCGACCGTGTACTTTTGACTAATGTTTGGGGTATATCTTCCATCTTCTAATACTTTGATGACTCCCTGACGTAGTTGACCAATCCTGTTTACTTTTTGTGCCTCTGTAGAGCGAAAGTGTCCATTAAAAACCCCTTCCTGCGGATGCCAGATACCGCTGTCTTCCGTGATTGGGATCACTTCTAGTAGTTCATCCACATTGAGGTCACCACCCGTACCATAATAATGTTTGAGTAGTGGGGTGACAGCAGCATACCATCTTTTCAATACGCCTGCTTTTCGATGATCGTTGGGGTCAAAATTGATACCTGATTTTGCCCCACCTATCGCTGGTCCCGAAACTGTAAACTTCAATTCCATTGTTTTTGCTAAGGATTCTACTTCATGCTTGTCTAACCCTTTTCGCATCCGTGTGCCACCTCCAGCTGCACCCCCTCGTAATGAGTTGATCACCACCCAGCCTTCCGCATCAGTCTCAGCATCATTCCATTCAAAGACTATTTCGCAACGCTTGTTTTCATATTCAGTCAGCAAATCATTCATCCTACTATTTGGGTTTTCTACGTTTGGTATACTTCAATAGCAATGCGGTCATATTTTGAGTTCCTCTGCTGCTATTGTGTACATTTAAAGAATAAAGGTACATTTAGACATTACAGTATAATT
Organism: Reichenbachiella sp.; assembly: GCA_051531955.1. GTDB lineage: Bacteria > Bacteroidota > Bacteroidia > Cytophagales > Cyclobacteriaceae > Reichenbachiella. The sequence goes on from JAOPTS010000070.1 coordinate 7,512, forward strand.
TATTATTCTATGATATTATTATCAGTTAGAATAAATGGTAACTATTAGTTAATATTATAGGGTATTATTCTTTCACGAGGCGCAAATGTCTCAAAAGCAAACGATTAATCTATGACTAGCCCTTTGGATGCCATTGATATTAAAATATTGGAGTTACTACAGCAGGATGGTCGCATCACGATCAAAGCGCTGTCTGAGCAACTAAAACTCACCACAACACCTGTTTTTGAGCGAGTGAAAAGATTGGAAAGGGAAGGGGTAATTGATAAATATGTAGCACTGGTCAATCAAAAGAAGATTGATAAAAAGCTAATCGTTTTTGTCTCTATCTCATTGAATAAACACACCCGGTCCTTTCTTGACCAATTCGTCAAAGAGATCACGAGTCATGAAGAAGTACCAGAGTGCTATCATATTGCGGGCAATTTCGACTTTATGCTCAAGGTTGTCATCAAGGACATGGAAGCCTACGAACGTTTTATATACACCAAACTATCTATCAACGCCAGTATCGGTCATGTCCAGAGCTCTTTTGTACTGTCCAAGAATAAGTATACCACGGCATTAGGAGTAGGATAGAGTTGGGAAGGGAAGCTGGTGAATCATTTAAATTTGTACTCGTAGATTAAGTGTATTATGCTAGAGAGGTATGTCAATTATGAATTCTGTACCCTTGCCAGTATCACTATTCAGAGTTATTTGACCATTTTGTTTCCTGATTGTAGACTACAAAACCAGTCCAACTATTTAAGCGGTTAGGAGCAGTTTAAGTAGCCTAATAGAAGATCAATCCATTTTTTACTACTATTGAAGGCAGGGATAAAACTAAAAAAAGGCTGAAATCGTATTGATTTCAGCCTTTTTAAATAATTGTTGTAGAGTTAATAAGTTGTTATTTCACAGTTAATTTAATGCTTTTCGATTCAGTATCAGTTGAAACATTTACGATGTAGATCCCAGCATTGAGGTGAAGATTGTTAATTGAAATCTTCTTTTTAACATCCGTAAATTGCTGACTGTAGATTTTTTTACCTTGTATATTTCGCACTGTCACTTTGACGAATTCACTTGTACCCAGTTGATCAATGATTAGTCTTTTTCTATTCATTGGATTAGGATACAATCTCATCCATTGATTTCCATACTCTTTAGTAGAAGTGAGGATGCCTGAAAATTCATTTGACAATTCAAATGAATTTAGATTAAAACCAGATGATAGGGCCTTCAATACAACTCTTTGTACACCAGCTTCTAAATCAAAGGCACTAGATTCTACTGAAGCCCAACTTTGCCATCCGCCGGTCACTGGAACTGCAATTGTTGTCAATATATTATCATCTTTGTCAATAAGTTGAAGTGAGCCTTCAGCTGCTTGAGCAGCCACTCTTGCACTAAGGAAATATTGTCCAGCAGTTTGAACATCAATGCTATATTCCATCCAATCGTCAGTATCGATCCATCCTACATTAATTCCACCTCCGACATCTTCAGTGTTTTCAGTTTGAACTCCTTCCATATAAAGAAAATCTTCAGCTTGCACTACACCTGGAATGATTTGGCTAGTTACCTCTGTTGTCGATATAGTAACATTGACAGTTTCAGAAACATTTTCTCCAAAATCTATGGCCTGCACCCCGAAAGAATATTCAGTCTCTGGGTCTAATCCAGAAATGGTGATTTTACCACCAGAAGCACTGCTAGACAATAGAACATCATTCTGATAAATATTGTACTTTTTAACGTATTGATCGTCAGTAGATTGCGTCCATCTTAGCGTTACATCAATTCCTGTAGATGTGGCAGTCAAATCGGTTGGAGTGGATGGCGCAGTGGTGTCCTCGGCTCCTAGATTAAAATCATATACCCTGACATAATCTACTTCCATTACAGAAGGCCATGTATCTTCTGGATGGACTGTTCCTCCAAGATCTCCACCTACCGCAATATTTAATATCAGATAGAACGATTGGTCATATGGCCATTCGGCAGATGTCTTGTAATCATTATGAAAAGTAAAATAGTGAAGATCATCAAAGTAAAAATCTATTCTATCAGGGTACCACTCAATGATATACTTGTGAAAAGTTTGATGAATATCCTCGATGGTCATCCCACCACCAGATTGCGTACCTAAGATGTGATTATACGCCCCAGTATGAACAGTCCCAAATGCCCAACCCAAGTTGTTTCCAACATGCTCAAGTACATCTATTTCACCACTATTGGGCCAACCCCCATAAGCTGAATTTGTTGGCATCATCCAAATGGCTGGCCAAGTACCACCAGCATCTGGCATTTTGGCACTCACTTCAATACGTCCATAAGTCCAATCTCCTTTTCCAATTGTGGTCAATTTTGACGAAGTGTATTCCCAACCTTCCTTTTCTTCTATTTTGGCCTCTATTGTTAATTTTCCATCAACAATATTTGAATTATTTCCATCTGTATAATACTGCTCCTCGTTGTTCGCATTGTTTGGTCCAACAGAAAAATTCCATTTCTCTCTGTCCACTGTGGTACCGTCAAACTCGTCAGACCAGATTAGTTCCAAATTTAAAGCCGTTGTTGCTGTAGATAGGAATGCAGCCTCTGAACTATTGCCAGCTAAATCTATGGCATGAATGGCCAATTCAAATGCTGTTTCTGGAGCCAATTTGGACAGACTGAAACTAGTTTCCTCTGAAAAAGCTAGAAATACGCCACTGTTATATATTTTGTAGCCCACCACTACAGAACCCTCATCGGTAGAAGCGGACCAACTTAAATCAATATTATGTTCGTCAGCATTGTGTTGGCCTATGACAGGAGTAGTAGGAGCGAAATTATCAGAAGGACTTACAAGTTTAATTTCCATCCAGTTTAAATTGAACCCTCCGGTAGTAGCTGTTACTTTTAAAGTATGAGATCCTTTACTTAAAGAAAGGCTTTCACTTGTTATGGTTTGCCATATTTGCCATCCACCAGTTGAAGGTACATTCAAATCCGTTAAAGAATTTCGAGATGAAGTCAATTTCATCACTCCACCACCGTTTTCACTTGCTGTCCTGAAGCTAATTTTATAGTCGCCTGCTACGGGAATATCGATTGAGTAGGTCATCCAATCTCCGTTGTCAATATATCCGATATTAATTCCGCCACCTTCATCAGAGGTACCTTGTGTCTGCACTCCTGACATGCTGGCAAAGGATTCTGACTCGACAAACATTTGGGAATAACTCAGATTGCTAAAGCATGCAATGATTAGCCCTGATAGGAGGAGTATTTTGCCTCTATTGATACTGTTAAAAACAGTAATACAATTCAATTTCATAATTGTTATCTATTAATTAGAATAGGTGAATTCATTTTTCACCTATTTCCAAAATTGTAGGATCATCAATCAGAACTGAAAAATATTCCCCAGACAAAAATGAGATACTCATTATTTTCACCTAGACATTTATTGGACAATGAAATGCATACGCCCAGTACTTTTGGATAGAGGAGTATGAAATCAATTTTCAGTATTCGACTCAATTTCTTTTATCAGTTCGTCTACGGTCAACCCTTTGGCAATTGCCACTTCTACTCTCAGTGCTTTCAAGCCAGTAACTCCACTCAAGTCTTCAAGTGCCAGTTCTTCGATTTCCCCTTTGATATAGCCACGGGAGGATAGAAAGTCGAGGTATCCGCGATATTCTTTTGCATCTTGATCTTGAGAGTAGATGATAGCCAGTTTCCCAGGCTGAGTAACTCTCTCATTTGTCCCTTTGATATGAGATTTGTCTACTCTTTTTTTGATGATTTCATAGCGTGCATTATAAGCCCCTTCGACATCAAAACGCTTTTCATCCATCCTAAAATGTACGGACAGCGGTGTATTGTATACTAAAATTAGAGAAGCGACTTCTATAGGGATCGGCAGTAATTTTTGTAACCCTTGAAACTCATTTTCCATTTCGCACATCACAATTAACTGCCAAAGGCGTAGATTATTTAAATAGATATCATCGTACTTTTTGTCTTGAGTTATCGATTGCCCGATATACATATTATACTCGATTCCGTCGGTTTTGTATCGTTCGAAATAATGAGGGAACATGGCTTGTGCCTCTTCTTGTTTAATATCTAGGTAGGTAGACAGTTGATGATTGATGAGGTTGACACTCGTGTCATAGTTTTTACGTTCTTCATATATGCTATTCAGCTCTGGGTCCAACAATGCTTGAAATTCTGAAACTGCTTTTTTCAACTCAGTATTGTTTTGTACCCCTAGCTGTTTGAGTACAGGGTAGACATCAGTTTTAAAGAAGCTTAATATTTTGTGTTCACTTCCTGCTGAAAGTTCACTTTTAAGTTCTCTTGAAAAGGAATCAAGTCTAAATTCTAACTCCTCATAAGCAGGCATTTTTGTGAGTTTGAATGCTGAGTTTATTACTTTTTTTACTTCTTTTATCTGTTTGGTAAGGTCCTTTTTTACCGCTTCATTTCTTTTGGCAGAGGATCCTTTGATATCCATTTGACCATAAATAGGATACAACTGATCAAATCTGATGTCTTTGAATACTGGATGTTCATCATTGATCTGCTTATTCATGAACTTCTCAGCTTCTTGTTCAAACCTCCATTTTACGGATTCGTGTATTGTCGTACACTCTTGTTGGATGATCGCTTCTATTCTATTTTGGGTCTCGATAGAAATTCGTTTGTGCGCCATCGCTAGGACGGGGAGTACTTCTTCCAGTCGAGACAATGTGACATGATTAAGTTCATATCTGTTTTTAGTTGCGAGTTCCATGAAGCCTAGTAGCTCACCTTCATGGATCAAAGGGGCTAAGATGTAGCACTGAAAACCAAGTGTTTTGAGTCTGTTGGAAATGTATCCAGGCGAGCTGGTATGAAATTTCTCTACATCAGATACAATGATTGCTTCATTTTTTTTGAGCAGTTGCTCAACGTTTTGGTGGCACATTTTTTCTTTACAATCAACCTTTTCATTTTGATTGAGTAAAATGCTGGTTACTTCATTTTTTCCTACCGTAGACAATTTCCCCTGTTGTAATGTCAGGATGCCTAATTCTAATTCAGAATTGTTTAATAAATCACGAACACCGTTACGAACCTGTTCAAAAGAGTCTTCATTTTTTCTTAAAAGATTGGAAGTAATTGCAGACATGGACTGGTCTATCGTGATATCAACAAGATTGACAATATTAACGCCACGCATGATCCAACTATTGGGAGGGAATTTTTCTTTCCAAATATCAATATTACCAAAGTTGTCGATCAAGTATTCAAAGTCCTCACGGGTGATGTCTAGTGCTTTTTCTGTGGGAATTAATTCTGACATATCTGCATTTATGCCTAATTTATAGGTGCGCGTGATACTTTGTTTGTTTACTATATCAACTTTCAATGCACCGCCTCCATACATCGGATAGCCAAAATGACTCCCAAGAATGAAGTAGCAGCAATAGAAGTAGAGTGTATCTTCATCTACATCTTTCATTTTGTAAGTAAATGCTTCTCCTGAATCTTTAATGATGTTGTCAAATCGAGTAGAAGTGTAGAAGGGTTCGAAATAAAATGGCGGAGTAAGCCCTTTTATTTCATTGGTAAGTAATGCTTCTGGAAATAAGCTGCGACACAATTTGTCTATAGGGTCCTTGTATTTTTTGATCAAGTCAAAATCCTCAAACCCATCTTTTAACTCAGGATATTTGGCCACTTCTTCGAGTAGACTATTGGCATATGTAGCGGCATGCTCATCAGCATCATTTGCCATTTTCTCCAAGGCATCGATAACTTTTGAAAAGCTGACCTGCATCACTGCTGGGAACTCTATTTCTTTGCCGTTGTATTTCATGGTTTGAGTGTATTTGTACTTAGAACTACTATACGGTAATTCCTCAATATAGTCTGGATAATATGATGGAATTGATCTCCAACAACGGTTGGAGATCAATTGGGTTGTAGTACCTCTCCAAAACAACGGTTAGAGGTCAGTTGGATCGGAGTGTGCCTTTCAAATATTCGTTGGAAATCAGTTCGGCTGCAGAATGCCTCTTTGATTGGTGTTTGGGTGGGGTACAGCCGTGATAGGGCATCAAAACAGCCGTTGAGAAGGGTGACCGCTACACAATGGCTCCCAAACTACTCTTTGCTCTTTCTGTTTAAAAACTTGACTAGTTAAACATGAGATTAAAAGATATAATATTCAGTTGGTGTTTACATAGTTAAGACAGAATGAAGAGCACCTTTATTCTACTCATTACCCCATTTTTATATCTGGCCATAAACAATAGGGGGATTGTCCAAATATTTTATACCAACGCAGAAGTCGCGAAAGTGGAAAATGTGCAATAAATTGTCTGGAGATGTTTCAAGGCATTTTCCTTCCCGATTATCTGAGGCCTCTAAACCCATTTCGCCTTTAAATCCTTGTATTTAGTTCTTCCGACTGGGATGAGCGCTCCATTTTTTAGCTCAGCCATGTATTTACTTCCAGATTCGACTATTATATCTCTTATCTCAGACATCTTCACCAAGTATGATTTGTGGAGACGCTCAAAAGTAGGGGATAACAATAGTTCCAGTTTTTCGAGTGATTTATCATGTAGCTCTTTTGTGCCGTCTGTAAGGTAGAGTTCGGTATAGGGACCCGCTCCTTTTATGAAAAGTAATTCTTCAATTGGTAGTAGCTGTATCCGTCCTCTTTTTTTAATTGCTAAAACCTTCACCTTGTGGGCTACTGATTTTTCTTTTGTCAGCGTCCGACTAAAAGCTTGCTCCAATCGATCTCTGTTAAAAGGCTTAGGTACAAAATCTAAGACGCCATGTTCAAAAGCTGTAATTGCCTGCTCTTTGTAGGCTGAGATCACAATGGTGTGAAATGATTCAGAAACAGCAGTATTCAACAGATCAAATCCATTGTCTCCGTTAAGATTCAAATCAAGGAGAACGAGATCCAATGTGTTTTCCTCGATAAATTTCAAAGCTTCCTTGAGCTTGTTAAGATGTGTTAGAGATTGTAACGCCTCTCCAAAAATATCACGTGTCATTCGTTCTATTCTTTTGGCAATTCTTGATTCATCTTCTACGATTAAAATATTCATCTGCTTAGGAATATATTTTTATGATGTTTTTCCAACCGTGACTCGTTTGTTCAGAAGTTAAATCCCATTTGGATTGATAACTCTCTGTCAATCGAGCTTTTACATATTTCAGCCCAGTACCTTCTTCATGCTTACCCGTTGATTGCTCCTCACTCTCAGAAAACGTCAAAAAAGTGTAACACTTGTATTCACTGTTTGATTCAAAGACCAGCTTGAATATTATACTATTATCTTTCAGCGGGAAACTATGCGTAATTCCATTCTCTAATAGTGTGTGAAGAATTGCAGGCGGTATTTTTTGCTCTAGTTCTATGCCTTCTTCTTCCCAAGAATAATTTATTTCTTTCCGATACTCCATAATCTCAAGATGCGTACGACAAAGTGCTATTTCTTGAGCAATAGGTATCAGCGCCTGGTTTTCCATTTGATGAATAAGATCAAATTCTTTGGCTACCGCTTCTATGAACAATACGCCCTTTTTAGGGGATTCTTCTACCCAATCTATCAATGAAGTCAAGGTATTCATGAGAAAATGAGGTTGGATATTCTTTTTCAATAATTCCAGACGTAGACGAGTCGACTGAACGAGGGATTTTTCATAAGCCAATCGTTGTTCCTGGATTCTGAGAGATAGCAAATACAACATGCCCAAAAGAATGAGACCCAAACCAGCGTACAGACTAATGTTAAAATAGGTGATAAAATTGATCGTTGGTCCTATGAGAAGCAGTAACAGCATCAAACGAGCACCCCTTATTTTATTGTAAACGCCATAAATGACTATCCCCAAAGAGAACACCCACATGCTTGAAACCATATAGATGGCTGTGAAATCAAAAGCGTGATGCTTAATAAAGAAAATAAACAATAGTATTCCAGCATATAGAATCAAAAGAAGCTTTCGTCTGGGATACGGAAATTGCATGGAAAAATAGAACGGAATCAAAAATGAAATACCCAACATGAGAGAGCTGATGATCTGTAATCGAATGACATGCAGGCTGTAGTGCATCGGTACATAGGCTTTGATAAACGCCATCAATACCAGTGCAAATACAAAAAAGCAACTTATACTAAATAGGAGCATGGCGTATTCCTTTTTGTTGCTCAGGAATAGAAAAAGAAAGTAACAAGAGGTAATGAGAAAGGCACCCGCAAAAATGTGCATGTAAGAAGTCTCAATCAATCGACCAGTCAGTAAATCGTCATAGTCATCGATCGCTAGAAAGTGAATGCCTGAATGATCAGGGAAGTAATGAAGACTCGACCGTATAGCCAATAGATGACTACCTTTTGCTGTCAGATGAGTTGGTATACTAAAAGTAGCCCACAACTCACCCTCAGGAGGAAGCTCAGCTTCTTGGCCTGGGTTCCCGTTTTCACCTATTAAAATCCCATCCCAAAATATCTCATACTCACCATAGACTTCCAACTGGATCCCATAGGGATGCAAAGTTTCTGGTGCTTTTAATATATCAATCCTTGTCCTGTACCAGAAAACGCCACCGTCTTCCATGATGAGCTTTCCTTTTTTCCAGCTTTCATCATTCCATCCTTTAGCCGCCCAGCCCGATTGATCACCTACTTTATATACAGTCTCATATTTCTTGTAAACAGGACTTTGCTCACACGCTGATACAAGTAGCATACTGAAGATTACAAGCAAATAGGTTAATGATCTCAATTTCATTTGATGAGGCTTTACAGATGCAAGCTAAGTAATATCAATGGCTTCCTAGAGCAGTTCATTCATACATAGAGCAGTTGGCAAATTAAAGCATGCTTGTCAACAACTTACACCGGATGTTTGGGGTACAAGTCTAACTAATAATGATTTATCCTGAGGAGACGCTTACTATACAAAGGAAGAAAATATGAAAGTTATTAAATTATTAATACTGACTATCGCTGTATCTATAAACACCGCCTTTGCTCAAAAAAATAGTGCAAACGACCCTGGTTTTCCACCTTTAGAAAATCGATACCTGGGCCAAAAACCACCTGGCTTAATTCCTGAATTGTTTGCTCCTGGTATTGTTTCTACAGAAGAGTATGTAGCGTTTGGTGGTGATTTCACACCAGATATGAGGGCGTTCTATTTCACTAGGTATGGTGGTAAATATAAGAACCCTACGTTGTTTGTCATGCAATACGAAAATCATAGATGGGGCAGTGAGTCCTTCCTGTCAACCGATATAGATAATTATAGGGAGCGATTCAACCCTGGTTGGTCGGAGATGAAAAGCCTTGAACCTTACAAAGACCTCCCCATCCATGGTTTGTCGGTTTCAGCAAAAGGAACCTATTATATTGATGAATTCACTGCAGAGGGAGATGGTGTTCTTAGATGTTCTCGACTGATAAATGGTGAACGTGAAGCACCTAAGCCGCTTGATATAGTGATCAATACAGGGAAATGGCCTGCTCACCCTTTCATTGCTCCGGATGAATCCTATTTAATGTGGGATGTTGAGATAGAAGGTAATTATGGTGCTGATATCTACATTAGTTTTCGACAGCAAGATGGTTCATGGGGAATGCCTATTAACATGGGTGATGAGATAAACACTGGACTCTATGACCAAAGCCCGAGGGTGACCCCCGATGAGAAATATCTATTTTTTTGGAAAGGAGATGAAAGGGTTAAAGAAGATGGAAGTACTTATCTGGTAGGAAGTCCTTACTGGGTAGATGCACAGGTTATTGAGAATCTTAGGCCCAAATAAGGGCGGAACGTATAGAAAAGGTCTTGAATACCATTTTAGTGAACGAGCCAGTAGGCGGGTTGGAATGATAAATTGTAAACACAAATAAGTAGATAAAGGTCTATTTGTTACTCCCATTAATATAAAATTAAAACAGTACTTTTTTTAGAATTCAAAATCATTGAATATGAAATACGTAAAAATCTTACCAATTTTATTGACTTTACTATCTGTCAATGCTTATTGCCAGAATAGTGAAAAATTAAGATCAACTTCCCCGGAAGCGACTGTCTCCGAAACGACACTTTCATTTAAGGATATTCCTGATCTCAAAGAGGCTTATATCAATGCAGCGCCAACTGATAGAAAAGATGGTATCTCTGTGGGCGAGCTAGGTATCGATGGTGGGAATAAAGCGATGATTATTAAGCTGGCACAGGAAATTGCCGATAACAATGATGGTAAATTCGATAGCTATCTTATTGTTCACAACGGTAAGCTTCTCTTTGAATCCTATTATTTGAGGGGACGTATCAACCTTCCCCATCAGCAAGCGTCAACGACTAAAGCCTATACCAGCATGGCGCTCGGCCGTGCGATCCAGTTGGGGCATTTGACCATGGCCGATTTAGACAAGCCGTTGGTCAGCTTTCTCAAAGATCTGGACCCAACAAAATTTGTTGCGGGTGTGGAAAAGATCACGCTGAACCAGGCCTTGACTATGCGTTCCGGTATCCGCCACAGTAAAGAACAGGGTGAAAAAATCAAGAATCATCCAAGCCAGTTAAAAGGTCAAGGGCACGTTCAGGCTTATCTGGAGCATAGTGACCCTATTACTGCAGAGACTCAGCGTTTTTTATATCAAAACGATCCAATGTTGGTGATGCAAGTCATTGATGCCGTCGTACCCGGATCGTCTATAGACTTTATCAAAAATGAACTCCTGGACAAACTGGGTATAACAAATTATAGCTGGCAAACAGCCGTGAGCGGCCTTCCAGAGTCTGCTTGGGGCTCTAGCATGATATCTCGTGATATGGTCAAGTGGGGAACTTTGACCATGAACAAAGGCAAATGGAATGGAGAACAGTTGATGCTAGAAGTATTTATCGCTAAAGCAACCAGTAGAATTCTCTATACCGGTGACGATGACGTTTACGGTGGTGGAAAAGATGTCTCTAATCTAGGATATGGTTATTACTGGTGGAGTGCAGATTTGAAATACAATAATAAAAGCTATTTCAGCACATCCGCTCAGGGTGGTGGCGGCCAGTACATCATTCTAATCGAAGCGCTTGATCTGATGGTTGTGGTTACTGCTCATGAAAACGATAACACTACCCTTCAAATAACCGCAGAGCGTATCATACCAGCTTTTATAAAGTAACGGATCTCATTATCATAATCTAAAAAATGAAACATACACACTTTATTTTGACACTTGCATTGGCACTATTTATAAATGCTTGCCATACTAAAAATCAGAAAACAATCGACCCTGATTTTCCAACATTAGAAGACCGCTATTTTGGAGAAAAGCCACCCGGCTTAATTCCCATAACGTTTGCTCCTGAGATTCTTTCTCCAGAGGGACTTTTTGAAGGAGGTAAGCATTCACCAGATATGAAGAGTTACTATTTCTCTAGGAAAAATGGGAAATATGAAAAACGTACATTTTTTGTTATCCGATATGAGAATGGGAGTTGGGGGAACGAATCTGAAACCGAACTAAAATGGCCAAGATTCTCTAAGGATGCTAATACCGTGTACCGTGGAAATAAATATAGGGAACGAACCGATACGGGTTGGACGGAGTTCAAAAGTTTGGGACCTCCTTTTTCAGATATGTATATCATGGGGATATCGTTTTCAGAAAAAGGAACTTCATTTTTTGATCAATATGAAGAACCTGATACAGTTGGGGCTATCAGTTATTCACGCCTTATAGACGGTAAATATGAACCTCGTCAAAAAATGGGCAAGGAGATTAACACCGGGACATGGATTGCTCATCCACAAATTGCGCCGGATGAATCCTATTTGATATGGGATGTGGTGAGAGAAGACGGATATGGTGGTTCTGACATCTATATTAGCTTTAGAGCGAAAGATGGTTCTTGGTTACCAGCGATGAACATGGGAGATAAGGTAAACACAGCACTCCAGGAAAGTGGCGCCCGTGTGACAGACGATGGAGAGTACTTCTTTTTTTCTAGGGGAGAGTGGAAGGTCAAAGAAGATGGAAGTACCAATTGGGTAGCAAGCCCTTATTGGGTGAGTGCGCAGGTTATCGAGAATCTTAGACCCCATTAACCAACTCATATAAAAATGTGAAATGAGCATAAGGCCCGAGACTTTTAATAAAAAAAGAAGATGGTTGAATTAATTACGAATTCCATGTTTGCTGACAGGCAGGCAGTACCTATTGAAATTTTAAAAAAAAACACATGAAAACATTGAAATTATTAATATTGACAAGCCTTGTATCGCTCAACGCTGTATTTGCTCAAGAAAAAATTGAAAAGGATGCTAGTAGTCTAACCTTGGAAGGGCCCTATATGGGACAAAAGCCTCCAGGAATGATCGCAGAACCTTTCGCCCCTGATATCATATCCAGAGAAGGATGGGAGCTTGAGGGCGTGTTTGCGCCTGGCATGAAAGAGTTTTACTTCACTAGGGATCTTGGTGAATACACCAGCTACGATCCTGACAACTTCCATCCAACGGTGATCGGTTTCCGACAAGAAAAAAATGTCTGGAAGAAATACATTGATTTTCCAAGACAAGGTGAAATCACGTTTTCACCAGACGGCTCGCGCATGCACATGGCCAGCGGCTACAAGGACCGCATGGGCGACAGTTGGTCAGAACGTAAAAGTCTTGGACCCATGATAGCTCAAGAGGGTTGGGGCATTATGCGTTTATCTGCTTCCACCAAAGGCACCTACGTATTTGATGATTACAAAAACAATGACGCCATCCGTATTTCAACAGTCAAGGACGGAAAACGTCAAGAACCTACTCAAATGGGACCAATAGTCAATTCTGGGAAAAAGACTGCTCACCCGTTTATAGCACCAGACGAAAGCTACCTGATTTGGGATAGCGAACGAGAAGGCGGCTATGGGAATTCTGATCTGTACATCAGTTTCAAGCTAGAGGATGGAAGCTGGGGCCCAGCCATCAATATGGGCGATGGTGTTAACTCTTCCGAATGGGACGCCTATGCAACCGTCACACCAGATGGCAAATACATTTTGTTCAACAGAAAAATAGATGCTAATAACACCGACATCTACTGGGTGGATGCAAAAATTATTGAGTCACTTAGGCCATAAGTCCATGTTACAAATAGAGAACACAGTAGAACGAATTTAAACATTAGAGCAATGAAAATTTTCAAACATATATTTCTATCATCTGTATTCCTATTTTTTCTAAATGGGTGCAATACTCAAAACGCGATAGATGATGATAAATCAACCGAAAATTCAATCAAGGAGCAAGCTTATGAGATGCCAAGAACTCAGTTTATTGGTCCCAGAGAATAGTTAAAACTATGCACTTTAGTGCATTTCGCTTTAGCTTCTAAAAACTTCACCTTTGATGTATGTCTTCAGATCGAATAAACAGTCATTCAGTATCAAACTTGAGTGTTCATA
>JAOPTS010000070.1:21125-29422 GCA_051531955.1 Reichenbachiella sp.
GGGTCGTCATTTTTGGGCAATATGTTATGGTTGTTGGAGTACTGGTAATATTACTGATGATATGGTCAATAACTATCTAGAACATCATCGCAAGCCCAATGATGCGTCTAATTCAAATTTCATCATTGAATAGAAAAGTGACTTAAAGTCACAACGAAAACTATGGACTTTAAGTCCATAGTGGTTTATTTCTATCCAAAATACTGAGACGGGGAAGCAAAATGAACTCTTAATAAAACTGCCTAAAGGGTATGTCGATAATCAAGACACCATATACCCAGTCATCTATTTTACAGATCCGCGAGTGCATATCGAGATATTATCTGCCGCTACCGACATGATATTTGACAATGTCATTATAATAGGCGTTGCTTGGCAAGCAGACATGTCTTTTGGTAAGGAAGAAAGTTTTTTTAGATTCTTTCGAAACGACGTATTCCCAACGATAGAAAGCAAGTATGAAATCGACTCTAAGAGTCGCACCTATTTTGGGTATTCTGCTGGTGCATTATTTGGTGCCTATATATTGTCCTCCGAACCCGAAAGCTTTAAACATTACTTACTTGGAAGCCCAGCACTTAAAAATAGTCCTGAAGTGAAACAAAAAGTTTTTGAACTTTTATATAACTCAATGAATAAAAGTTTGAACGCTAAAGTTTTTATTTCATACGGCACAATGGAGGAAGAGGCAGGCCAACACATCGAAGAATTCATCTCCATGCTCGAAAATAGAAACGATGAAAGTTTATTGCTAAATAAAGTGATAGTCAAAGGTAACCATCAGACAGCATTTCCTATGACCGGAGTGCTTAGTATACAATGGTTGGCTGGGTTGATGAAAGAATAGCCACCATTATAATGACCAAAACCATCAAAACAATTAGACTTCTACACCATCACATGAAAACTATACTATCAAAGATATCGATAGGCGCTATTTCACTGAATATCGTATTCGCGAAGCAAAAATAACGCCAACAACTATACCGTACATACTCAAAATCAGAACATGGAATTGCCGAGTATAAAAGTGATTCCTATAACCGAAAGCAAGACCGGCAGACAGTATGAACTCTATATCAATCTACCATTAACTTTCTAATTGACTACAACTCTTTAATTTTAATATTCCTAAACCATACCTTATCTCCATGGTCTTGAAGTGCGATATGCCCTCCTCGTCCCGTACCAAAGCCCGGGAATTCGGCAAACTTAGAACCGGCAACCATTTCATCCCACTCTGGTGTCCATAGTTGATACTCTACTACTTTGTATCCGTTAAGCCAATGTTCTACATGACCATTGTTGACTATTAGCTTCACTCTATTCCATTGTTCTGGCTCATTCACTGTCACGAACTTGGTACTGATCATATCGTATAAATCCCCCGCTCGGTGCATTTTGATCTGACCATCACCATGTCCTACATTGTCTAGCAATTGCAATTCAGGTCCTGTAGACCAGACATAATCATAATCTTCACTTTCAATGATATTATAGATGACCCCACTATTGCCATTTTTTTGCAATTTCCATTCCAAATAAAGCTCGTAATTTTCATAGGTCTTGTCAGTGATGATAACATCTCCACCATCCTCAGAATTCCAGTCTTTATCTATTGCTTTCTTACCTTTAAAATGAAATGCTTCATCAGCTACCGTCCATTGCTTACCAATCGTCTCTTTGCGATAATTTCTAAAATGACCCCATGTTTTTCCATCAAATAATAGCTTCCAACCGTCCGTAATCTCATCAGGTGTTAAGGTGTTATGCGCAAGGGTATAATCTATACTTTCTAGCAACTCACCAGGGATTTTATTCAGGGTATACCATGCTTCGGTCGTCCACAATTCCTGATCAGTACTACTCGCAAATGGGCTAATAATCCTAAAATACACCAAATGATTTTCTTTCATCCCTTCTAGTGTTATGTAGACTTTCTTACGATCTGGAGACATAGAGAATTTGGAAGGAATTAAGGTCTCTAAATCCAATTTCGGTCCTCCATAGTTTTTAGTTGGCAGATAATACCACTGTTGAACTAAGAAATCTTCTGCTTTAACCTGCTGACCGTCTTTAATCGCTTCAGTGAATTCAATTTCAAAACCATCTGCTTTTGCACTTACCTTGAGCATCTCAAATACAGGCTTACCGTTGTAGACCATTCTCTGAAGGCCAAACCAACCATTCTCATTATGGCTCCAGTTACCTGGGTTTCCTACTCCTCCAATCATTAACGATCCATCAGGTGCTTTACTGACTCTATTTACTCCCGCTTCCAAACCTTGGGTAAACCTAAAAACAGCTCCTTGCAATTTCCCCTCTACACGTTCAGCATATACTCGTTTCAAACCTCCATGTGTCACTTCACCATGTAACATTTGGTTTTGGTAGGGTCCGTAGCTAAATGCTATCGGTTGACTTGGTGAATTACCAATTTCATCTTGAGGCAACCAAACCACAGGAAGTGTTTCTTGCATCCCATCTGTCCCTTCGAAATCAACTGATCGTGAACCAAACCATGCGCCTTCAGTCACTTCTACAATCTTAGAAGCGGGCAACCAATCTCCTTGGTTATCTGCAACAAATAGACCACCATCTACTCCTCTGCCTATTCCATTCGGCGTTCTCAGACCGCTAGCCATAAAGGTCACACTCCCGTTATCTTTATTGATCTTGATGACTTTCCCTCTGTCAGGAATCTGAGGGTTGGCACTGGCGCCACCAGGCATAATCGCTGTAGCCAGTGTGGCATAGAAAAAGCCATCTTGGTAATCCAACCCAAAGGCGAATTCATGAAAATTAGCCGACACCCGCCAGTTATCACTTACTTTTTGATATTCGTCAATCATCTCATCCCCATCGGTATCTACCAACCTGGTGAGTTCTTGTTTTTGAAGGACATAAATTTCATCATCCACGACTTTCAGTCCCAAGGGCTCTGCCAAACCACTGGCAATTAGTTTGGCTGTAATCTGCGCTGGATCTCCCGTCATATAGTTTTTTATGAGATAGACTGGACCTACCGAATCCCAGGTACAGATGACCATATCACCATTCGATAAGAAATCAATTCCTCCTACTTTTGGTAAAAAATCATTCGGTCGTGCTTGGAACAAGTCGAACGCAGGATGAAGCCCTGCTACTGGTCTACTATCGCCTGGTATACTCTTTACTAATTCAGAAAGTGGGGTGTAACTAATAGTCTTCCTAATATTAGACTCATCAAAGCTGTATTGATCATCTGGAATCAACTCGTAAACCTCTTTTTCTTTGTTGAACCACTGCAGAGATACTGCTGACCAGTGTTTTGCCTTCTGATGAATTAATTTAACACGGTGCTTTCCTGATTTCAAGTACATCTCAGAACCTAACTCTTCAAAATCATTCTCTCCAAGATGATTAAAAAGCAACTGGTCGTCAATATAGACTTGTACATGATGATTATTGATTAATCGGAACCCATAGCTGTCCTCCTTAGGGATGTCTATAAAACCAGAATACTCTACGATGAAAAAGTCACCTGATATATCAAAGTCATTACCCCATGTATGGATATTTTCCATAGGGCCATTTCTAATAGGGTCTGAATTCTTGATTACTTCGTCCACATCATCGACGCGCTCTGTCAATCTATAATAATTGACAAATAATCCCTGTCCTGGACCTTTACTATATTTATCTTCGAGGCTTAGAATTCTTGATTTTTCTCCAATCATGAATTTTGACCAGCTGCCACTGCTCTCCTTATCATCTAGTGACAATATATACTTCACCATCTCGGCAGCTTCATCATTACTCAAAGCGTTGTGTGCGACCATGGGTACATCTCCCCACACACCACTACCACCAGAGATGATTTTATCCGTCAGCATATCAATACTCTTTTGGTTATCCATGTACTTACGTGCGACGGTTATGTAAGCTGGACCTATGGTTTTTAATTCCGTATTATGACAAGCATGGCAATCACTCTTCTCTATTAGCTTAGCGCCTGGATGAACTTCTTTACCATCTTCGGTCAATTCAGACCTAAGCATCTCAGGTGCTATCCGGTCAAAACCAGGGTGAAAGAACACCAATAAACTTGATTCTCCATTCGACATAACCAAAACGCCCTCGATAACGGTCACCTCTCCATTTTCAAAATTATCCTTACGGACAGCACTGATGTTAAATTCCGACCCTTTGGTTTTATAATCTTTATCTGATCGAAGAGACGTTAAGGATGTCTTCAAGATCAAATTTTCTCCATCATTTAACCCTGAAACAGAAAAAGACCTATTCAATCCATTTTGATTCCCTCGTTTCTCATATTCTGGAACCTCTTGGATACTAATTATTCTATTCTTGGCAATCAACTCATACTTCAAGGTGAGTTGTCCTTTATCAAAGGAATGGCCCTTATAATTTGATTTAAGCGAGAGGGTGTCATCTCCATTTGCTAGACGCCAGGAAGATTTTTCATCAGTAAAATAAGCATAGCCAAGACTCGTAGGCTGGGGGCCATGTGAAGTAGTATATACTGCACCGTCTAGTTTGACACCACCCTTCCATGCTTTGTACATTTGGGCAGTTTGAATATCATATGCCACCCACATCTCTTCATTCAACGCTGCGGTAATCATTCGAGCCCTCTCATCGAGTACCGACCTAAAAACCCAAGTGTCACTGGGTCTGTCATAACTTACATTCTTTTCACAACTCCATAGCATCGTAGATACTAGAATACATAAATAGTACTTACCAAGTATTTTTATATTGTTTACTTTCATTTTATGAAGCTTTAAGTCAGTCCTGGTTTGGCCTGGTCTGTAAAAAATGTAATGCTAGACAGCTCCATCAAAAAATGGTAAAAGCATATGATCCCTGATTACAATATCTATAAATCCTAGACACTCTTTTATTATTAAACTACAAAATACAAATGAATAAAGATATAAGTGTACAAAATTTTTCAACGAAATAATTTCTACATTTTGCTCCCATTCGTACAGGGCGGTATTCACCATGACAAATGATATTTCCCTTGAATTGCTATTATTTTCTATATATTTATAGGCAACAAAGAGAGAAATGATATTACACAAGGTCAATTGGGAAAAGTGCGAGCGGGTTTCCCGAACCATAGGCAAGGGATTGATGCTAATAATAGTATTATTCCATAGTAATTTCTCTCAAGCCTATCAAAATAACCCGAATATTCGGTTCAAACAATTCGACGCACCCCTCAGTAATAATCAAGCGGCCTACATTCATCAGGACAGTTACGGGTTCATGTGGATCGCAACGTACATAGGTCTGCACAAATTTGATGGAGAAGGTTATGAAATCTATCACCACACAAATGACAGTAGTAGCCTCAGTCACGTAAGGGTGGAGTCAATTTTAGAAACAAGTGACAAAAGACTATGGGTAGGAACAGCATCTGGCTTGTGCGAATACAGCCGTGACAATAATAATTTCATTCGATACGATTTAACTAATCCATTAGCATTAGGAAAAGATCAAGGTATATACAGTTTATTGGAGGATAAAAATAAAACGCTTTGGGTACTCAATGTTGGTCATGGACTTTTCTATAAAAATGCCGGTAGTGATGAATTTGAACAATTTGGTCAGGAACTATTCCTCGATACGCGACTCTCTAGGTTCACCTTTGAAAACGACAGCATCATGTGGGTAGGAACTTTCGATCAGGGGCTTTATCGGTTAAATATTAACACAAAAGCACTGACCCAGTATCACCATGATCCAGAGGACAACATGTCAATAGCAATGGATTACATTTCCTGTCTAGTGATGGATAATAATGGCGACCTGTGGATAAGTAGTGACTACTCTGGGATTGATCGTTTAAAGAAAGGTTCTGCAACGTTTGAGCATTATGAACTAAAGAACAATAGTGTTGTAAACTTAATGCTGGATCGTCAAAATAGGCTGTGGGGTTGCGTAGAAAATGGCGGAATTCTTCTGTATAACAGAGAGGACAATCTTTTTATGAACTACGAAAATGACCCTCTGAATCCATATAGTCCACCAAGCACGACCTATTGGCATGCCTTTCAAGACAAAGAAGACAGGATATGGTTCGGTAGCCTGCTAGATGGCTTGACAGTCATTGATGAGAACTTATTCAAATTCGGTCATTACAGTAAATCTGAAAACAGTAGTGAAGGCCTGAGCAGTAACAGTATTTGCCATTTTTTCGAGGACGAAAAAGAGAACTTATGGATTGCTACGGATGGTGGAGGTCTAAATTATTTTGACAGAAAAAACAACACCTTTCATCAATTCAAGCACGACCCAGATAATCCCAATAGTCTAAGCAAGAATGCTGTTCTATTTATATTCGAAAACGATGATGAAAAATTATGGCTATGTACCTGGGATGGGGGGATCAATATTTTCGACCCAAAGACTGAGCGATTTGAAAGGTTCAGACCTGAGGACCCTCGTCTAGCAAGAACCTTCTCCATACTAAAGACCAAGTCTGGAGACTTATGGTTTAGCACCTTCAAACAAGGTTTAGTTCATTACAACCCGTCTACCGAAATAATAAGACACTACAAATCTATGCCTAATGACAGTACTTCGATTGGTAATGATGTTATGCTATTCGGTCATGAAGACAAGAACGGTGATCTTTGGTTCGCTTCAGGAGGTTCAGGTATCACTAGGCTTAAGAAAGAGAATATTACCAAAGGAATTTTCCACAGATACAATAATGAAAAAAACAAGCTTGGCAGGAAAGCAGGTGGAGATGTTCATCATATACTAGAAGACTATAATGGAGACTTATGGTTCGCCACCATTGACGGCATAAGAAAGTACAATCATAACACGGACGATTTCTCAATTTATAAAACTGAAGATGGTCTAATCAGTAACTACACTTATGGTCTAATAGAAGACAACAATCACTTCCTATGGATTAGTACTGATTTGGGACTCTCCAAATTTGATCCGAAAACAAATTCTTTCACTAATTTCAGTAGTGACAATGGTCTCCAGCCGGGTAGGTTTTCAAGATTCTGTGCCTACAAAACTAGAAAAGGAGAGTTGGCATTTGGAGGAGTTAGTGGCTTCAATCTATTCGACCCCAGTAAGATTGTCAAGAACCCCCACATACCAGAGGTATACATCATTGGGATTAAACTCTTTAACAAAGAAGTTAAAGTCAATGATGGAAGCAATATCTTAACAAAAGAGTTAATCATGCTGCCTGAAATAACCCTTAACCACACGCAATCGGTTTTCACTCTGAACTTCATAGCGCTGAGTTACACCTATTCGAAGAAGAACCAGTATGCCTATAAATTGACGGGCTTAGAACAAGAATGGAATTATGTCGAAAACAAAAAATCCGCAACCTACACGAACCTATCGCCTGGCACCTACACCTTCCATGTAAAAGCAGCGAACAATGATGGGGTATGGAACCATACAGGTGCTTCATTAACCATTCACATCCTACCTCCTTGGTGGCGGTCATGGTGGGGCTACACATTGTATTTTATTGGTTTAATACTTTTCATTTATGCTTCGGTGAGAATTAGGACTAACTACTTATCCAAACAACGCATTGAGCTTAAAAAATTAGTTAATCTGAGAACCAAAGAACTCAAAGAAGGGCATGAAAGAATAGCTGTTCAAGCAGAGGAATTACACACATACAATGACAAGCTCTCTGAACTCAATGAAAACCTGGAAAAAACTGTAGAACATCGTACACACGAGTTAATGAAGAAGAATAAAAAGCTTGCAGAATTCGCTTTTATCAACGCCCATAACCTAAGAGTGCCTGTAGCAAACATACTTGGGGTCATGCAACTAATGGAAAAAGAAAGAAGTCATGAAGAGTTATTAGAGTTTTTGGAAATACTACAAGGGCAATCATTTAATCTTGACAAGGTGCTTCACGACATTCAAAAAATGTTGGACCAAGACAAAGAAATTAATGACTTGTAAAATCATCCCTCCATAGAGAGCTCCCATGCCTATCTATCACGATTGTACCAAAAAAGGCACTGCCATTGGATAATGCCTTTTCATAGCTTCTAATAAACAACGTGTAAATTTTAATACATGTTTTTTTTCATGCACCTCATACTCTTAAACCTATTTATGGTTCCACGCCTGGTTAAATACTCGCTGTACTCGTATTGCGGAAAATCACTAGATGTGGTCAATAATGTAATCAGGTTATAGACCGTCCCGCCATTTTTCGGGATTGAATCAGCGTTGGTTTTAGCATTAGGATTAATAGTCTGGATTGGCCTTTATCTTTTCTAGTA
>JAOPTS010000071.1:0-4320 GCA_051531955.1 Reichenbachiella sp.
TCTGCTCACATTCAACTTTCCTAACTCAACGTTGATTTATCGGGAACGCCTAGTCATAACACTGGCCATTATATAGTACACTTTACTATAACTCATCTTCTGCCCTTCTCCGTGAATACAATTCTATGAAAAAATGAATTTGGTAGATTTTGTTCAGGTGAAGTCTAAGTTATTCAATATGATAGCTTATCACCAAAACGGTAATCAATGAACCATTTTAGTGATATCAGCTTGAAGTCTTTCTTTGACCCAGGCGAGTTGAGCTTCGGTAAGATCATTGAGTAATCCAGGATTGTCTTCTTCAAAATCTGTGATGGTGTCTTCCGAAAACTCCTTTTTAACAGCTGATATGCGCTCACTATTATTGAAATCTAATGCACCAATCTTTGAAATGGCACTTTCTAACCTGTTGGCAGTAACGTACTTTCTTAGTTCATCCACTAAGAATGTGAGCGCTTCAGTATTTGAAGATATGTTGGGTACGTAAGTCCATTTTTGGGCTTCATGGAATTTTTGTTCTTCTTCGAATTCTGCATTCTTCAGTTTAATAATTGGACGTGTATGATTTGCTTCCTCATCTGATTGATTGAAGGTTTTTAATACGACACCTTCAATCAAATTCTCTTCTAATGCTGGCAGTCCAAAGTATGTTGGTATGCTAGAGTTGATTCGTGTATCGAATGCCATTGCTTCATTGAATTTGCAAATCTTTAATGGCTTGGCATATATTATTTCGTGTTGATCAAAATAGGAAATTGCCGTTTTATAATCAAGGTAGTATTTGATTCCCTCCTTCACAAGAGCTATGTCAAAAGCACAAAATTGTATCATAGGAGAATAATAGACCCCCGTCTGTACTGCTTTTACATTAGGATCTTCCGGGACATCTGGATGTGGATACTCGCCACCAAATAACTCTCCATAGATCATGAATTGGTCACCTGACATTGCTGCACTTAGATTTTCAAAAAGCTGCAGCACTTTATTTTCTATTCGTACCACCACCTCTTGAAAACCAAAAAAGTCATCTTGCCAAGTGAGGTACTCTTTCCTTTTCGCATACTTCAATTGATTGTCTTCATAGACAAAGCTGAAATTGGCCCCATGCACTTTTTCAGTCACCACCCATTTGTATTTGTCCAAACGACCATAATCACTTTCACTGAGTCCTAGTTTCTTTAAGCTTGTTGGCATTTTTTCATATCCCGAAAAATCACTCATGTCAGTTAAAAATATTGGTTAAATCCTGTTTGACTATCGGCGCGTTGCGGCGATGAAGGATTTCATAAATTCTCCCTGTACCCTTCTCTACCTTATAGTATAAATTCTGGCTGACGCTTTTCACTGTGACCTTGTAGTATTTTTCATACTCGTGAATCACCTTTTTGTCAGCGTATTTTTGCTCTGAGAATGTTCCAATTTCTTGGGAATCATTTACTGATTTACGTATAAAATTGATCTGTTTTTCAGACGTTGGAGATCTCATCATGAACCCAACCTCATCACAATCTTCTGAATTTTGCATTTGATCCAATGATACGCGATTAGAGACTAAGTCAACCACTAGATCACCAAAGTAACAAGTATTGAGTGGTACGAGTCTAACGATTGGCAGTTCGAATTTGACTACTAGCATTTCGTCATTGAGCCATATCGTGACCTCATAGGGAGCGAAAACAAAGTCATCTGAAATCCCCCCTACCATATCAACCGTAGATAGAATCTCACGCTCAGCTAATTTGACCAATGAATCCTTGCCTAGTTCCTTCAATTGTTGAATTTTAGCGACAGTATCTATGCTCTGTGCTGTCACGGTCGACGACAGCAACAGCAGCAAATAAAACATAGTTGATTTGATCATTCTCATCATCATCGTCATAAAGTTATTGTAATTCCTCTGACTTGATCCAGCCTACTAGTCTTCTTCCATCCCCTTCGGACCATTCATAGAGTGACTCTGGAAATTTCGGGAGGTCAAACAATGGTTCT
Organism: Reichenbachiella sp.; assembly: GCA_051531955.1. Classification (GTDB taxonomy): domain Bacteria; phylum Bacteroidota; class Bacteroidia; order Cytophagales; family Cyclobacteriaceae; genus Reichenbachiella. The sequence continues at coordinate 1,990 of JAOPTS010000071.1, forward strand.
GTTATGACCAATGTAAAATCACCCTCACGGGCCCTAGCTACAGCTAGTATTTGTACATTAACTTCCCCTTTCAATTCAGTCATCGAGACTACCTTTCTTTGTCTTAATAGGTCACTAATTTCTTTATCACGTTGTCTAAAATACCCCGTACCTCTACGTAAATCAGTAGGTAGCATATAGATAGAAACATCTTTTACACTTGCTTTTTTAAATTCACTAAAGTCCACCATGCCATTGTATAATGAAGTTATTCTTCCGATAATCGATATGGATGAGTTGAAAACAGCGGTATCAGATTTTGAGAATACATACTCATCAATACGCTCTGTAAAAGAGTCACAACAAGGCACAAAAAGTGTGTAAACTAAAATTTCTTCTTTAGTTTTTCTAATGTCCATGATACCATCTCTTAAATTCGAATGATACCTCAGTACGCCATTCTGATTATAATAAATCTTGGTCCCGGACTGCATCATACTCCCATTTTGTCCGGTATACAATAAATCAAGGTCTCCGTCAAAGTCTAGATCTAGACAATACAACCCATGTAAGCTCAGCTCCCAATAGGTGGTGTCTCCACCATGTTCGTCATAATCCATGATGAACTCTACCCTTTCTCCTTTGGGTAACTTTTCCAAAAATGCTAGTTTCTTTTGCTCTGACAGAATCTCCCCTTTTTCTTTGCCACTCCAAGAAGTTCTGGGTATCGAATCGAAAACATGTACTGGTCTAATTGTGTTTTGACAAAAAACCAAAGACACATTTAGTACCAATAGAAAGACTGTGAGTAGTAGGCTTATTTTCATGGTTATGATGTTGTTAATCATGAGTATATCGTTCTAGAAGAATTGATCCTTTCTCATTATTGTAAGTAAACTCCAATCTTCGTTCTTGATGGTTGAATTTCATTTCCTTAAAAAATGGTGGAAGTATTAACCGCCGGCTATTCTTATATTTAAGGGCATAAGTAATAGGGGTATCAGGATTGCTGTTGCCAAATTCTGCCAAAGCAATTATCTCCAACCCTCCTACAGAATCCGATACATAGCCATAGAAATTATAATCTTGAATGGTACCGCAGTATGAATCGTATATGTCATCACTTATTTTATAGGTAATTGGTTGGACTGTTATGGGTCTAAAGCGTTTGTAATCAATGTCTGAGCTGTCTGTAGGTGCTATATCAAAAGCAATTTCGTCATCATAGAACTCGTCTAACATTAGGGGCGCATAAATATCACCAGATATCGCATTGGTAGGGATGAAAGGTTGCAATCGTTGATCTAAATAACGTCGACTCTGGCCTTCATAAATACTGTAGTAATATGAACAATTGTTCTTCTCACAAGAAACAATACCATCCTTATACAATAATTTCTGTACAGATCGATAATCAGGCTCCATAGCGAATTGACTATTCACAAAATCATAAATACCCGTTTCTAACTCCCATTCATTGATAGGCTGAGAAATGGACACTACACTTGTGTCACCAGAATCTTTGAGATCTTCTCTTCTCAATGATACGGTCTTCAGTAGTTTTCCTTCGTCATTGTAGATATGGAAGTCTTGAATTCCATATTCCATGGCTACATCATCTTCTCCGTATGAGATTAAATAATAATTCTCTCCATGTTTTTCAAATGAATCGAATGCCCTTGGGAATTCTCTAATAGTTACCATTAGGATGTTCTCTTGGCTGTATACCAGTAGGCTATCTGGTGTTACTGTGCAAAACCCGCCATTTTCTAATGCCACCAAATTACAAATCTGTGGACGCACCAATTGATTAAAGGCTTGGTCATAAAGCCCAACTCTTTGTAAGCTGAGCATATCCCGCATGGCTTTAAAGTCTTTGTTTTGTTTGTCAAAACTAGATTTTTCCAGTTGTGTCACTTGATAGTAGTCTCTTGCCTGATAGTTCTCAAACTCATCCATGTAATAGAGTCTATCTATGTACAGGTGCTCTGCTGGAAGGATAAATTCCTTTTTTTCTAAAGAATAGATACCTGATTTCTGATACGATTCATCCAAAATAATATCAATGATCTCATGCAATGTCTTTTCATCATCTTGGTCAATTGACATCTTGGCAAAATGGTGTAGGTAGTTTGATGCATCTAATATTTCAAGACTATTGTATTGATAAACTGACCGATAGAAATATGAACTGGACCGCTCTTGAATTGTGGTTACTCCTTCCGCATTTATATTTAGTAAATACTTGATCACTTTGCCATCAAAAGAATGATCCGTGCTAAAGGTTAGTGCATATTCATTCTCTTTTTTGGTTGGGTAAAGGGAGGCTAGTTTGAAGTTGCTTTTCAAGAT
>JAOPTS010000072.1:0-24351 GCA_051531955.1 Reichenbachiella sp.
CCTGCAACTGCAATAAGAGATTAGTCATGAGTATAATTACAACAGATAATGTCACGCAAGTTTACAACCCAGATACAGTACCGGTTCATGCGGTCAATGGGATCAGCGCTTCTTTTGAAAAAGGTGAGTTCTCCGCTATTGTAGGACCCTCAGGTTGCGGAAAAACTACTTTCTTGAATATGCTCGGGGGGTTAGAGCGACCCACTACAGGCACAGTATCCATCATGAACCAAGACATCACCCAACTCAATTCAAAACAGTTGGCTGATTTCAGATTACACAATATTGGTTTTGTATTTCAGGCCTATAACTTGATCCCAGTATTGAGTGCGTATGAAAATGTGGCTTTCATCATGGAGCTGATGAACTATCCCGCCCAAGAAGTCAAAGACCGGTCTATGGCACTGTTAGAAGCCATGCATATCGCTGACAAAGCCAATTCAAGACCTGCAGAGATGTCAGGTGGTCAGCAGCAAAGAGTGGCTGTAGCCAGAGCGCTCGCTTCCAAACCACAATTCATCCTCGCAGACGAACCAACTGCCAACCTTGACAGTAAGTCAACGGAGAACCTATTGGATATGATGTTGGAGATGAACGAAAAAGAAAACACGACCTTCATCTTTTCTACTCATGACGATCGAGTCATGAAGAAAGCCAAAAGACTGATCAAGTTAGAGGATGGTAAAGTGGTCGCGGATGAAACCAAATAGCGGCGGATTGAAACTCAATATTTTAGATTCAAGAACCAAGAATCAAAATGCTTTCAATTCAAAGCATCCCATTTCTCAATACTCAGTACTATATACTTTACACTCGAATCTCAAGACCCTATACTCAGTACTCAATACTAAATACTCTGTACTATTCTTCCTGCTTTTTTCAGCATGCAACATCTCCCAAGCACAGGATGCTAAGCTCAAAGACAATATGAGCTTGAGTGGCTACATGAAATACATGCACACAGCCATACTCCCTCCTGCAGACTCTGGAACCCTGATCACGGACAACTTCTTACACAATAGGCTCAATTACGCCTGGTATGTCAATGACAAATTCACATTCAATGCGTCGATGAGAAATCGTTTTTTCTGGGGAGAGTTAGTTCGGTATCTTCCTGATGTATATGGTAATTTGGGAGACGACCCGGGGTTCTTTGATCTCAGTATTTTGTGGGGCAATGGTGAAAGCTCGGCGCTACACACCGTATTTGACAGACTGAACCTCACCTATCAAAATGGCGATTGGGAAGTCATTGCAGGACGACAAAGAATCAACTGGGGAACCTCCATGATCTGGAACCCAAACGACATCTTCAACTCCTACTCCTACTTTGATTTTGACTATGAAGAAAGACCCGGTACTGATGCAATACAAGTTAACTATTACACCAGTGCTACCTCCGCATTGAGTTTGATATATGAATTAGCTGACAGTGTCTCTGGTAGCACTTTTGCCGCCAAATACCAATTTAACAAAAACCTCTACGACTTTCAATTTTTCAGTGGCTATCAAAAAGAATTCGTTCTCCTAGGTGGCGGATGGGCTGGAGACATCAAAGGAGCCGGATTCAGAGGTGAAGGAACTTACTTTGTCCCTACCACATCAAGTACGGGCTCCTATCAGTTCGTAGGGACAGTGGACATAGATTATACTTTCAACAATGGATTGTACATCCAATCATCTTACCTCTTCAACTCCGAAGGCTTAAATGGAAAAACAGGAGATTATGCAGCATTTTACCTTGACAGAAATCTCTCAGTCCAGACTCTCAGTCCAGCCATGCATAATTTATTTTTTCAAGCGTCTGGTAGTTTCACTCCGATTCTGTCTGGAGGGCTAGCGACTATGCTCAACCCAAAAGATCAGTCCTGGTTCATCAGTCCCAACATCAGTTGGAACATTCAAGAAAACTTTGACTTACTCGTAGCAGGGCAATTTTTCCTCGGGGATACGATGACACTTTACGGAGAAGGAGGTACCTATCTCTTTATGCGGTTTAAATACAGTTTTTAAACCAATAAAAATCCTGACGTTTATCGCTTCCCTTTTTATATACAAAGGACTGCAAAAGGAGATATTCAACTCTTACCAGAGTTCCTGAAAAAGAACTTAACAAGCCTGTTGGATTAACATTCTGATAAAAAAGCATTCTAGACTTATTAGAGACAGGTGCTTTTACTTGATTACGGCTATAGTTAATAGAACTCTACCTCTCCATTTATGGTTTTCCTTGACTAGATTAATTAGATTCACTATAAAATAACCCCACAAAAACAGCGTTCGTAGCTTAAAGTATATGAAATGGGTAACATCTTTCATCACTTCCTTAACCAATGAAAAAGCAAACCTTGATAACCAAAAACAAACGCAAAACAATTTACAAATTCACGCTATACGGCGTGCTGTTTGGTTGTACTTTCCCTCTTTTCGCACTTCTCCTAGACTTTTTCCTTAAAGACATCCTTCTTAATTGGAATGGAATCCTCACCATACACCGACTAAATGTAATCCATTATGTGGTCGACACAGCACCTATTGTACTTGGGTTGGCAGGATTTAAACTGGGTAAAATACATCACAAAAAGAACAGCATCAATCAGCAATTATTGAAGGTCAACGAATCCCTTGATATATTCACTAGCAAAATCACCCACGATCTGAAAGGTCCTGCTACTCAAATCAAAGCGCTAACAGATTTACTTAAGAGAGATAACTTGGAGGATCAAGAACGAGAATTATTTCTTGAAAAGCTATCCGAGGTATCCGATTCCTGGTTAGATACTTTTAGTGACTTTTCGGATCTCTTGCGACAAGAGAAAGCTGGCATCAGAGAGAAAACACACTGTAACCTGACCCAAACACTAAAAAAGCTCGAAGCACAACTCAAAACCGAGCTAGAAGAATCTCATACCACCTTGTCCTATGATTTTGGGTCAATTGACTCAGTCTACTTTCACCAATTTGATCTTGATAGCATATTCAAAAACTTGATTACCAATGCAATCAAATATTGCCACGATGAAAGATCTCCTGTGATTTCAATCAAGGGTATACTAACCCAAAAACATGCTGAAATTTCCTTCTCAGATAATGGAATGGGTATGGATTTACAAACAAATGGGGATATAATCTTTCAACCTTTTGAAAGGCTGGTTGAAAAAAAAGCAGCTAAAGGGACTGGTATAGGCCTCTATTTAGTCAAAGAACAAATAAAGAGCAACGACGGCAACATTGAAGTCAATAGTACCCCGGAGATCGGTACTACGTTCACATTAAAACTACCAATAAGCTAGCACAGTGCAATTTCAAACTGGAGGAGGGTTAACATGAAAGACAGTACTCAACCCACAGGGTGTCGTTCCACAGACAAAGAATAATCCACCAGAATGATTAAGTTTGACTCATGAGCTACAAGCATCTCTATTCAAAAAGCCTCTCTGCTATGGGAGACAAGCTTCATTTTGCTGCACACAGCCACCACCTCTGGCCAGACTGTGTGGCAGACGCTCATCAGCAATATGTATTGGATGGTTTTGCAGAAGCTGATGAGAAATGGGGTAAATCTATCATAGCAATAGAAACTCAGCTAAAATCTCATTTGCAAGAATTAATGCATCTTGATGACCCCAACAGATTGTGCTTTTCTCCTACTATACATACATTACTCTACCGATTGATCAGTTGCTTTGACCTTACCCAACCGCTCAACATACTTAGCTCTGACTCAGAATTCTATTCCTTTACTAGGCAAGTCAATCGCCTAGCGGAGTACGACCATATCCAATCAAAAGAAGTCGCAGTACTCCCATTTCAAGACTTCAAAGAAAGATTCCTCCTTGCCATCAAAGAAGGGCAGCAAGACATCATCTACATCAGTCAGGTATTTTTCAATTCAGGCCTAACTGTAGACTTTCTTGAAGAGATTGTTGAGACCGCACACCCTGACACCATGATCATCATTGATGGCTATCATGCTTGCGGTGCGATCCCCGTTGATCTAACTACCATTCAAAGCAAAGTGTTTTATCTGGGAGGTGGGTATAAATACATGCAAGCTGGAGAAGGCATCTGCTTCATGTCCGTTCCCGATCATCTCGAAAAATACCGCCCGCTCTATACGGGCTGGTTTGCAGAATTTGATTCACTAGAAGACAATCAGAACACAGTACCCTATGCACCAGACGCAAGAAGGTTTTTAGGTGCTACAAGCGAATCCGCTGGCATGTATCGGATGTGTAGTGTTTTCAATATGTGGAAAGCCAATAACATGACGATTGAAAAAATCCATGATTACGTCTTACAACTTCAGTTACACTTTTTAGCCAAACTGGCAAAACATGGCATGATGGGACTCACTACTGAAGATCTCATTATCACCCAGCAAAAAGCCTCTCAATTCGGGCATTTCCTTACGTTTAATACGGATCAAGCATTAGCTATGAAACAGGTATTACAGGGTAAAAATATCACAGTTGACTCAAGAGCAGATCGCTTGAGGTTCGGGTTTGGCACCTATCAGACTACTTCTGACATAGATGCTTTGTTTGAAAGACTTGGTTAATTACTTCTTGGTGTGAATGGTAAATTCCACTCGACGGTTCAACTTGCGAGTTTCTGGATCCGCATTACTGGCTCTTGGTTTGGTTCCACCAAAACCTTGCCCTGTGATTCGTTCCGTACTTACTCCTTGCCCAAGTAAATACTTCTCCACTGTTGACACACGGTCCTTACTCAATTGTAAATTCAAACTTGATTTACCTTGATTGTCTGTATGACCAGAAAGAAAAATGGTAATCTCAGGATTGTATTTCATCATCTCGACAACTAAATCCAACTCCTTTTCAGAACCTTCCATTAATTCGCTTTCCCCTTGTTTGAACAATACGTGATCGAGTGCTACTGTGTTCCCCTCAACTATCGGAGCTAGTTCAAATGACTTCCTATCCTTTCTACTTGGATCACGACCCGACACAGTCAACTCTGCAGGCATGTACTGATAGGCCCTCACTTTGATATCGTAGGACTCGCCTTGAGGCACATTGACGTTAAACTGACCCATTCGATTGGTTCTTCCTTTATGAAGACTTCCAGAAGGCAATACTGATATTTCAATCTCAGCACCAATTAGCACTCGATGCGTCACATTGTTTCTTACTTCACCAGCCAACATCAGCAGATTAGTTTCTTCTTTCGTCGCAACTGCTATGGGTTCTTCATTATAATCAATAGCAGGCTTTTCAATCTCTTGCGAGACTCTGACTTTCTTCACATCTCCAAATCCTTCACTATTTTGTGTGCTAATAAGAAAAGCAAATTCCTTCTCTACCGGCAATACAAATGCACTTTCTGAACCAATAGAGTTTATTTTATTTCCTAAATTTTTTGGTTGAGACCATTTTTGCCAAGTCTCATCTTGTCTTTCGGACATGAAAATATCAAAACTACCTTCTCCACCGTGTCCATTTGAAGCAAAGAACAACGTCTTGTTATCTGCCGCCAAAAATGCTGTAATCTCTTGTGTACTTGTATTGATCTGAGAACCAAGGTTCTTGGGAGAGCTCCATTTACCATCAGCTTTCAAAAAACTGACATAGAGGTCCTCTACCCCATAGGTGCCAAATGATTCCATTCCAAAAAGCATGATTTTTGCATCCAAACTAATGCTTGCGAAAAACATCTCCCCATTATTTTTCAAATACTCAATTTCGATATCTCCAGAATCAAACCATCTTCCACTAACCCGATGAAAGGCTTTCATTTTCTTACCTGAATAAACTGCGACATTCCTTTCTAGATCAAGGAAGCCCACAAACTGGTCCATTCCCTTCGTATTCATTCCTTTGATATTCTCAGCATCAGACCAAGTACCATCTATCTGATGTTCACTCATCCAAATATCTCCTGGGTCGCTAGCACCCCCAACATTATCAGGATGGTTTTTTCTAGTAAAATAGATCTGACTCTCATCAGGACTCACTACCACGTAAGCTTCATCAGAAAAACTATTCAAGGCTGTTCCTAAAGAAATTTGCTCACTAAACACCTCTACTTGTGCATGAGCAGTAGTTAGCTGAATAAAAAGAAGAATTAGTATTGAGAATATTATTTTATTCATTCGATAATTACCTTTTTGCAAATATGGCACTCATTTCCTTGATAATCCATACCCAAATCTGGGGATATGACAATTATTAAGTTAGTCCACTAACAAGCCATACACCAAAGTATGTATAGCAGGCCTTACATTGAGCTGATAAATCAATTTATTATCACGTGATGGATAAACACGATTAGATAGAAATATAAACAAAATTTCGCTATCGGGGTCCACCCACACCAAAGTTCCTGTATATCCTGAGTGCCCATAACTATTTGGACTAGCGTCTTTTGCCACACTACTCTTGATTTCGTCATACTCAATCAACGGCTTATCAAAGCCTAACCCTCTTCGATTGTCCTCCCTACAATACTGACATCTAGTAAACTCCGCTATTGTAGAATCTGACAGATATCTTTCACCGTCATACACCCCTCCATTCATCAACATCTGAAACACAAGAGCCAAATCATACGAATTACTGAATAGGCCCGCATTACCAGATACGCCTAGCATGACCGCAGCTCCCTCGTCATGCACAACCCCATGCAAAGGAGACATTCTGAAAAACGAATCAATTTCTGTCGGTACGATTTGATCCAATGTATATTTAGACTGTGGATCAAACATCAGACTTTCAGCACCTAGTCCTCCATAAAAATTATCATACAAAAATTGATCAAATGGAACACCTGACAACTCCTCTACCAACTCAGGGAACAAATAAAAAGCCAATCCAGAATACAAATAACCCTCATTCTCATAGAGGTTAGATTTTTTGATCATCTGTTTCAACTTCTTTTCATAGAAATCTCGATGTAAATACAATTCAGACCCAGGGATTCTATCAGGGTATTTTTTTGACGAATCAGAACTGATGGTGTGACGTTTGTAACTTCCGTTTTTACGTTGACACTCTTTGTAGTAAGGAATCCAGTTTTTGAGCCTTGACTGATGCGCCAATACTTTTCGTAGCGTCAAGTCACTTTTATCAGATTTGACTAAAAAGGGAAAGTAATACCCCATTGTTTGATCCAAATCAATTTTACCTTCATCATATAGCTTCATCAATGCCAGCGTACTGCCAGCCATTTTAGTAACAGAAGCAATATCATATAGGTCTGAATTCTTAACTTTCAGAAGACTATCATACGTATGATAGCCATAAGATTGATGAAAGAAAACCTCTCCCCCTTTTGCCAACAAGATTTGACACCCTGGAAATGCACCAGTATCCAATGCATTAAAGACAATCGAATCAACTCCCCCATACAGTAATATCGAGTCCATACCCAAATCAACAGGACTTACATATCGTAATGTATCGATTTGAACAGAATCAACCTGAGCAAACAATCCATTTCCAAAAGAGGTAATAAAAATCAAACAAGCAACGCTTACCATTCGAATCATATGCGAAGATACATCTAAGACCTATTTTTCAGTATAAATCTTAGACAAAAGACCTACGAAAACGGCCATTAATCAAGCATCTAAATTTTAACATGTGATTATTCTTGTTATTTTCTAACCGATCCTTTTTATTTCTAGTGATTAATTCTAAATTTGCAGTCCGAAAAAAGGAAAAAATAACAATTTTATATAATGGCGAATCATAAATCGGCTCTAAAAAGAATCAGGTCTAACGAGGCTAAAAGACTTAGAAACAGATATCAGCATAAGACTACTAGAACTTTTGTAAAAAAGTTGAAAGGTGCGACTGATAAGATCGAAGCGCAAGAATTGTTGAAGAAAGTAACTGGAATGATTGATAAGTTGGCTAAAAACAACATCATTCACAAAAACAATGCAGCTAACCAGAAGTCAAAATTGACTAAGTTAGTAGCTAGCCTTTAAGGCTCAACAAGCATTCTTGAAAGACATTGAGTCCTGACATACCAGTCAGGACTTTTTTTGTTTACTCATAAATTCAATCTATATTGGATGTGAGCAAAATAAAAACTCTATGGATTATGTGAAAAATCTGGCCATTACACAATGGGCAGAAGAAGACAGGCCTAGAGAAAAATTAATTATCAAAGGAAAGTCAGCACTCTCCGATACTGAACTCATTGCTATCCTCATAGGATCAGGAACGAGAAATCAATCTGCTGTAGAAGTTGCAAAAGGCATCTTGTCCAGCACGAAAAACAATCTCAACGAACTCGCCAAGCTATCTCTCAATGAATTGAAAAAATTCAATGGCATAGGTGAGGCCAAAGCGATTTCCATCATCAGCGCACTAGAGCTGGGAAGGAGACGAAAGGTCACCGAACCAGAAACCAAGCCTAAAATAGGAGGTGCGGGTGATGTGTACGAGCTATTAAAACCAGTGATGTTAGACTTGGATCACGAGCAATTTTGGGTACTCTACCTCAATCGAGCCAACAAAGTAATCAAAAAGGAATGCATCAGCTCAGGAGGTGTCAGCGGCACTGTGGTCGACAATAAGATCATCTTCAAAAAAGCGATACAAGAATTAGCGAGCAATATTATCATCGCACACAATCACCCGTCTGGCAACACGCAACCTAGTCAGCAAGACATTCAATTGACTAAAAAAATTAAGGAAGCAGGTCGGGTTTTAGACATACCTTTGCTAGACCATATAATATTCACTGACCATGCTTATTTTAGCTTTGCAAACGAATCAATTCTTTAGACGAAAATGAAAAAACTTCTTATTGGCACAGGCATACTGATCGCGACATATTTCATATACAGCAGCATCAGCTCTAATACTACAGAATCTACGGAAGACTATATAGTCAAATTAGAAACAGAGCGCCAAGACAAGAACCAGTTCATGAGTAAAAGCAACAGCTCTCCATTTGCTATCTACGGAGACACCACTGTCACACTCGACTACTACCCTGTTGACCCAGCGTACAAAGTCAACGCAACAGTAGAGCTAATAGAAAAAAAGCAATCGATCACACTTGGGGCATCTGATGGAGAATCTGTTCAATATAGAAAATATGCTTACGCTCGATTCGAAATCAACGAACAGGCACTTCAATTATTGATCTTGAAAAATACGGATACAGGAGACCTATTTACTGCCTTTGCCGATAAAACTAGTACAGAAGAAACCTATGGCGCAGGCAGGTACTTGGATCTCAACTTCAAAAGAGCAAAACGAATTACGATTGATTTCAACTTGGCTTACAACCCCTATTGCAATTACAATCATGAATATTCATGCCCATTTCCACCAGCAGAAAACTTATTGGATATCGCGATTACCGTAGGAGAAAAAGACTATTCGAAGGATTAAAAAAATACTAGATACTAGACGTTAGATTATTAGACCATATAATACAGAAGTCTAGGATCTAGACTCTAACACCTAAGTTACCAATCCTCCAAATTAGCTTGTGCCGCAGACTTCATATCTTCAAACTTCACTTCGTAAGCTTGATACTCCTCTAGTGGTAAAACATCAATCAAACGGATCACAGTTGATTCGGCATAGCCAACCAACCCCATCTTGAGACATTGCTCAATATATGCTTTGATCAACAGCGCAGAGTACTCATTGACACGAACAGCGTCTACCAGTATACCGTAAGCCTGATCTCTATCCTCACCCTTGTCATTGAAGAAGGCTACAGCCTCTAAGACTCCCTTTTCATAAAACGGATTGTACTCTCCCAATTCCAAATAGCCCATCTTAGCATCTGCCACATGATTTTGTGCTACCATAGTAGCTAACTGAGCACTCTTCTCTTCTTCTATCTCGAATGGGTATGGGCTCCACGACAAGTTCTCCATACCACCCAACTCTTGTGCTAAGAACTGTAATCCTCCCAACAAATTGACTTGAGAAGAATCTGTAGCTTCAATTTCGTTAGCCAACAAGTATTGCCCAACAGACACACGGTCAGTAGCCGCATAAGCTTGAACCAAATCTGCTGTAGAAAGCGGATAACCCCACTCTCTAGACACCTCAAAATAATTGGCCGCCAAGAAAGGCGAACCCAGTTCCATACTCCATTTCCCCAATAGCGCATTGATCAAACCACTCGCTTCTTGATTATTTGCTTTGAGCTGATTGATCAAGTCAAAAGCATTCCTAACATCTCCATGACTATACAAATTCAGCCCTTTGATCAACTTCAATTCAAAATCAAAATCTGCATTAGCATCATTTAAAAGTATAGGATCGATCATATTCAAGAACGTCCGGTCTCCATTAAGAATAGATACCAAACCAAGGTTTCTCAAATAACTAAAACTAAACAAGTTCAGCGTAGAGGAAACAAATTGCAAATCATATTCGGCCTGAACATGACCAGTAGTCAAATCCTTGGCTAGTTGATTATTCAACACATCCAATCGGTCATTGGTAGCATCCATAGCTTCGATTTCAAAACCTTGTGAACCTGCTATAGCCAAGAGATTAGATTCCAAAACCTCCTTTTCCCAACCGGTAGCAGAAGACTCTTTCGTTAGATAATACCTTGAAGAATCACCTGCTTCGATTTGATCATAAAGCAAGGCCAGATTATTCATCAGCCCCCAACTCTTAGGAAATTCCGTCAACCCATCTTGATAAGCAAATACTGCTTCAAAGAATTGATTATCTCTTTCATAAGCCAAGCCCAACGATGCAAACGCATAAGGCGTTGGCTTTTTAGCAACAGCATTCTTCCAATACCCTATTCTCTCGACCTTATTATCAGACATACTAGCCAACATGAAATTTGACCTATGGTTATTATTAGACCCTCCTAAGGTGTTGCCATACTTCGAGCCTTTATCATAATAACTCTTGGCGGCTTTGACATTACCTTGACTCAATTGAAAATCTCCTAACTCATTACAAAACCCTGAAACAGCCTGTGTAAATGGCGTATAATTTGACGCAAAGAAAAGTGCCATTACTATAACCGTACCGCCCAACTTGGCAGTTGCATAAGGGAAATTATCTTCTTTGAAAGCAATTCTATAAATAGGTAACCCCTTCAAAAGTAAGTTCACAAAGTTGGCAATGATATAAATGAAGAACAAACCTCCAAAGCCAATATGTCCAAAGATCACCGCATCTTCTAATACTTCTATAGCAGGATCATTACCTGACAGTGAAAAGAAAATTAGTGTCGAGAAACAAACAATGGCTAGCGAACAATACAACCAAATCATATACGGCCTAAATGGTAAAACACCATCATACAATATACTTCTGCCTTTCAAGCCCCATACGCCCAACACAGTAGATACAGCCAACAACAAGAACGGGTTGACATAATAAATATCCCAATCTATATACTTGGCATTGTGCATATAAACCAACCCAACATTGAGCAAGTACACCAGAGATAACACTACAAAATGTAGCCCATTACCATTACCATTACCCGAACCTTTTGTATCCTGGGTTGTTAATACTAAAATGGCATATACAATCTCATGTCCCACCAGTAGCGCAAAAACGATTGATAAGATCATGGCTGGCCAATAAGAATAATAAGCAACATGTAACAAAGGCATTTGATGTTCGGAGAACAGACTAACACCTACTATCAACACCAGTAATGCAGCAACGAAAGCAGCAAAACGAATGAGTGAAGAGACACCCGTATTGATCGTTTGAAAATAATAGGATAAAACAACAAACAATACAGCAGGTACTGCAATGGCATATTCTTCATACAACCCCAACACTCCTACACTAGAAATGCCACTAGTTGCCAACACAACAATCAGCAACCCCATACTCACAATGTACCAAAACCGTCCCAAATGAGACGCAACAGTCAAGCAGCCCATTATACCCAAGTACAATACAGATGCAAATGCATACACCATCCACGTATCGAGTAATTGATACCCGCCTGACACCTTTTGATAGAGCAGTGAAATATCTACATTGACAATACTCTCTATAAAATTACTGTGATTAGAATGCACCGAATAAGGTATCCTTTTGAGCATACCCGTGACTTGCCAATTATAGAGGTAAGAGATATCGCCTAATACAATGACCAATGCAGCTATAATAAATACTAACGCTAATACTGCTAGTATTTTAAAGCTGAGACGATGAGAGGAATCCCACTCGCTCCAGAAATTAAGATTGTTCATGAAATGATTTAGCTAAGTACTTTAGGTACGACGAAATATCTACCCTCCTTTTCAGGGGCATTCTCTAACGCTTCCTCACCTTTAAAGAAGTTATTAGCCTTGTCTACTCGCAACGGCGCTTCTTCTTCATTGACATTACCCAAAGGCTCAACATGATCAGTATCTACTTCATCCAATTGCTCGACCCAGTCCAATATATTCCCAAGATCATCACCAATCTTTTTCGCTTGCTCATCAGTGAGTTCCAACCTTGCCAAATTGGCCAACTTATCTACAGTAATTTTGTCAATTTTCATCTCTTCGATACTATCAATTTTGAAAACGTAAAGTTAAAACTAATACTTTCAGATCAACCAATTACTCCCAAAAGTATCAACAACATCTACATCTCAATAGACACAGTTTTATAGCTGCCAAACGACAATTCGGTATTTCACACAAAACATTTTTACTATAATATTTAGTATTGCTAAATATTATAGTAATTTTGTCAAAACCAAAATGATCCTATTTTGAGAATCATAATCAGTACGGCTTAGGTCACCTCCATTCATTTTTGATGGTATTGGCCTCCAGCCAACGAATTTTATTGTAGAAAAACATAAATTGAACCATCATGTGCGGCAGATACACCACAGTCACGCGAATCAATGCCATTGAAAAGCGCTTCAATGTCAAAGCGGAAAAGCCAGAGCTATACATACCCAACACCAATGTGTCGCACGGGAATTTTGCACCCGTCATCACCAATGAAAAACCGAACGAACTACAGTTCTTTCAGTTTGGGTTCACTCCACATTGGGCGGACAAACCTTCTTTCATGGTCAATGCACGATCCGAAGGAGAGTTTAACAAAGCAGACGACCCCAACTATACCGGTAGCATGGGCATCATCAACAAACCGATGTTTCGCCAGTCGATTCGCTCCAAAAGATGCTTGGTCCCTGCGGACTGTTTTATCGAAGGCCCCAAAAAAGAGAAATTAAATAAACCCTATGTCGTATACCTCAAAGAAGGCATGAGGCCGTTTGCCTTTGCAGGTATCTGGGACGAATGGATCAACAAAGAAACAGGTGAAGTATTACATTCCTATGCGATCATCACCACAGTCAGCAATGACGTCACCCAAGCGCTAGGACATCATCGATCGCCAGTCATCATACCTCAGGAATACGAAAAAGAATGGGTATCAAGTGATACAGAATTAAATGAAGTGACACGACTACTTCAACCTTATCCAAGTCATCTCATGAATGCCTACCCGATAGCTTCAACCATCAAAAGCCCAAAAGCAGAGGGAGCAGAACTGCTCAAACCGATCGGCGAACGCATCTACAAAGAGTATGATTACGAAATCTACCAAGAAATCAAGTTAGAAGGAATGGGTAGCACCTCTGCACGTGTCAGAAAGAACCAAGAAATACCGCCTGATAACGAATGGAAGGGTATTCAAGGCGAGCTATTTTAATTCGAGAACCAAGAAATTAGATATTAGACACTAGGCTTTTTTCGTAAGAACCTAACAACGCCCACTGCATGCCAGTGTTGCATTGGACTCTCGACTCTAAATCAAAATACCTTTCAACATTAAGAACCTTATAAACTTTAGACTAAAGTGTATCTCAACTGTCACACATATTACAGCCTACGCTATGGCACCATCAAACCCAAAGACTTACTTTCTTTGGCTCAAAAGAATGGTGTAACTACCCTGGCATTGACAGACATCAACAACACTTCTGCCTGCCTAGATTTTATTCGTCTAGCTCCCGAATACGACATCAAACCAATTGTAGGAATTGATTTTAGAAACAGCGCGCAACAGCAGTTCGTCGGCATAGCCCGCAACAATGCTGGATTCCATGAACTCAATGATTACTTATCTAGCTTTTTGCACAATAAGAATCCTATCCCAACTACGGCCAAACAGCTATTCAATAGCTACGTCATCTACCCTTTCAAATCCTATCAAGGACACGAACTCAAAGACCATGAGTATATCGGTATAGCCATCTCTGATCTCAACAAACTAGTATTTTCACCTTACAAAAAGCAGCTGAAAAAACTAGTCATCATGCAGACCGTTAGCTTCCGCAATCAAAAAGACTTCAATGCCCACAGACTACTGCGTGCCATTGATCTCAGCACCTTACTCAGCAAACTTCCTAAAGACGAAGAAGGCTTAAAGACTGATCAGATGCATTCGATTGGTGACTTATCACAAGCATTCGAACAATACCCAGAGATCATTCACAATACACAGCAATTGTTAGCGCAATGTGAGGTCCATTTTGAATTTGGGTCAGAACATGACCACAAAAACCAAAAGCACTACAAAGGATCAGTAGAAGAAGATGCCGCATTTTTAAGAGAACTCTGCGACAAACACTTAAACTACCGCTACCCTGAGCCTACCCCAGAAATACTTGCTAGGATTGAAAAAGAACTCGACATTATCATTCAAAAGCAGTTCGTCTCCTACTTTTTAATCAACTGGGATATCATTTGCTATGCACGTAGCAAAGGCTATTTTCATGTCGGACGTGGTAGTGGAGCCAATAGTATAATCGCTTACATTCTTCGCATCACAGATGTAGACCCAGTAGAACTCGACCTCTACTTTGAGCGATTCATCAACCTCTACAGACAAAACCCACCTGACTTTGACATAGATTTTTCTTGGACAGATAGAGATGACGTGACCCGCTACATTTTCGAGCGATTCGAAAACGTATCACTACTGGCAGTCTACAACACCTTTCAGTACCGTGCAGTAGTCCGAGAGTTGGGCAAGGTCTTTGGCTTACCCAAAACGGAAATTGACATCCTCAGCTCTGGTCAATTCCAAGCAAATAAGATCGATCAGGTCTCCATGCTTGTACTCAAGTATGGACATTTGATTCAAGGCTTTCCTAATCATCTCAGCATTCATTCTGCAGGCATTTTGATTTCTGAAAAACCCATTCATAATTATACAGCGACATTTATGCCGCCAAAAGGGTTTCCTACCACGCAGTTTGACATGATAGTGGCAGAAGACGTAGGGCTATACAAATTTGACATTTTGAGTCAACGTGGACTGGCCAAAATCAAAGATGCGTTGGGTATCATCAAAGAAAACAACCCCAACGATCCAGCTATCGACATCCATGATATCAAGCGCTTCAAAGAAGACCCCAAAGTAAAATCCTTGCTTCGCAATGCACAGGCAATTGGGTGCTTTTATGTCGAATCTCCTGCCATGCGTATGCTTCTCAAAAAGCTCCAAGTAGATGATTATTTGGGATTGGTAGCTGCCAGTTCTGTTATTCGGCCTGGAGTGGCCAAGTCGGGTATGATGAGAGAGTACATCCTTCGCTTTCGTTTTCCAGAAAAAAGAAAAGAAGCCAACCCTGTCATGTTAGAACTGATGCCGGAAACCTATGGCGTCATGGTCTATCAAGAAGACGTCATCAAAGTAGCCCACTATTTTGCCGGGTTGAGTTTAGGAGAAGCCGACATGCTCCGCAGAGGAATGTCTGGGAAATTCCGATCTAGAGAAGAGTTCCAAAAAGTAAAAGACCAGTTCTTTATCAATTGCAAGGACAAAGGTTATCCGGACGAGCTAACCAAAGAGGTCTGGAGACAAACCGAAAGTTTCGCGGGCTATGCTTTTGCCAAAGGGCACTCTGCCTCCTATGCAGTAGAAAGTTACCAATGCCTATTCCTCAAAGCCTACTACCCTTTGGAGTACATGGTCGCCACCATCAATAATTTTGGAGGTTTCTATCGCACCGAGTACTACGTCCATGAGGCACGTATGCATGGTGGACAAATACTAGCACCTTGTATCAACAAAGGCTACTATGAAACACACATAGAACAGAAAAACATATACCTCGGCTTCATGCTAGTCAACGAACTAGAAATCAAGGTTGCCAAACAGATTGTAAAAGAAAGAGAAAGCCAAGGGCCCTATCTAGATTTTGATGACTTCATAGATCGTGTACCCATCACTGTTGATCAAGCCTCGATACTTATTAGAGTCAATGCTTTTCGGTTTACTCTACGAAACAAACGTGCTTTACTTTGGGAAGCCCATTTCAAACTAGGAAAAGCAACCGTAGATATTGGAATGGCAGACTTATTCAAAATCGAACGTCAACAGTTCGTTATTCCCCAACTCGAAAGAAGCCAACTAGAAGATGCTTTTGATGATCTTGAATTAATCGGATTTCCACTAATCCATCCATTCAGACTATTACAAAATGATGAAAATGACGAAATACTAGTCCGTGACCTAATCAACAACCTCAACAAACAAGTACATGTAAAAGGCTACTGGGTCACAGTCAAAACGACCAAGACATCCAAAGGAGACGCCATGTACTTTGGTAACTTTCTAGATCGCGAAGGAGCTTTTCTAGATACTGTTCATTTTCCACAAATAGCCAAACAATATCCCTTTAGAGGACGAGGAGTATATGACCTCTTTGGCAAAGTCGTAGAAGAATTCGGCTGCTACACCATAGAGGTTAATCGGATGTACAAAACCCCAATCATAGAAGATCCTCGCTATGCCGAAGAAAACAAATTCAAACATTTAAACGCCAGTGCCTAATCATATGACAGAGATTGTTAATCCCTACGACATCAACAGGTCCATTGTACATATGGATCTGGACACCTTCTTTGTATCATGCGAAAGAAGGCTCGATAGTCGTCTAAACGGCAAACCAATATTAATTGGAGGCACATCAGACCGAGGAGTTGTTGCTGCTTGTAGCTATGAGGCCCGTGCATTCGGAATTCACTCCGCTATGCCCATGAAAATGGCAAGACAATTATGCCCAGAAGCCATCATCATCAAAGGCAACAGCATGACCTACTCCAAATGCTCCAACGAAATCACTGAGATAATCAAAAGTGCAGTCCCTACTTTTGAAAAATCCTCTATAGACGAATTCTATATCGACCTCACAGGTATGGATCGTTTTTTTGGGTGTTTACAAATTGCTTCTGACCTTAGAAAAAGTATCACAGACAACACAGGCTTACCCATATCATTCGGTTTATCTATTAATAAAACGGTGTCCAAGATCGCTACAGGAGAAGCGAAACCTGACAATCAAATATCCATCGACACAGGAACAGAAAAGACATTCTTAGCCCCCTTATCCGTTAAGAAGATCCCGATGGTGGGTACCAAGACGTATCAAACCCTACGCAACTTAGGTATCAAGAAAATTCATACGCTACAAGAGATGCCTTTAGACCTGTTACAAAGTGTCTTTGGCAAGAATGGTACTGCCATGTGGAAAAAAGCAAACGGAATAGACTTCAGCCCTATCGTACCCTATCATGACAGAAAATCTATTTCTACAGAGCGAACCTTCGACAAAGACACCATAGATGTCAACCGCATCAAAAGCATACTCACTGCCATGGCCGAGAACTTAGCCTTCCAACTCAGACGTGGCAACAAGCTCACAGGGTGTGTGACAGTAAAGGTTCGGTATTCTGACTTCAATACCTATACGCATCAACATCGTATTCCCTATTCTTCCACTGATCATATCATCATCCCCACAGTCTTAGAACTCTTCAAAAAACTATATCAACGTCGATTACTAATTCGTCTTATTGGTGTGAGGATGAGTCATCTTGTAGGAGGTGCGCATCAGATCAATATGTTCGAAGATGAAGAGGACACCATCAAACTCTACCAAGCCATGGACAAGATGCGTGACAAATATGGAGATCGTAAAATAGTAAGAGCCTCTGGCATGGATGCTAAGACGATCAGTCGTTTCAACCCATTCACTGGAGACGCGCCTATACTATTACCCAACCGTAGAAAGTAAAAAGCTCGCCTTATACCACGACCCTATTTCTTATTCAGACAAAAAGGTATAGGCATAAAAAAAAGCTGCTCTTCCCGACTAGAAGAGCAGCTTAAGCATGATTATGAAAGACTAAATTACTATTTCTATTTATGATGTTGGTTGCCCAACTGTAGTGATCAACTTCCCAACTTGTTCGCTCTCTGCTACCTTGTTGATTAACTACAAGGCAATAATAGAGGAGATAGACAGGGTTTTAAAGCCAAAATCGGTGAACTGCACTATTACTCAGGTGAACTGCACAATTAATTATCTGAGATTAATTCAAGAATAACTTTTGTACTCCTCTTGAATGAAAGATGGCCCCTTTTCCATTCACACCTAAGGATCAAACAATTACTTAGTAATTACTGTTTCTTATCCGTAAATTGCTATACAATAAATTGGTTAACCAATATTGATATGACACTAAAAAGAAGAACTTTTATCAAAAAATCAGCTTTAGCGGCTGGTCTAACTCCATTAATATCTAATCCATTTGAATTATTCAAATCATCTAAAACTGATGCTCCATTAGATATTCATCTCTTTTCTAAACACCTCCAGTTTTTAGACTATCAAACGGCTGGTCAAATGGCAGCCGAAATGGGCTTTTCAGGACTAGATCTTACGGTCCGTCCAAAAGGACATGTCCTTCCAGAGAATGTTAAAACAGATCTACCAAAGGCAATTTTAGATATTGAAAAAGGTGGCTCTTCATGTCAATTGATTACCACCAGTATCGAAAGTGTAGACAACCCCTATGATGTAGACATCATCAAAAGTGCGGCAAAAGCTGGCGTCAAATACTACCGAACTAATTGGTTCAAGTTCAAGGAAGATCTTTCTATGCCGGAAAGTCTGGCCTACTATCAAAATGAAATTAAAAAACTCGGTGAATTAAATCAGGCAGTAGACATCATTGGCTGCTACCAAAATCATGCGGGCACAAAAGTCGGCGCATCATTTTGGGAAATCAATAATATATTAGCCACCGTAAACCCCGCATTCTTCGGCTCACAATATGACGTCCGTCATGGCATGGTAGAAGGAGGTAACTCATGGAAAAACGGATTGAAATTGCTAAAAGATAAAATCAAAGTTATCGTGCTCAAAGATTACAAATGGGGCAAAGTCAATGGAAAATGGAAAGCCATCAATGTACCTATTGGCGAAGGAATGGTTGATTTCAATTACTATTTCAAACTGCTTAAGAAATATGACCTCCGTCCGCCAGTATCGTTACACTTGGAATACGATTTGGGAGGTGCCGAAAAAGGCAACACAACCATCTCAGTGGACAAGCAAGTTATCTTCGACGCAATGAAATCTGACCTCTCCAAAATTCAAAAACTTTGGAAAGAAGCTTAGAAATAGTGCCTGCCATTATTTTACTTAATTAGATACAATAACAACTCATACATGAAATCATTTAGCCATTACTTCATTGCTACCCTCATAATACTGACAGCCTCATGGAAGTCCAATGCACAGCAAATACCCCACACTCAATTGATCTCAATTGATAGCCTTTCCACCTATCTCAAACCTGAAATCAAAGCTGAACTGGAAAAAGAAGGTCCTCTCACACAAGCTATGCTCGCACAATACTTTAGGGAGCAATTCTCTAAACGCTACTTTTTTGACTGGAAAACGGTTGATGGCCGGATGAAGCAATACAATGACTTATATGGTAACCAGACCAAGCATGCTTCGCGTGCAGACGATCACATGTCCAAATTTGCAGACGCTACCACATGGAAATTACCTTTCAATTATCTCAATGGAAAGTCAGTTAATGCCTATGCATTGAGGCATCTCGCTAGGCAACACAAGATGGTTGATGTTGCTTTCCTATATTTCAATGACAATAAAGACCCCAAATACATCGAGTACTTCACCGATCAAATGAAGTCTCTAAATGTAGCGTTAACAGCCGGAGAATACGAGAAAAGAGAAGACGGAAATGGTGTTTATGAAGCGTTTAGATCTGGCTACCGTATATTGAACTGGCTGGAGGTTCACAACCTATTTTTGGGCGAGCCAACCTATGATGACGAATCTCAGCTAACTACCATCGTCACATTGTTGCAACACGCCTCCCACATGTATGAAAAGAATGATGCCTTCCATGCAGGCAATCACCAAACACGTGGTGTATCTGCATTGGCCATGATCTCCATTTTACTTCGTGATTTTCTAGATGCTGATCTATGGAATCAAAGAGCCATGACCCGCCTCAACGAACATCTATCTAAAGAAATCAACCCCGATGGATTCCAATTCGAAAGAACCGTCCACTACCACATGAGTGATATTGGGAACTTTTATTACCCTTATCAATTGGCCAAAATCAGTAACATCGATATTGACCCTGTATGGGAAAGTAAATTAAAATCGCTCTTTACCTCACTAGTCAAAATTGCATACCCTGACAAAAGTGCGCCAGTACTACAGGATGACACGGAGATAACATGGGCAGAAAAAAATGACATCTCTGGTGCATTAACATTAGGCTACTTACTATTTGAAGACCCAGAATTTGGCTATTTTTCAAATCCAAAAGTAGATGGGAAGATGTATTGGTTCCTCAACCAATCACAATTAGGCCTATTGAACAATATTGAAAAGAAAAAGCCCAACTATGGCTCACTTTCTTTCCCCGACACCAAATACTACGTCATGAGAGAAGGCTGGGACAAGGGTGACAACATGATGATTATTAGTGCAGGTGTAGACCCTGACAAACCAGATCACCAACATGGAGATATTTTGGGTATCCAAGGCATAGCCAATGGTCACATCATTTTACCCAATTATCAGGTGAAATATCCTTACAAGGACCTTGAGCTATTCAAGAACTCAATGGTCAAAAACGTTGCGTTAGTTGACCATGAATTACAAGGTAAGAAATGGACTTCTAATCAAGGAGGTAGTGGTTTTGGGAAATTCAAGTCCTTACCAAACCCAACCACTATTGTATGGGAATCCAACGAGGAGCATGATCTATTCATTGGTAGTCATGATGGGTTTGAAAATGTAGATGTCCGCTATGCTAGAACTGTGATCAATGTCAACAATAACTTTTGGGTCGTAAAAGATGATTTTGAATCTGGCTACAACCACACTTTCAAACAAATATGGCAAGGCCATTATACTGAAGAGAAAAATGGATTACTCCGTGCTTCATTTGATGATGCCTCAGGATGTGACATCTACCAATTGAATGAGACTAAAGCAGTTGACTTTGGTGGTACCAGAGGAAAAGAATGGGCAATCGTTCAGACGGATTCAGTTAATAACTACGCTTTCCTAACAATCATCTATCCATACAAAGGAGCGGGCAACAGAATTGATGAAACCAACCCTGACCCAAAGGTTGGTGATTGGAAAGTCAACAACTCCGAATGGGCTGTGGGTGGAGAAAATAGCACTTCACTTAGTAAAAAAACAGCGCATTACTTTTTTGACGTGACCAGTGTTTCCTTAGAAGGCATCACCATAGAGTCGCAGACAAAAACAGACTTGTTTATTAAATTAAAAGAAGGGAAAATCACGATTCAATCCTTGTCTCAGGATGACACTCAATTAAAAATAAAAGGAGTTAAAATCACAACCAAAGGTTATAAAAGCAAAAATGCGGTATTGAAGCCTGGTGAGTCGCTAGTGGGGACAAAGTAGTGAGTAATCGAGTTTGGGTAGTGAGTATTGGGTAGTGAGAAAGAAGCTACACCAAACTCACCTCCTTGTCATGACAGACGAAGCAATCATCCAAAACCGTGTCAATGATCCAGATGCGATGGAGCAGTGATAATCATTACCCCATAACAGTGATGAAAAGAAGAAGCTGCATCAAAATAGAGATTACGGAACAGCATTGAAGACTTATACCTTTAAGATTGTTTTAGGAGCATCAGCCGCTCCTAAAACAATTAGGTTAACTGGGATTTAGGAAAGTCTGTATTTCATTTACACATGCACTTATAGGCGGCAAACCCTTAGGTTGTATGGTTACAACAAAAGGAACAAACACACACCTCCATCACCGTTAAATGAATAATTGAAACCAAAGTCTGGAGTGCCTAATTCTGAGTAATTGAGAAGTTAAAAACTACTACTACCCAAGTGTATTTGGCATGACTATTCTGTTACCAAACCCGGTTCAAAAATTCCAAAAAGTTGTTACTCATGATATTTTCTATATCCACTAGAGAATAGCCTTTGGCACTGAGTAAGGCTGGAACCTTTTGTAGATCAGCAATAGTATCTAAATCACTGGGACATTGCTCTGTACCAAATGCACCATCCAAGTCCGTACCAATACCTACATGATTCGTATTGCCTGCAAGTTGGCAAATATGATCAATGTTGTCAACCATTTGCTTCAACGACACCCCCATACTCTCAGGTGTAGACTCTCCCCTCACCCAGTTTGGCACCATCATCCAAGCGTCCAATGCGATACCGATCACTGCCTTTCGGCCTATCAATTCTTTGATCTGCTGGTCGTCATACTGTCTATTATGATTGACGAATTTTCGACAATTGTTGTGACTGGCCCAAACTGGACCGTTGTACACCGCCATCGTTTCCCAAAAGCTTTGGTCACATAAATGTGTTGCATCCAAGATCAAGTTGAGCGATTCAATTTTCTTAAGTAACTCCTTGCCTTTTTGACCAATACCACCAACAGAATCGGTTCCATGTGCATAGGTACCTGGTCCATAATGGGCAGGACCGATAGCTCGGAGGCCTTGTGCATGCGCGCGTTCCAAATGATCTATCGTGACTATGGAGTCCGCTCCTTCTAGGCTGAGAATGTATCCAATTGGTGATTTCGTTTTTGGATCTTGCCAATCTTTCAAATGCTCATCAAGTTGCTTTTTGTTGGTGATTTGTATCATTTCACCCGCATCTTCCATGGACTGGTACCAAGAAAGCTGACCTTGTGTTTGCGACCAAGCTTGCTCTGGTGAATTCCAGCCAGGAAGTGGGCTTGATTTCTTTACATAGCGTGCGATTTGTGTAGCCACACAAATACCGATGTTACCCTTTCGCATGGCATCAAAAGAAACAGTACCTCTCCCTCTATCTGGCTTGTCGGTCATACCTTCTTCACTTGCCCTGATTTCGTAAACGGTCCATCTAAGGTCCCGGTTCCATTCCATGGCATTCATTGAAAGGTCGAGGTGTGCGTCAAATATGAACATGCTTTTTAGATTTTAATGAATAAAAATAATTAATCT
This sequence comes from Reichenbachiella sp., assembly GCA_051531955.1. Lineage (GTDB taxonomy): Bacteria > Bacteroidota > Bacteroidia > Cytophagales > Cyclobacteriaceae > Reichenbachiella. Next base: position 23,292 of record JAOPTS010000072.1, read on the forward strand.
CAGGGCGATAGCCCATTGGGCAAACTCCCGAACCCTTGAGTCAAAGTAATTAGCCATTCCGAAAGTCAATACCCCGTAACCTTGCAGGGCTTATTTAATGTGAACGAGCGCTTATTAACCAATCGTCAGTGGTGCTGCCATTTTCAACAACTTTCATTTTTTCGTACCTGATTACAGTAGGACAAATATGAATGGGCAGTGCATAAATGATATCTCCAATTTTGTATCTATCTGAATGCGTCGTTTTCACTACCATATGTTCCTCGTTATGTCCGACTTGCTCAAAATCATCATTTCCTAGAAACTCCACTCTTGGCAAACTCATCTCGCTTGCCACAGCCTTAGCGCCTAAATCAAGACAAAGCAAATTGTCATTAGGCTTGCTCACAACCCTAGTCGCCAGTACGGCTGCATGCTGAAACGGCAAGTCTGGATATTGATGTCCATAACCCGAATCCCACAACAGAGGTGTCCCAGGGCTTAACTCAACATCATCACGATATTTATGAATAGGGAAAGTCGGCGTACCACCAGTAACGATTATGGGAACATCCATACCGTAAGCGATGATTTCACTTTTCAACTTTTCAACTGGCTCGAAATCCGAATCGCACTGCGTTTTTCTAGTCTCAATATCCTTTTGATGAATGTGCCCATCATACACATGTAATCCTTTGGCAAGGACGTTCGAGCTTTCTGAAATAACTTGATAGAGTTGAAGCGCTTGGGCCCCTGGAACAATTCCAGTCCGATTCATTCCATTGTTGATATCTAAGTACAACGAAACTTGTTTACCCACCTTACTAGCTCGATGGGCTATCTCTTCTATTGATTTGTCATTGTCGACAATGGTTGAAATGTGGCAATTTGGATATTTGTCCAATAAATCAAAAAACCGTTGCACATTAAAACCTACAGGCTGCATCGCCAATAGAATATCCTTAGCGCCAGATTCTGCGAGTAATTCAGTTTCAGGAATAGTCGCACATTTGAACTTTGTGATACCGCATTTCAACTGCAATTTGATAATCTCTGCAGACTTGTGCGTTTTGATGTGAGG
>JAOPTS010000073.1:0-19833 GCA_051531955.1 Reichenbachiella sp.
TTATGAATTCCACTGCCTCAATAGCTGTTGGACCTTCATCTATATCGGCATCAATAAACACATACCCTGTTATTGCCATCGTGTCGGTATTTCCATCGAAACTAATATCGAATAGACCATCATTATCACTATCATTATATATACGAATATCGCCAGTATCACCAAAACTCATATCGCCTGAATCACCAGGGACTAATCGATATTCAATCGTTACATCAGATGCTTCATGTGGCCCATCAATGGCAACATTAAATGAAAAATAATTATTCTCTACAATGGTTCGATTATTCAACCAACCTGAAGGTTTTGGTTCATTTTTAGGAAAACGAACCTCTGGAGATTGTGGAATATAAAGTGTATCATAAATGTTTGAAAGACCATTCTCAAGCTGTGCTGCGGAGGGCTTTTTAAGCCACAACCGTATGCTCTCTTCCGCAAAATCAAGAGAGACTGAATCAGTCAACGCCTCGATATAAAACTCAAATATTGAGGTATCGCCAGTATTATTCATACTAATAGGCATAGACCACTTCACATAATTCGAAATCTCATTGTAAAAATCTGGTGTTCTGGCAGAATCATAAATAATAAAATCGTCACCATACGTCGCCGTTCCATATTCCGGATAGACTAATGTACCATTGGACATATGGGGAGAAGGTATAGAAAGAGTTACTTTTTTAACGGAACCCTCTGAAAGAATTGAATCACCCTCGATTGACATTTTCACAACCTGCTCATAAGACAAGTTTTGGATGTAAAAAGTATCTCTAGCATATACTCCGGATGTATCAGGGCTCACGGAGGTACCTGAACGGATTATAAATTCCACTGCCTCAATAGCTGTTGGACCTTCATCTATATCGGCATCAATAAACACATACCCTGTTATTGCCATCGTGTCGGTATTTCCATCGAAACTAATATCGAATAGACCATCATTATCACTATCATTATATATACGAATATCGCCAGTATCACCAAAACTCATATCACCAGAGTCACCCGGCAGTAATCGATATTCAATCGTTATATCAGATGCTTCATGTGGCCCATCAATGGCAACATTAAATGAAAAATAATTATTCTCTACAATGGTTCGATTATTCAACCAACCAGCAGGGGTGGCCTCATTCTTAGGAAATTTAACCAATGATTGTGCATAAAGTGAAAGTGGGCATAACAACCAAAGTAAAGCTACAACTATTTTGTTCATAGGTATTCCAATTAAAACTATTTCAGTCTGCGTGAGCTAAAATGGGATTTTTGAGATCATGAGTTAAAATAGCTAAAAGCAACGACTATAGAACTTTGCAAACTTGGAATTTACCTTGTAAACGCTTTTACCAACTGAACTTACAGCAAAAACCAAGGAAAGCTAAAAATACTCAACTAATCTACCCGTTCTCTAAAAGCACTTTACAAATTCCTTTCCTTTACTTTTGCTCAAAATAACGGTAAAACATAAAGAAATCACATCAAATTCTGGACACTCCCCCATTCCAAAACAACGGACAGCCCCTCAGTAACTCCGGTCACACACCAAACTCCCACGGAAAGAGCGCAACCAACAGTGGACACGCCCCTTCATCCTATGGTGAATCATCAACAAACAACGGCCAATCATCAACCACCTGTGAAAGCAAACCAAGTAACCACGGAACCTCACCCTCCACCTACGGACACCCATAGTGCAACTACGCAGTAGTAAAAACAACCTACACTGTGACGACAAACATCCACGAACCAGTCAATACTACCCGATACCAATAAACTTTGTAGCTTATTTATCAATCAAAACAACAATGAGGCCACCATGGGTGCTACAACACACAAATCCCACCATACATTAGAGGCCCCAACAGTCTTGAGCACTGACTATGAAAATATTTTCACCCAAGACCTCCCGATACTACAATCCACCATCCGTAAAAAGTACTATTCAGTCCCCATCCCCATAAACACTTACCTAGAAGAAGCCGAAGGCATCTATGAGGTACTCTCTCGCAAGCTGGTTGAAATGGAAAACGGAGGGTTTAATACGGAGAACGCCGAACTCTATTACCGAAGAATAGCCTCAGCACGTACCGCCCAAGTAGCAATGATACTCCATGCCTCCGAAAAGAAACTGAGTCAAAAGTATTTTAAGAAGCTCTACTCCGAAGCTCTCACACTCCGTGAACATATACTTGCCCGATTTAAAATGGTGGTTGCTCAGCAACCCCATCATGCAATACTTATTGAGGGTATCTCTAAACACAAACGAATAGGCGATACTATTCAAGACCTATTCGAACTGGGCAAAGCGGGTGAACATGTTATTGAAGAACTTAAGAAGATGAAAGTAACGGCAGCTGACTTGAGCCGGGCAAAGGAGTTAGGAACAACATTAGGACGCATTCACTCTGCCGCGCAGCTCGACAACCAGACACATTCAGAACCACGAATCATACGAGATAAAGCATTCACCCTTCTCTATGAATCACTCCATGAGATTCGAGAGTGGGCAAAAATTATCTATAAGTATAATCCACCGGTCCGAAAACTATTTTTCAGTAAGTACCTCAGAGACAAAGAGCATAGATTAAAGAAGGCAGCTCAAATGCCCCTTGAAGGCTCTAAAGCAGTCACCATAAACCAATCATACCGCGAACCCACTGTCCAAGTCCCCCCATACTCCCCCATCCCCCCAGTGGCATTTGCAAAACACACCACTATTTTCTATCCTCTATACAGAATGAGGGCACCAATTTACAGCCCTCCTTAATCTTGAGAGGGACACTATGATTATCAAATGCCTCAGCATTGTTTTATTATTTCTATTAGTACACTGTACCGCACCAACAACAGAAGCCACTATTGAATCATCAACCATTGGCACCCTCGATTCATCTGAACAACCAAGTTCAGTTGATGGGCTCCCAACACAGCACTCATCTGACCAATCATCCGATAGCCAAAAGACAGATAAAACCAGCAATAACTCTTCGAGCAATACGAGTTCTGAAGGCCAAACAGCAGAGTCTTCTAACGACAGTACCCCCAATACAGAGAGCACCGATGCGTCATCAACCGAACAGATTCCAGAAGATGAAGTGAGCTACGAAGCCTGTACCGATGGTATAGACAATGACCACAATGGCCTCATTGACTGCGCCGAAGCCAAATGCCAACTTTTTTTAATCTGCACACTCCAAGAAAATGATCGGGTAACCTGCACCGATGGTGTCGATAATAATGCCGATGGCGAGGCCGACTGTGATGATTCAGTCTGCGAAAAATATGATTATTGTCATGAGAATACTATCCACCAATGCTACGATGCTCTCGATAACGACAATGATGGTGCCGTAGATTGTGACGACGATGAGTGCAAAATATTTGAGTTATGTTCTGAATCTACCCTTGCTTTCTGTAACGACGGATTAGATAATGACAATGATGGTACTGCAGACTGCGCAGACCCTGACTGTTTCATTTATTCCCAATGTGGAGAATTATCTGCAGGGCTGTGTGATAATGGTGTCGATGATGATCACGATGGTTCAATTGATTGTGCCGATAGTGACTGCCTAAATTTTGAGCAGTGCGCTACAGCTGATGGCGGCGATAGTGGCCTTAACGCATGTACCGATGGGCTCGATAATGATGGGGATGACGAAATTGATTGTTCTGATGATGATTGTCATATCTATAGTGTATGTGGTGAACTAACACCAGACCTCTGTATGAACGGTGTCGATGATGATCAAGATGGCATGCCCGATTGTGCCGATAGTGACTGTGTAAACTTCGAGGTATGTGCATGGATACATGGTGATGGTGATGGCCAAGGTGCCGGATGTGGATCATGCGGAGGTGGTGACGGTGGTGGCGACGTAGCTCGGTGTAATGATGATTGGGTTATGCTCAAAGATTTTGAAAGAGTAGAGCTTACCGTATACGACCATACCGATACATGGGAAGATTTTGGGAACCCTAATGCAGACGGCGTTAAAACAGGAATGGTCATGGAGAGACTCGGCAATAACGGCCTCCCGATGTTTAAAGAAAATCTAGCCTCTAATGCAAACATTGAAAAGTGGTGGACAGAAGAAGAGTTCCCCGTATATACCACTAGAATTGTATTTGATAATACTGGTGGAGGACTGTACCAACTTAAAGACACAGAGTTTTTTCCACTGGATGACATTCCAACTACAAAAGAAGATAATCCCAATTATTATTTTGCTGCCCATTTTCAACAGCAGTTCATCTATGACGGGGATGGCGGACAAAAATTTGAATTTAATGGTATTAATGATGTCTTTGTTTTTCTGAACGGCAATCTCGTTCTAGATTTAGGCGGCGCAGACCACAATGCAAGTGGCTCTTTTATATTAGATGTTGAAGCTGATCGGTTGGGAATCTCTGAAGGATCCGATATGACATTAGACTTTTTTATTGCCAACCGAAAAATGGTAGAATCCCAAGCTATTATCGGAATGTATTCACCATGTATGTTTAATTAATTACTCGAATATAATAGAGCTATATTCAAACCGAATATCCGTGCCCAATCCAACAACAGCCCCTACCCAATATCAAATAACAGAATGCCATCACATAAGAAGTGAAAAACGACCGCAGTGTACACAACTACCAATAAAACACCAACCCATCAAATGCTCAACACCCCACCCCAACCACAAAACAGTTTTGATCGGCCCAATAACGAATTGAACATATATGAGTAGCACTCTGCAAGAGTGGCTCGAGTCCAGAGGGCCAGCCACTGGGCCCTTTGGTCGCGTCTGGGCCCGACGGCCCAGCTGTGTCAATCAAAGAAAACCTTGACTGGGAACTCATCACTGAAATAACCAGTATCACTCCCCCCAATAAAAAACATTACTGCATACTAAGGATTCTTAATACACCGAATAGAACGCCCATTAGGATTATCCGCGAACATAGAAATCCCCGCACTAATACTCACATGCACCGTCTGTCCATTTGAAGTCCCCCCAATAAGTTCACTCGTCATAAAGCCCGTCGCTGACCCAGGGTTTTGATACGCATCAGGAGCAAACGTATATTTCGCCCCAGCGGGCAATGCATTAAATCCATACAGATCAGTACCATTACCAGAATTCCATCCCGTAGTCGACTTTAATATAGTACCAATCTCTGCCCCAGACCCTTGTTGCTCAAGTATGTAAGCACTGAGCGTTTGAAATTGAGCAGGACTCGGAATACTCCACCCATTCGGACAGAGACCTTGAACACCACTCGGTGTGCTCGTACTACTTCCCTCACCATCGGTTCCATCAATCCAATAATAAAGTCTCCCATAAATGGCACAGTTTGCGTTGTCTCCTGCTGGGCAAAAGCTTTGCAGACTCCCCCCGGTCATAGACCGCGATAATTTCAAATTTTCTGCCATCCATACTTGGGACCCAATATATACAATATCATAGGTATTATCAGGATCTTGCCCGGTGACCCCATCGGCAACCACTGCATTGAGATAATATATTTTATCAGTATACTCTAACTGAGTTCCATCTACGGCTCCCGGGCAAGTGACTGCCGCATAGATATACTTTCCAAGATCCAATGCGCCAAAGGAATACGCAGTGGTTGTTGCACCCGTTATAGCAGTTCCTACATCACTAATGTTAGAACCACCGCGATACCATTGATAGGTAAATATCACACTGGCATCATCGTCATCCGAACACGTTCCATTAGCATCCACCACAGCGGTACCTCCAAATTGTTCTGTTCCCGAGAGTATCGGATCACTCGAATACACAAGAGGATCATCTACCGATGTTACTTCTACAGAAATCACCGTAGTATTGGTTAAGCCACCTGCATCGGTAACTTCAACAATAAGTTCTCCGGTGCCAAATTGATTACTCGATAAAAAATAACTAACGGTACCGGTCAATGTATTGATGGTCACCGTAGCAAAACTGGGAGAAGAGATAATTCTCCAAGAAAAACTTCCCCCGTCTAAATCCGTAGCAGACAGATTAAATTGAGCGTTTACATCCTCATCTAAGCTATGCACAATCGAACCACTATTAACAATTTCAGGGAGGTTATCATTCACAGGAAGCACGGTTACCGTAACGGTAATATCAATAAAATCCACACCATCACTAATGCGAATAGTTAATAGGTGACTGGTCGATGTTTCATAATCCAGGTTCGAAACAACCTGTATCGTTCCGCTCGCTGCACCTATTGAGAAGAGCCCTGCATGGCTACTGGTAAGACTAAAGGTGAGCGCATCATTCTCAGCATCTACTGCTGAAATAGTCCCCAATAATCCCGTTGCATTTTCATCGATAGAAAAAGCCTGATCATCACTATTTGGAGCAGTATTTGATAGACTACTACTCAATGGTATTTGACTAGAGCTACTCAATGGTGTCTGGCTAGAGCTACTCGATAATAATTGACTTGAGCTACTCACCGATGATAGAGTAGAACTGCTCGATGGTAATTGACTTGAGCTACTCACCGATGATAGAGTAGAGCTACTCGATGATAATTGAGTAGATGAAGGTGACTGTTGAACAGAGGATGAGCTTACCAATTGAACTGACGACGAACTCAATAATTCTGAACTACTCACCAGCATACTACTCGACATCACTTGGCCGACAGAACTCATTTGTTGCACCACGGTACTTGAAGGCGTACTTAAAGATTGACTACTGACAATGGTATTAATAGCCATGCTACTCTCTACAATGGTGCTACTACTCACCTCAGCAATCACAACCGCACTTGATGATACCCCAGCAAATATGGTTACGGTATCACTATACATATCTAAAAAAGCGACAATTTCGAGTCGTTTAATTCCCAGGCGCTCAGACAACGTCCACTGAGGCACATCATGCCCCCTGCCCCGTAAGGTATCACTTAAGATGGTTAAAAAGTAGGCAGTGTCGATATCAGGTTTTTGAATATAGGTAGTATAGAGGCCCCGCGCCAAAGAATCTTCTACCCCCAGAGTATACTCTACAAACAATGAGTCAAACAGTCGCTTCTCTGCTGCACTGCTTGTATCTGTCACGTTTGCCAATAAAACTTGAAAGTTCTTAAGTAATTCAACAGCCAATAGATTAGGCCCCCCTCCACTGCTGTGAGGAGTTTCAGAAATAAGAAACGTACTCACCTTTTCAATAACAGGTATACCATAGGAATAGCACACATATGAAACCGCAATTTCTAGGTTCTCATCACTCGCTACCTGAAAAGAAACCGTAATATTTTCAGTTGTCCCTTCAAAATCTTCGGCGACAAACTTAAGAGTATCTACAACCGTTCCCATTTTACGAGTAATCACAATACTATCAATGGCAAGAGCATCTGAATTAGTAATCTGAATAATATAATCACGAGAATCGGTCTGTGTAGCCGTATCACACCCTGAAAGTCCCACCAAGCCCATGAAAAATAATGCAACTACAATAAGTATATAAGAATTCCGCATAGTGTCCCTCCAACGCGTAAATAGTGCTGAAAATATACTTAATTAGCTCCCTCACCTTATTGCTCACCCTAAACTCATCCCCAGACTGTCACGATATTACAGAGTTATATTTGAAGCGCAACCGAATATCAAAATAAAAACAGAAGAATCACTTACCCCAAAACGTAATAGTCCGCAACATAATATGCCTATGCTCCATAACCATACCCGTAACTTTATCAACCTTCACGTACCCAGACCCTTTCGTATCAATATACATTTCACACACAGCGCTACTTATTTTATGGAGTATGTGATTATTACGATTAACCCAGGTATACACACCATCGTTCTCCGCAATAACAATTCGGTTTTTAATAGATTCACTTTTATTAAGCGTTACGTGATCAGATTTATTAAACTCGCTGATACTCTTATATTGCGGATTTACATCAACAACGAGTTCCCCGGCATACAACCCAGATATTAAAAGAAGTGGTATCAGGCATTTTAAATACCCGCCAAAAAAACACCCATTCTTCACTGTTTCAAACCAACCCATTGCGATCCTCTTTTTACGATAATAGTGCAATAAAATACGCGTCATTCAAAAGCTAGTAATAGATTGGAATAGGATGATATATTTCAATTAAAATCGTCCCAAACCGTATACCACACGGCTTAAAACGTATACCAACCACCCCATTACACCCCCAGTCTCGAATGAGTATACTACTATTTTGAGTTCACTAAACCTTAAATGTATACAGTACTATCATAAAAAGCCCCTACCTCTACTACTATGCATAATTTTGATCTCCTGCCTTTCAACGTGTTTATTTAAGCGACTATAGGGTATACAACCCAAAGGCGTGAGTGTGGCAGAAACAAGAGATGCTCTTTAATTTTTCTATATTTTTATATGACAAAGGGATATTTCTATGAATAAAATATGGTCAGAAAAACTTTCGAGTGCAACGTTTAACTATAGCTCAAATCCAATAGTATGGGTAAATAGCTCTGCGCGAATTTGCAATGTAAATCCTGCATTTATAAAAAGTGTGGGATACACTCATGAAGAACTGCTCACCATGAGCGTGCATGATATTAATCCAGATTTTTCTCGAGATACTTGGGAGACCCATTGGAAAGAATTCCGTGTACAAAAACATTTTACTGCCGAAACGACCCACCGTCACAAAGACGGAAGTACCTTTCCCGTTGAGATATCAACCAATTACATTATACACGAAGATGATGAGTTCAGCTGCGTATTTGTTAAAAATATAACTGAACGCAAAGAGACTGAAAAAAAGTTCCAGGAATATCTGTTCAAAATTGAAAAGCTTTCGAGTCAACTGCAAGAAGAGCGCGACTCCCTCTCAGAAGAAATCGGTCAAACCTCCTTTTTTGAAACGGGAATATTTCAAGATACTCTCTCTGTGACCCTTGCCGATCAAATAGAGCAAGTTGCCCCAACACTCGCCACAGTACTGATAACTGGTGAAAGCGGAACAGGTAAAGAAGTTGTGGCACGTCGTCTTCATCGCTCTAGCCAACGTGCATCCTCCCCTATGATAAAAGTTAATTGTGCAGCTCTCCCCACTAATTTAATTGAGAGTGAGCTCTTTGGGCATAAAAAAGGGGCTTTTACCGGTGCAACCACTGACAAAAAAGGTAAGTTTTTACTCGCGCATAACGGGACGCTCTTCTTAGATGAAGTCGGTGAATTACCCCTCGAAGTACAGGCAAAATTTTTACGGGTACTCCAAGAGGGAGAAATCGACCCGATTGGCTCGGAGACCTACCAAAATATTGATGTCAGAATTATTGCAGCGACCAACCGCGACCTCCTTAAAGAGGTCAAAGAAGGACGTTTTCGAGAAGACCTCTATTACAGGCTTACCGTATTTCCGTTATCTATTGCCCCTCTCCGGGAACGCCCCAATGACATACCTCCTCTGGTTAACCATTTTATAAAAAAACATGCTACAAAAATGGGTACCCAAGTCTTGGCAGCCTCAGACACCACACTTTCCTCCATCCAAGCATACTCCTGGCCGGGGAATATTAGAGAACTAGAAAATATTATCACTAGAGGATTAATTTTTTCTAAAGGTAAATTACTCTTCATTAATCAGGATTGGATACCATCCATAAGCTCTACTACGAATAGCTCCCCTCTCCCTGAGCCCTCCTCCAATCAATCCACACCTCTTTCCACGACACCCTCAATTCTCACCTTAGCCCAACTTGAAAAGCTCCATATTCTGGACATCTGGGAGAAGTGCAACAAAGTCATTGAAGGCCCTAATGGTGCAGCCCAAAAACTCGGCATCAGCTACAACACACTCCGTAGAAAATTAAAGAAACACGCCATTTAACATTCCACATGCCAAACTGGCCTCCCAAAATTGCAGGCCAATTGAGAAGGCCTTGAGTATCCCTCAATCAAATTTTCCACACCTTAGGTGCATACGCTCCCCTTTTTAGGGATTTCTCCTATAGTATTACTTGGCATAAACATTGCTTTTGTCATTCTGTACACTCACCAGAACCAAAGGACACAAAATGGCGCGTACCGGACTTTTTTATTCAATCACAACCTCACTTATACTCGGAGTAAGTATTATGACAACCATTTCAGATGCTAAAACATCATCCAACACCCATACTATTCATTTTAAAAGCAATGAACGCATAAGTATTATTTCAAGTACACTCAAAGCCAATACCCATGATAAACTAGGGGAATATTTCAAAAAAGTATTTCCCCTCGCTCATAAACACGGATTTTCACAAGAGCTCAAACTCGACATTAAAAAAGTGACTCACGGTGATTACATACCTAATACCTTTGTAGGTCTCTATAAATGGACATCTGTTGCCAATGAACAAGCCTTTGCAAAAGAACCGCAATGGCCAGAGCTTAAATCTATGCGCCCCCTTATCTGGGATGAGCTAAAAATTGCCACTACTACTCTTACACATCCTCTCTCTCTAACCTTTCACCAAAGTAAGAGTTACCAAGTCGGCATGGTTTGGCTCAGTAAAGAGTACCCTGAATCATTTACAACATTTAGAGAAAAAGAGCGGAGTATTCTCGCTCAGCTCGGAGCCCGTTACCTCGCACTGATTCCCGGTGAAAAATTTGAAAGTCTCGCACAATTACCCATCGCCCCGGATTATACATTTATCATTGAATGGCCTAATGATGCGGTGAGAGAAAAATATTATACTACGACCGAATTTAAACAAGCAGTACCCCACTTTAAAAAAGGGGTTGCCCATTTTGAATCTATAATTACTCAACCCTCCGAACGTGCTGAATAATCTACTTATAACAGTGTATCCTCTCAGAAAGACCAAATACTGGATTTCTGGGAGTCTACCAATCAGACGACACCACAATAAAAAGATGACACAAAATAATTACACCTCTGTAACAGCCCTCAAACAAAATAAAATACCGGCCATTAAACCAAATAATCACTAAAACAACACAACCGATAATACCCCACCCTAGACTGCAAATCACACCCCCTTACTATCTCGAATTAAACCGTAATTCTATGGTATACTCTATAAAGTAGACAATGGTTTAACATCAATCACAAGGTGGTCTATCATGGGCAAGATCATATCGGTACTGGTACTCTTCTGCATTCACGCATCTGTTATCGGGTGTCTCGGATTTGGTTCAAGTTCTACTGCTCCAGAAGAACCGACAAGTACACAATCCCAATCTTCAGACCTCTCTACCACAAGTTCAACAACCATACAGGAATCACACACATCAAGTGTTCCCAATCAGATGAGTAGTTCAAGCGTACAGATGCACAACACCTCTTCAAGTAGCACTCAAATAATCACTACGTCGTCTAACACTACATCAAGTACTCCCGCCTTAAGCAGCATGAGTATGCTCTCCTCACAGATGGAATCAAGTACCGCCCTTTCATCTGCCGTTATAACCATTCCTCAATGCGCCATAACAATCACTCCTGTTGATTCTCCCTATACTATTGGAACAGAAATAGACATTCAGGTCACTGCTTCAGACTCAGATCTTTATGTCGTTCAGTTAGAGCTCTTCATTGATAGTATGGTAATCGATACCGAAACAAGTTGGAATATTTCTAACTACGAATACACCTGGAGCACCGATAGTATCGGGGTGGGGCTGCACTCTATAAAAGCAGTGGTTACCAATGATTCAGGGCGAGTAAACCATTGTGAAGCAACAGTAGATTTTATCCTACCCAAATTTTCAACCTATAGCTTTGATGCCAACATAAACAAAATCACCACACCTCGGGCACAGATCGGTTCGTTTTTAGACTCAGATAAAAACACGCACATTACCTGGATCAACAGTGTCAATGATGAGAGCCGCCTAATGTACACCCTCTTTTCTCACGACTCAAAAACCTTCACCACACAAGAAATAACCACACCGTCTGTCACCGAAATTAAATGGGCGCCCAACATTGTCACCGATGATAATAACAAACCCCACATAGTCTACCGCATCAAACGAGATCCAACGCAACCCTCCTATCAGATGAAGAATGGTAATTGGGCAGTGATGTATGCGGGCGATGCAGATGGCGACGGCACCTTTACCGTATCGCAGGTATCTGCGAATGTGAATAACTCAGAAACCAACAGCGACCACATGTATAATTCAAATGTAAATGGGCGACCTCAAATTTCATTTAAAGGAGACACCCTGTTAATAAGTTATCAAGGTGAGGCCAACAGTATTACCAGCCAAGGACATATAGTGTTTGCACGATTAGTAAATGCAGGTTGGGTTAACTCATTAGAATTCAAACCCGGTGATTATACCGGTACCTATGAGGCGACCGACGACAAATCATTTACCCTTCCCCCTCGCATGACCGACAATATGCAAGGGGCCTATATCGACATTAGTAATTATGAACCACATGTCATGACCAACACCGCAGGCACATGGACGCGCAACACTATTCAAGGATTGGAGTCTATATTTGGTGCCTCACACCCACAATTAGAGGTCGATGCTCAGGGCGCTATTCACTATCTGTGGTTCAAAGATAATGAAGACTCCTTTATGCATACCATACTAACCGGAGAGTCAACGGTCTCCATAACCACTATCCCTGTTGCCCAGAGTCATACCGGCAACTTCTTCCCAGCGACAGTTGACCTCACCACCGGTGATTTGGCACTATTTTATGAACGGTCATTTTCCAACAATGGGTATATCATTTTGGTAGACTCAAACCTTGTGTCAACTGAGTATCTCATAGAAGACGTTGAAAATGTATTTGGCAAACGATCTATTAATGCCAACGACGGGTATATTTCTCTGGTGACGGGCAGTGATGGTAATGATAAGATATTTGTGACCGTGAATAATTATTAATACCCACAAACCAAACGAACCTGCTCACACGTAATTTTAATCCCACTCCCTGTTCACAGCCTGTGAACAAGAAATCGAGTGTTCCCTTCCTAGCCGTTGATAGAGACTGAAAGTGTTTCTATGATTGTATTAATGTATGGAAAAGAGGGCTCTACCTTTGACATACTGGAAATATACCGCACAAAAGGGACTCGATGCAGGTTTTTAAACAACAAACACTCTCTATCAATATATTACAGATTCTATGTTTCACCATGGTAATTTCAGGGTGTATCTTAAAAACAGAACCCGAAGGAAAAAACACGCCTCCCTCAACCATTTTGTTGAAACAAAACTGTGATGAAGCCACAATCATGCCCGAAAGTATTGGTTCAGACAAACCAGGAGTTTTCATTGAAGTCTATACCGAAGAAAAGTTAGTTGCCTATAGCTTCATTGAAAAGGGTGATAAAACAACAATGGATCTGAGTACCTTTGAATGGGATAAAAAGGATAGTAACGGAGTTGCATTACCTGATGGAACATATGATCTAAAATACAGCCTTCAAAATATGAGTAGCACCCCAACCAGAAATAATTATAACTGTGTGAGTATTACTCTTACACAAGGGAGCTATGGTGAACCCATCTACTACGATGATAATAATTCACCATTAACCGATAATAGAGTTACTTCTCTTACCGAAGACAGCAAAGGCAACCTCTGGTTTGCAACATCAGATGGCATTTTGAAATATGATGGTGAGTTCTCAATCCTTGATGAATTTAATGATGAACTCACCGACAAATCTATTTACCGAGTTATGATGGATAGTGATGACAACCTATGGATACTTTCCAGTTCTATAGGTATAGATACAGGAGGTGTTGTAACGGTGTATGATGGCAGTTCATTTACACATTATGACCGTTCAAATTCAATACTCCCTAATCGCCCGGCATATACTCTGTATGAAGATTTCAACAACGTTGTCTGGATAGGCACAGAAGCAGGTCTGTTAAATACTTCTGTCGAAGGGTGGGAATTATATGACCGTTCAAATTCTGAACTAACCGATGCGCGCATTAGAGACCTTACCCTTGATGAAGATGAAATACTCTGGATTGCAACCTATGGCCTCTGGGGAACAGGTGGTATTGCTGCAATTGAAGATGGCACCCTTTCATTACGATATACTGAAGAAAACTCCTCCCTCCCCAGTAATGCAGTGAGCTCTTTTGCACTCAACGAAAAAGGCGAATTATGGTTTGGAATGTATGAGAGTGCAGCAGTAGAACAATCAGGTGGACTCTGCAAATTGTTTGAAGGTGAATTCACGTGCTATGATGAACTCAATAGCATTGTGGGGAAACCAGGTGTGAGGTCGCTACAATTTGATCGCACAGGTACTTTGTGGTTTAGCGTAGATAACGAAGGATTATTTACCTATGCCGATGGTGAATGGAACACTATTCTTAGTGGCGACATATGGATCAATGAACTCCTTATAGACTCTCAAGGTAACATCTGGGGTTCTTCAACCGATTTGGGGATTCTACAAGTACCCTATACAAGAACTCGTGTTGCGATAGATGGTACTGTCATAAAAAACTAAACATAAGAGTAATCAAATGACCTACAATTAAAAGTTTTTGGTACACAACGAGTACACATATTCCTCAAACCTGCCCCTCTCACCATCCCATACGCACAAGAAATACTAAATTTGAGCCACGTATCATTAATACAACACGCCCATTATGCAATCCAGCTACCAAACGCGAGTACCAACCACAAAATCACTTTCTATTATCCTCTCATTACTTGTAGCACTTACCGTCTCTTCATGTATTTTTGATGACGCCGATGATAACAGTCCTCAATACCGAACAGCAATGATGTCTCCCAATCCTGATACCACAGGATTTACCGATGCTCGGAATGGAACGTTTTACCCAACGGTTACAATAGGATTGCAGACATGGATGGCCCGCAGCCTCAATTATTCCACACCAGAAAATGCCTATTGCGCAGAGGTCGACCTTCAAGGACATTGTGACTTTTATGGGGCTCAATACCATTGGACAACTGCCATGAACATTACAGAAGACTATGTAACCACACACTGGCCCGCCCAAGTCAAGCTCCATCAAGGAATATGTCCCGATGGCTGGAGAATGCCCACTCTATTGGATTGGGAACAGTTACTAGCACATGGCCGTAGACAACTTCCCACAACTGCTCACGACAGCACCCTTGCACGTTCCTTCATGGCTCCCTATGAATGGCATAGTCAGGGTATAGTAGACACAACGAGAAATGCTCTTGGCTTTTGGGCTTTCCCTGGTGGCCAGCGATCGAATTCCGGTTCCTACGCAAACTATAATGTGAGTTACTGGTGGACAGCAACTGATTCTGCTACTGCACCAGATAATGAAAACAAGGCGTATATTGTCAGCCTTACCTATACATCTATAGATACAGTAGGGATTAAAAAAGAACAGTACGCCTCGGTACGCTGTATTCAACAAGACTCAGACCCCTTTTTCCCAAAATACAACAACAGTGTTCTCACCATAATTGATACACTATCCGTTGGTGCAGTGGTTGATTCTTTTCAAGTAATAGACTCGGACAGTGAGGCCTTTCAGTTTAGAATTCTTGCAGGTGATACCAAAACCTATTTTGCAATAAATAACCAAGGGCTTCTTACATTAGTAAAACCACTACTCTTTGACGAAACGCCTCATCAATTTGAACTAACTATCGAAACCACCGATGGAGTACATACCGCAGAACACACCATTGACATAACCATCCAGTGGACCGTAACCGATACTCGCGATAACCAAACGTATTTAGTACAAGTATTTGGCGATCAAGTTTGGATGACTGAAGACCTTGTATTTGCGTTAGACAGCTCAAAGGTATGCACCGATAATTGTGAAACAGAAACACATCAATATCTATGGCATGAAGCCATGAACCTGCCCAACTTTTATACAAATAACACATGGGCAAAACCAAATACCATACACCAAGGAATCTGTCCTGACCATTGGCATGTACCTACTCAAGATGAATGGCAGAAATTATCTGATTATTTTGGCAATGCTGAAATCCCTTACGTTTCTGATACGATAAGAATAGTTAAGGGTAAAACCTATGCTCAATTTTCCAGAGATAATGGCGCTGCAGAAACTGTTTGGATAACCCGATCTGAGATAGGCGGTCCCGCCACACATCAATTTAGATACAACGATTACAACGAAGGTTTTGCTTTAACAAATAGGTTTAAAAATAAACAGAACCGCTTTTCTCTCCGTTGTGTAGGCAATCCACCGGGACTCTATTTTACCCAAGAACCCTATATCACTATTATTACCGATACCACTCCAGCACTAACTGCGCTCGACACCTTGCGTACTATCGGCACCGGTCCCGTCACCTATTCAATTGATGGTGCTCAACCCCTCTCTATTACCATTGATCCAACAACGGGGATTCTCTCATTACTTAATCCCATTGATCCATTAGTCGATAGCCTCATACAATTTACGGTATCGATTACTGATGGAACTTATTCATCTTCTACACTAGTCTCCGTGATAACAAGAAAAACATTTATTGACACCCGCACAAATCATCGATACACCGAAACGGTTGTGGGTGACCAAACCTGGATGGGTGAAAACCTCAACTATGATGGTGTTCCCTATTCGTGGTGCCCTGAATCGAGCCCTGAACTCTGTGAACGCTACGGACGGCTCTATGAGCGATGGAGTGCCCTCGATATTGATACCGCAATGTCAGATACCATTGTGACTAAAACAACAGTGCGTGTTCCAACGGGCGGCGTGAGCACCACCTACGAAAGAATACGAGGGGCGTGTCCTATAAACTGGCATCTCCCTTCTGCAAAAGAAACTCAAAAACTCATTGACCAACTGAATGATTCTATAGTCATCACAGCGCCGTATCAGCTGCTAATGCAGCAAGACATTTATGAACGATATACCCACCAATTTGACTCGTTTCACAATATTACTGCCCAAATGATGTACTATGGATTTACTCCGTCAATGGCTGGACATCTCACTCATGATGGTACTTTTGAAGCAATTGGGCAAAATAACACCTGGTGGAGTACCGGCGGGAATCATCTCTTCGCATTAGGTTCAATGCAAGCTTCTATTAGTGACAAAACAGGTATATATGCAGCGTCTATTCGGTGTGTAAAAAATACTGAGGAGTAATATACACCGCTCCTCATTAAATAAGAGCCTTCAATACCCACACACCAAACTTACCTGTTCGCACGTAATCTGAATCCCACTCCCCTGCTCGCGCAAGGCGTGGGCTCGCTCAATCTTTCTGCCAGAAGATGAGTTAATCCAATCACGGCTCTCCAAGGCACCGATAATTACCACATCAGTCTCCTTATTCACATTCTTATGTATACGCGCGCCCTTACCTTCCAAAATGCTTGCGACCTCTGTACGGGGCCCCTGAAGAAATTTCCCGGTAATGCAGACATTTCTCCCGGAAAAACTCTCTATGTTGTCACAAAAGAATCGCGTGGCGCCACCAAGCGCATCATCAGTTGCCATAAAGTCAGTCCCGCAAATCTCTTTAATCATTTCACATAATTCCTTGAGGTCCTTTGGCTCTACACAATTAGTACTTAACAATTCTAATATTTTATCTTGCACAATGTTGAGTGGAAACACAGTAAACATATGAGACAACTTACACGTCTCAACAACAAGTTTATCAAACTCCTTCTCATCAACGACATCATCAACGGTAATCCCCTTCAGAAACTCAATATATTGATTCATCAATTCTTTATCTTGTTCAAATTTTGGAGAGTACTGAACACAGTCTTCTATAAGACTCAGTAATTCATCTTTTTCTGCGTTAGTGATAATCCCCTCTTTCAAAACGCGCGCTATGGCATCACTGATATCAAGAAAATCACCGCACAGGTTTTCCTGTTCATCAGCCCAAAGCTGTAGAAACTCTATTTCAACCAGAGTGAGCCTATCATCCGCGATCACCCCCTCTAGAATACCTTTTAGTGAAGAGGCAGATTTTGCCATATTCTGTTTGTGATTAAAACTACTGTTAAGTGGTTGTCCATTGGTATCTATCATACGTTTCCTTGAGGTTCTTCTTGTATTAAACTTTGTCTACTGATAGGGTCAGGAATTTCTCTGCTTTATAGTAAGTCTAAAATTGATGCATATAAATTCACCCTATTTTGTTGATTTCAGGCCTATCTCTCCATATTTGCGTTAATTTGGTATACGTTTTTAGTTATAGTGGTATACGTTTTTCACTGAATGGGTCTCATCAGACCTATTACGATTCGAGAGCCCCCTGCGAGTAATGGAATTCTATTTGTAAAATGACCCAAAATTGTTACTTTTTTAATCATACTGAAAGCTATTGGTATCAGCGCATCTATGTGTATTACAACTTATTTAAGGGCATACCTATGAACTATATTGGATTTTGGAAAAGGTTTTTTGCATACGTACTCGACATCATTCCTATTACTGGATTAGTCTTTGTGGTATTCTATTTCTTTCTTGGCTTTGATCTCATTCTCGAAAACTATACATCGAGTGATAAAAATTTTGAAGCACGACGTACCTTTTTAGAATCTCGAAACATTGTGCGCAATGCGGCAGTAGTGGTATGGATTCTGTATGGCTTCATCATGAACTTCTCAAAGTTTCAAGGCACCCATGGCAAAGTACTGCTCGGCATGAAAATTGAAGACTTAGAAGGTAATAGATTAACAGCTGGCCAATCGTTAAAACGTTCAACAATTAAAATCACTGGCGCAATCCCCCTCTTTCTCGGTTTTATATGGATTGTTTTTCGCAAAGACAAAGCCGCATGGCATGATCTTATTGCACACACACGAGTTGTCAAAAGACAACCCGTTTAATTATTAAGGAGCTTGCTAATGAAAAAATATTTTCTTTCTCTACTCTTTCTATTTACGATAGTACTGTTCACCAATTGTGTCCTAGAAGACAATTCAGACTACGTCGATATGTGTGGTTGTCTTGAAGCCCCGCTATCAAGTTCTTCTGAATCGAGCAGTAGCTCAGTGAATCCGTAAGACACTATGCATGTTAAGTATACCATCATAATAACCAACTCAGATAAAAAGCTCATTTGTGAATGGTTTGAGTATTATTCTCAAAATTCAAAACACTATGGCAGCGGACCAATGACGTTACCAGAAGAACAAAAAATAATTCAAGCTCTAAGCTTAGATACAGATAGGTATACCTACACACCTCATCAGCTAGACATTATTCATGGGTGGATGATGCGCACCCTCAATAGAAAGTATGGGTATAACGCTATTGTGTATGAAAACGAAAACCCGTTATTTCAAACATTACATACCCTGTTTGAAAAGTCAGAAACTGATTTGCGCAACCGCCGAAACCAACTCGCTGCAGAGCGTGATGCAGTAATCATTCAAGAACTCGAAGCACAAGTCCGTGCAGAACCAGATGAAAGAAAAACAACCATAGAAGAAGAAGAAGAAGATAAAATTGATGATGATCCTGTCGCAAAAAAACTCAGAGAAGTATCTAAAAGGTTAAAGACGTTAAATGAATTAAAATCTTCGCATTCAGATAGATCATTTGAAGAGAAAATTGCTTCAGCCAAAAAGATGCGAGACGAGATGCATAAAACGAAGGATAAGCTGAAAGGAATTTTAGGAAAAGAATTTCGCATCCGTATGTAAAAATGAAATGTGAACTTTTGTTCACATTTCATAGGAGAATGTGTTCTTTTATTTTGAATTGTGTTTTTGTGCTCACAATTACATTCTCTCTCTTTTTATTAGATAGTATTACATCATACAAAGTAATTCACCTCTAGAAAGGAAGAAAGTAATATGAAACAATTGGGACTAAAAAAAGGACTCTACTCAGC
>JAOPTS010000073.1:19846-20682 GCA_051531955.1 Reichenbachiella sp.
ATAAATGCAAATGCGGCAGTTTTTACGGTTAACAGTTTTGGCGACGCTGTTGATGCACTTCCAGGCGACGGAATCTGTGCTGATGCGGCAGGCAGCTGTACTCTTCGCGCAGCTATTGACGAATCAAACATTTCTGCGGGCGCAGATCAGATTACTCTTCCTGCAGGCACACTCCTTATTGAATTACCTGGATATCAGGAAGACGCAAATGCAACAGGTGATTTTGACATCACTGGTGAAGTAACACTAAACGGTTCCGAAGCTGAGCCTACTATCATTGATGCAGGTCAACTTGACCGTATATTTGATATCGCTGCAGGATCAAATGTTGCGCTAAATAACGTTACACTGACTAATGGTAAAGGGCCGACTTTTACGGATAGACAGTATTACCCTGGTGGAGCAATTTTCATTGAAGAAGCTGAACTTACTGTAACTGGTTGTTCATTTCTTTCTAATAATGCTTCCGAATCATACGCAATGTATAGCGGGCATGAAGATGGCAGTGGCAGTGCTGGCGGGGCAATATACTCCTACAATACCATTTTAACCATAACCAATTCTATCTTTGAAAATAACAGTGCAGGATATGGAAACAGCCGCGGTGCAAAAGGCGGAGCTATCTATAACTNNCTATAACTATGGTAGTGGCAATATGAGCATTACCAATTCTCGATTCAATAATAACGATGCGGGGAGTTCTGTACATTTTGGTGGTGACGGATCTGCAATCTACAATGCAGCTGATGATGGTGCAATTACAACCATACATAACACCGAGTTTTCAGAAAACAGACCGGGCGACGGTATCGATCACTGCGCTGGTGATGCAGCAC
>JAOPTS010000074.1:0-86938 GCA_051531955.1 Reichenbachiella sp.
CCCTCAGTAAACAGATAATTGTAGCTCACACCAATTTGCAAATAGTACTCATGCGTATAAAGGTTTGCATAAAGTTCTGGCATTATGCTCCATTGGTTCAAATTCCCTTTTTGCCAATCCCCCATTAAACCAAACTTCACGGTATAGGCCAACGACTCTTTTTGTTGTTGATCAATAGTTTGACAAGAGACCTGAATTTGACAGAACAAAAACAAAACGAAGATGAAAAACTTATTCATATTTATTTATTATTTCCATTAATGATGTTTTATCTATCGACGACCTCATAATTAATGGGTATGAAGTTTCAAAATTCCGTGAATGAGAGATGCAATAACCTGTCATTCACGGAAACAAACATTTTATTATTCAAATGACTCCATTCTTCTCATTTATGATTTACTAATTGCAACATCGATTGTAAACCCAATGTCGTTAGAGATCAAATAATCTACAGGAACTCCTTCAGTACCTTCAGCATTGTAGGTCAAGTTCCATTCTGATCTGTCAATAGAAAAGTCCTCAGATTTAATAGAAACTTCAGTATCAGTAATTGAAACGTTTGCTTTGTAAGAAACACTCTTGCTAATTCCCATGATGGTTAAATTTCCAGTGAGTACTGAATTAAAAGCGCCTTCTGCATTTTCGATCTTGGATAACACAAAAGTTGCAGTTGGATGTACCGCTACATTGAAAAAATCTGCAGACTGTAAATGACCTGTAAGTTTGGCTATGTTCTCATCTCCCGCAGGAAAGTTCTCAACAGTAAATGACGACATGTCCATGATTACAGAAGCATTATCTAAAACTCGATTATTAACTAACACCTCCGCACTCGTCAGGTTAATTTTCCCGAATCTTGGTTGTGCACCACCTAAATGCGATGCTCTCCAATCAACTACACTTTGATTCGATATTTGATTATATACTATTGTTTCAGCATTTTTTGAAGTAGTAACTTCTTTTGCTTCTTGTACGACTGCTTTTTCTCCATTATTAGAACATGAGTTTAATACTATAGTTCCAATTACTGCTAATACTAATATTGACTTTTTCATTATATTTTTATTTTATTGTTATTACTTTATTTGTACCTACACGTATGCATTCAAAAAAATACCTACTTTATTATAAATGCCGTTTTCGGCTCCTGTTCATTCCCATTTCTTAAATGTTCTAGAAACAGTATCAATTCACTTTTGTATCCTACCTTATAAGTCATGAACGGATTGAACGAAATTAAGTTGTCCGTACTTCTATTGTACATACAATTATAGGTAATAATATTATATATCCCATATTTTATCATCGGTTAAACAATTCATACCCTTTCAATCTATCAAGATCAGGATGAAAAAAATCCTCCAATTATTAAATCTACATTTTAGCTAGAAAAAGGAAATACGCCTAAATAAGACTGCTAGTATACAACCATAGGAGAGCGTTTAACGGCACTAAGTAACAGCAACAACTCACTTAGAACCTCTTCATTTCTCAACATGATGGACTGAATATCTATCTCACCGATTATTCAGAGAATGTGTTTGTTAAACTTTATTTACCATGTTTCGTATGCCATTCTTTAGAGCAGATATTTTCATTTATCTTGTTAGATATATTTCAATCCAAAATTGCAACCATGGCCTCTTTCAATCTTAATATCAACGGTCAACAGCTATCGGTAGATGTTGACCCAGACACACCTCTTCTTTGGGTATTACGGGATCATTTGAATCTTGTAGGAACAAAGTTCGGCTGTGGAATCGCGCAGTGTGGTGCATGCACTATTCACATCAATGGATCAGCGGTGAGATCTTGCTCGCTACCTGTCACTGCCGCCGAGGGTAAAAGCGTGACAACTATTGAAGGGTTGTCTGAAAATGGAGATCATCCTCTTCAAGAAGCTTGGGCAGCACATGATGTGCCCCAATGTGGATACTGCCAAGCAGGTCAAATCATGAATGCCGCTTCGCTATTGAATCGCAATTCGAATCCGTCAGACGCTGAAATAGATACTGCAATGAATGGAAACATTTGTCGCTGTGGAACTTACGTCAGAGTAAAAGCCGCCATCAAGACAGCCGCACAAAAGACAGCTTAGGATCACTCAAATCACCTCATCATGACAATCGTAAAAACACAACATAATAGAAGATCATTTTTAAAGGTATCAGCTGCAGCAGGCGGCGGCATGGTACTAGGCTTTAGTTGGTTAGCTTCTTGTAGTTCGGATAGACCCATAGCCAAAGGTATTCCTAAGGAATGGTTTGACATTAGTGGATTTATCAAAATTGGAGAAAACGGATTGGTCACTATCATCTCCCCAAATCCTGAAATTGGTCAAAACGTAAAGACTGCTATGCCCATGATCGTGGCAGAAGAATTAGATGTTGACTGGAAAGATGTGGTGGTCGAACAAGGCCCCTTAAATACTGACATATTTGATCGTCAAATAGCTGGTGGCAGTCAATCTATTCGTCATGGATGGCCAGGGTTAAGAATGGCAGGAGCAACAGCTAGAAGAATGCTGCTGGAGGCAGCAGCACAAAAACTACAAGTCGAATTATCTGAGCTAACCGTTAGCAATGGCCTTATCACACATCAAGCAACGAAGAAATCTGTTGGTTTTGGAGCGGTTGCATCAGCAGCAGTGGGAATTGAAATCCCAAAAGAAGTTGAATTAAAAGACCCTAAGGATTTTAAGATAATTGGATCAAGAAAAAAGAATGTTGATGGCAAGGACATTTATACAGGCAAACCCCTTTTCGGTCTAGATTATCAAAGAGAGGGAATGCTTATCGCCATGATTGTACACCCTCCAGCTTTTGGAATGAAATTGAAGTCATTTGATGCATCATCGGTTCAGTCTATGTCCGGCATCAAAGATGTATTTGAAATCAATGCAGCACCTGAAGAAAAGCAGTGGACTGATACCAATGCATTTCCTAATCTTGTAGCTATCCTCGGTGAGACTACATGGCAAGTGATGAAGGCTAAGAAGGCACTGAAAGTAGAATGGGAAATTGATACCCCTTTAGAAAATACGGAACAACATGAGTCTAAGATGGCCGAAGCTTTAAATGGTGAGGCAGGCGATGTAAAAAGAAAAGATGGTGATCCTGATCTGGCTTTTAAGCATGCAGACAAAGTGATAGAAAGCGTATACTCTGCTCCATTCTTGGCACATAACACGATGGAGCCTATGAACTTTTTTGCTAACGTGACAGCAGAAAAAGCAGAGTTGATTGGACCTATTCAGACTCCTGAATTCTTGGAAAAGTCATTGATGAGTTTACTAGGAATGGAAGCTGCACAAATTGACATCCAAATGACAAGAATGGGTGGAGGTTTTGGCAGGCGTCTGTATGGCAATTTCGGATTGGAAGCAGCAGCGATATCCAAAAAGGCCAATGCCCCAATAAAACTAATATATACCCGTGAAGATGATATGACACAGGGTACTTATCGTCCTGCTTACAAAGTAAAATACAGTGCTGCGCTAGACAGTGACAACAAACTAATCGCTTTCCAAGCCAAAGGAACAGGGATACACGGGAGTCCATTATTTCAAAATAGATTCCCAGCAGGTGCAGTAGAGAACTATCAGTCAATGAATACCGCCGTTGACTCAAACGTTTCAACTGGCGCCTGGCGTGCACCACGATCAAATTTTATCGCTGGAGCAGAGCAAGCATTCATTGATGAAGTTGCAGAATTAGCCGGTAAGGACCCTATCGATTTCAGGCTAGAGTTATTTGATCGTGCGATTAAAAATCCAATTGGAGAGCATAACGATTATGATGCTGAGCGATATTCGGGGGTATTAAAGTTGGTAAAAGAAAAGTCTAATTGGGGTACGAAAACGCCAGGTGTTTTCAGAGGAGTTTCGGCCTATTACTGTCACAACTCATACGTTGCTCAAGTAATTGACATGATTAATATCGATGGTGAAGCCAAAGTCCAGAAAGTATGGTGTGCAGTTGATTGTGGGATCGTTGTTAATCTAGAAGGTGCATTAAATCAAATTCAAGGTGGTATAATAGATGGAATTGGGCATGCCATGTACAGTCAGATGACATTCAAAGATGGCAAACCTGATCAAAGTAACTATCATCAGTATCAGTTGATTCGACATAGTCAAGCAACACCTGAAATAGAGACGTTTTTTGTAGATAACGGTATAGAACCAACTGGTCTCGGAGAACCAAGTCTACCTCCAATAATTGGTGCGTTGGCTAATGCTATGTATCAAGCTACTGGTCAAAGGTGGTATAACCAGCCTTTCGCTCATGCCAAACAAGATAGACCTGAGCATATTGAATTAATCTAGATGATGGCTTATCGTTATGAATGGGATTCAGGGGCCAAAACCAGCTTCTTTTTGTTCTTTCAAGTTTCACAGGTGATTGTCCAAAATTGAGAACATCAAGTAGCCCACTTTTCAATTCACAGTTCGGTCTATCGTTTTTGCTCATGAATTATTAGATCGAACAACCACACTTTATAGAACTAATAGGTATCCTTTTGAACCTTGTCAAAATCATCTTGATATTCGTTCAAATACCCTTCATTCTCCAACATTTTGGACATTTTTTGACTCATAACATCCATTTCAGTTGTAGAATTTTCTGCATGTTGGACTAGCTTGGTTCGCTCCGCTTTAGAGTCTTCTAGCTTAATCAATCCCAACAACCCTAAAACACGAGTTAGCGGTCCACGAAACAAATGGGAATTCATGTATAATTGTTTAGCTAAGAGCCTATTCTTTTCTGATATGATATCAAGGTGTGAGAGCTCCAACGATCTTTTCTCACGCCTCAATATGTCCAATTGATCTCCAAGTGCAAAAGCAAATAAAATGGCCTCCAAGGCAAAACCTAGATAAAGAGCGAAATCAATATAGTAGTCATAACGTATCAAATCATAGGATGAAAATATGAATATCATCATGCTGATAAACACAAATAGCCAGCCCAGCACATAGAATCGAGCGTATCGAACTCCTTTGGACCAAACATAAACACCAGACATCCACATACTAATATTAAGTAACAAAATCATGCTAGACATGCCTTTTGATAAAATCTCTATATGCATCAAATGCCAAAAATCAATTACGAGCCCTCCTACTACCAGTGTGGTTGCTAATCCTATAATCCATTTTCTCATTTTGGGAGCATGTACTTTTAACTTTAGATAAATGATAGCAAACCAAGCGCTTAACAAATAAAAGCCTGACATAATTAAACCATACCCCATTTCACCTTGCCACATGTACTTGTTACCTGCCAGCACATAGCCGCAATGAAAAGTAATAACATAAACCACAAAAATGAGATAGGTCAAATAAACTAAGAACACTTTCGATCTCGTCACCAAAAAGGAGTACAAGACATAGATGAAAATGCAGGTTAAAAACCCTATAAAGGCCAATGCAATAGAATCCTTAAAATTCAGATACCCCGTCATACTATATAGATCCCCTATTAATAATCGGTAGCTCCTATTTTGCCTTGCGAAGACACGTAGTAAAAAATCTTCTTTCCCTTGGGGTAATTCTATTGCTACTGTACTAAAATTCAAGCTGCCAGCCTCTGTCATTCCTGTTAAGTGATCAAAATCAAACATTTCTTTGTATTGACCATTAGCATCAGACACATACAAGGTAGCTTCCCAAAGGGTGGCTTCATTACCTGGACTCAAATATTGAACATGATCTTCTAAACTATTGATATGAAACGAAAACCAAACTACAGGTTCATCAATTGAAAAATTTGCTACGTTACTTTCCCCTACCTGATTAAAAGCCTCATTTTGCAATAGTGCAACTACGTTATCAACTGTTAGTTTCTCTGTAGGCTCAACTAAATATTGGAGCTGCTCAATAACGACTAACCCATCACCCCTATCTTTTGCCTCTAAGAAACCTTCCCTACTAAATAGGGAACTATAAAAGAAAATTAGAAAAGTAAAGTATCGCTTCAAATTCAAAACTGATTTGACTCAGGTGTTAGATCGTGGGAAGAGGTTATACTCTCTGTACTCATAGGTAATGTTTTTTAGTTCAATGAAAAAATAATCCTCGCCAATCCGTATGACCACCAAAAGATTAAGAAGGTAATAAATCAGAGAGTTGATCACAAGTAAAGAAAAGATTACATTGATAGGTAGTGATGTGTGTTTCTCATTTAGGAACATGCTCATCAGCCATGATGGTTCATTATCTGGATTGATTAATATCTCAGATGTAAGAGAAAATGATATTTTGGAGTCCACCTATACTATCGAGGGGTTAAACCCAGTGAATAAAGGGAATATTACTAACACCTATTATTTTCTGTATACCGACATAGTCAACCTCATTTTTACGAGCATAATTGCAGATTCATATAATAAGGTTCATTACAAAGAATATGATGGAGCCTACAAACCAACACTCACTACCCTCCTGTGAGATTATTCATTCTTCACTATTCATTACTATATCAAAAAATGGAAGCCTTGACCTTCTACTCTCAAAGACCTCACCTATATTTTTTCACTCTTTCATCTTCGATAACTCCACTCCAATTCAATCCAAAAGCAAAGTCGTAGGGGTTACCATCTGAGTCAACATATACGCTCATATCTCTTGGCACATCTTCATATTGTTGCTCTACCGTGCTCATGTCTAGCGGCATCTGAAAGGGCAATAAACCTGAAGGTTCTGACATTCCGCTAAGAATTTCCATCAAGGCTTGGTCTTGCACCCCCATATGTACCAATATAGCAGATGCACTCTTTTCAATTTCTGAAAAGATCATTGGTTTCGAAACCTTAACTACCACAATGACGGGTTTATCTCCCATCTTTTCTTTAGTATCAATCACCAAATCCATGTCAGTCGTGTTGGTCGTAGCGACTGTTTTGTCCCTATAAGTTCTATTGGTAAAATCTTCTAACGGACTACCGCCAGCTAAGCTAGTTGCCCTAGCATCAGTAGCAGTGTAAGGTTCATATTGCAGACTGATAGGTATATATCCATTCCCTCCCTTTTCTAGATCTGAACTTGCATAGCCGACACCACCATCAGGACTTTTAATACCTACCAAAGAAAAGTCTGCCTCTTCTGGGTTATCTACTATTTCAAAATATTTGGCAGCTACTAGCAAATTAAAAGGAGATTCTGTTTTCTCAGGAGTTACAATTCCCCACCAGTTGGTGCTAGCCGCTATGTAACGTTGTGGTATGTAAACCTTTTGTTTCTTTTGCAGTGGGAGTGTATGTGTTTGGTTTTTGAGCAGGACCACAGAGCGGACTTGTGCATCAAAGCCAGCTTTCATGAAGGATGGGTTCCCAACTACTTTTTTGGTTTCTTCTATATTCAAATAAGGATTTTCGAAAAGGCCTACTCGAAAGATATTTTTCAACAATCGACACGCAGAAGCTTCAAAACGTTTTCGCATGTATTCTTCTCCATGTTCTTCTATTCCCAAATTATAGGCTTCTATCACTGGTATCATGTCATTGTTACCGCCAAACTGGTCCATCCCAGCATCGATCGCCTTGTAATGACGTTCCGCAACGGTCAGCTTCTCTACCCCCCATGGCTTTCCTTCAAACTTCCCTATGGAAGATACATCTCTAGTAATGAGCCAATCTGTACAAAGCACCCCGTCGTAACCGTATGTACCTCTAAGCACTTCTGTGATTAAGTATTTATTGAAGCCATTCGCTATATTTTCTCCTTCACCTGTTGAAATCGTGTAATAGGGCATCACTGCTGAGGCCATTTTGGTTGCACCGTCTAATTGAAACGCCCCTTGGGTGAAGGGTTGCATATGGTCCTTGATGTTTTTTCCAGGGTATACCGCATACGCACCATAACCAAAATGGCCATCACGCCCCCCTTCTTCAGGGCCACCACCGGGCCAGTGTTTTACCATTGCATTTACACTTTCATAGCCCCAATCTCCACCATCAGTTGACTGAAAACCATCTACATAAGCTCTAGCTAAGTCGGTTGCTAAACCCGGATCTTCCCCCATCGTGCCATCAAAACGACTCCACCTTGGTTCGGTTGCCAAATCGATTTGTGGCGATAAAGCTGTCGCAATACCTAAAGCACGATATTCTTTGGATGCAATGTCTCCAAACTGTTTCATTAATAAAGGGTCAAATGTTGCTGCAATTCCTAAGGTTCCTGGCCACATGGAAATGTCACCACCAGCTCCTTCATTGAATTCAGCATAAGTATCACTTCCGTGTCTCGGGTCTGAACTTGTGTTTACTGGGATTCCGAGACCAAGACCTTCGACATGGGCCTGCGCATTGTTGTTCCACTGAGCCGCCACTGCGGGAGCTTCTACTCTGGTAATAAGTACATGCCTCAAATTATCTTCGGTCAAGAATTGCTTCTGATCATCAGAGAGGTCACTGGGAAGTGCCCCGCTTTCTGAGTAAGGTTTTCCACCATAATTAGAAGAGCGTCTCCCCCCCGAAGGAATAGCCTGGTGCCCGCTATAGAGCATCAATCCCGCCATTTGTTCTATAGACATTTTTTGAGCCAAATCTTTTGCTCTTTCGTCAGCCGACAAACGCCAATCTTCATAGGTGTCTAGCGTTCCATTTTTATTCAGGTCTTTAAAAGCATATTGATCAACAGTCAATAGACTGACTCCCGAACTGGCGCTGTACCCCAAATTCTTACCCTCGGTATTTTTTACGAGAGTAAAATCATATTGGGCTTCTTCTGTGAATTTTGGGCCACAGCCAACAAAGATTAATCCTATAATGGCTAGCGTAAGATGGTGTTTTTTCAGTCTCATATCACTTCGTCTTTTCTGATTCCCTATAAAGATAGTAGAAGTAAGTGCTATAATTCAATTCGGTCAGTTGTTATACTTTCTATCTTTAACATTTGAGCAAAACACTTAGATTATTCTTCCAGAAAATTGGAGCTGCTCAATAACGACCAACCCATCGCCCCTTTCTTTTGCCTCTAAGAACCCTTCCCTACCAAATAGGGACATGTAAAAGAAAAGTAAAGAGTAGCTTCAAATTCAAAACTGATTTGACTCAGGTGTTAGATCGTGGGATTAACTATCACGAGAAAAAATCGCATGATAGTTAAATCTAAATGAAGCACATTGAGCATGCAACTTGTGGAAATGATTTCTATTGAAGAGTAAAAATATAGGAAATAAAATAGGCAGAGAGGGGGTAAATACTTCCTTCTCTGCCTATTTTTTCACCTTAAAAAAATGAACCACCATTTATAAAATCATAAAAGACGTCTGCTCGCTCTCATATAAGAAGAATTAACCATCAATAGGTAATCTTCAGGTTTCACATTGAATCGTTGCGTATACAACCTCGTATGCTTAGTAAAGAATGCTAATATTTGATCCAATTTTTGAACTACAGGATCATCAATATTTAATTTATCTACCTTGTTACTATCTCCAGCTTTTTTAAGCGCTTCTGTATAATATAGCTGCTCACAAAGTTTTTGAAACCTTCTGCTAGCCAATTTTTTCTTGATATTGAGTAAGTTCATGATCTTATTATTTAATGATTTACATGGATATAAAACAGTACTTCCAAAGACCATACCATAATCAAATCATTAATGTAAAACCGTATTATGCCTAACATCAAATATCCTCATGAATTATCATTGACAATGGAGCTCAGTTCTATTACTTTTATTCTGTGAAAACTATTAAAAAATTACTCACTGCATGGACACGAATTGGTTTCTCTCATGCTAGTAACATACAAGAAACAAGAGTGTATTACCATTCTAACATTATCAATATAACAATCATTACCCTGTTTTCAATTCGGTTTCTTATTGATATCTTTTTTCATAATCAATCAATGTGGGTAGATAGAGATATTAGTACGCTTTATTATATACATACCTTTATTATATCGATTTGCCTTATAGTTATGACATGTAATTACTTTGGTTTGTCAAAACTATCTAGGTCCATTAGTATGTTGACCATACCCATTGTCATTTTAATTGCCATTCCTTTTGTATTAGCCAATAACTCACTGTTTTTTTGGTACCCATTCATCCCTGTTGCGCTTTCAGTAATTACATACTTCTTGTATGACATTAAAGAAGAGAAAGCTACAATTATGTCAATAGTTGGCCTATATGCTTTATTCACATTTTTCAGTGTTGACATTTTAGAACTAATGCTAGGCCATTTTCCAATCCAAGAGTATATCACTAAACGTCAGGTAATCTATCGAACAAACCCATTACTGATATTTGCTTTCATCAATATCATTATGTACTATGCTTTCAAGCAAGTACAAAAAAATGAAACATTACTTCTTGAAGCAAAATCTGAATTAGAACAAGCTAATGCTGCTAAAGACAAGTTTTTTTCTATACTGTCTCACGATCTAAAAGGGTCTTTTAGTTCTGCCTTAGGATTATCCAAATTGATGCACGATCGCTTTGATCAAACTGACCCAAAGGAACTCAAATCCTATAGCGAAATGCTCTACCGCTCGTGTGACAACACACAAAACCTCCTCAACTCTCTATTAGAATGGTCCAGAACTCAAACTGGCAGCCTAAAATTCCGACCTGAATTAATTGACTTTAACAAAATTCTTGACGAGACGCTTGTGATCCTTTCTAATATCGCTGAGGAAAAATCAATTAGTATCATCAACAAAGTGGAGGCCTCTATACCATTATTTGCAGATCATCACATGATCAAATCTATCTTGAGAAACATAATTTCGAATAGTCTAAAATTCACTAGAGAAGGAGGAACTATCACAGTTAACTCTATGACAAATGTCAATCATCTCACCATATCCATAGCTGACACTGGGGTTGGCATGAGCCCTATTACCCTCTCTAAACTTTTTGAATTGGATAGTAAAATCAGTGAACCCGGAACAAATAATGAAAAAGGAACAGGTCTAGGATTATTGTTGGTCAAAGAGTTTACCGACCAACACCAAGGCCGAATATGGGTAGAAAGCGAAGAAGGTCAAGGAAGTCAATTCCACATCGAATTGCCTCTAAAAAAACCATCTATTGAAAGCTAAGTATTCGTAAAAACCTTAGTTTTAAAAGACAAAATAGATCTATCATTATCATACGTTTTCACGCCACACAAACGCTCACTATTGGGACAAGCATAATAATTACGACTTGAATAAGTCACCAATAATGCTACGACTCCATCTCCAAAATAACATTGTGGATTCTGGTCTTGATGGCTTTTGATTGATGCTTCATCACCTGCATAGCGATGACAAGGTAAGCCACGATGCTCAAGACATAAACAACAGTGAATACCCTCGAATCAATTGCAAACATATCTATTAAAATTCGGTTAATTATGAACCCTAAAAACACTGCTGTGAATAATGCCAGGACATTCATCCCCCATCCATACTGCTTTATATAGCCACGGATAGAATGGTCATGTTTCAAAAGTGTATCTCTCAAAAGTTCAATTGTCGAAACTGAATAGTCCACTCTTTCTAGTTCCTTAACCCGCTTTCCCATGTACCAAATAGAAATGAAATTGGCTACAAATATGAGTGCAGTAAACCCATCTTGATTCCACATTTTTTCAAATGCACCTAGAACCCCATGCATAATCATCTGACTGCCTAAAATCAATATCACCCCACTGCCAGTGAGTCCAATCAAACCAGAACGATATTTTTTAGCTCTTTGTAGCAATGCTTCATTTCGCTTTAATATTTCAGTAACAATAGATTGATCATCACTAATATCCGTTTTGTTCAATTCCTTTCTCATGATGCTGTAAGTTTAGTTTTTAACGTATGCTTGATTCTGTGAATTTTGGTCTTGACGTTTGGTTCGGTAATGCCCACAATATTTGAAATATCTTTCATAGACAACCCTTCTAACATGAGTGTGATCAGTGTTTTGTCAATGATGGATAATACATTCAGCTCTGATTCGAGGTTGATGAGCTGGGCTTCTTTGATGTCACCGTCACTATGATCATTGTCAGCTGCGATAGCCTCCAGTATACTCGGGTCCCAGTTAAAGTGCTGTTTTTGCTCCTTTAATAGTTTACCTCTAAAATTAATACAAGTGTTGACCGCCACACGATACACATAAGTATGAACAGAGGCGTCTCCTTTGAAACTATTCAAGCTCTTCCAAATATTGGTCAAAATCTCTTGAAACAAATCCTTTCGATCTTCAGTACCATCTACATAATACCTGCACATCCGCTGCAGTCTCGCATCATTTTGAGATGCGATCTCTTTAAACCATTCCTCTTTATCCAAAACCTACATTTTAGTTTTCATACTATATTAGTAAGGAGAGTTTCTAATAGTTACATTTTATTAGAGAATTTATTTCGGCAAGAACAAAAGGCGGATTCTGAGTACTTTAAAAGTTCGGATTAACTCATTGCCATATTCTTGATAGTTCGCGTAGGTCGTGTGTCCGATTTGGATGTATAAGCCAATAGCTCTTATATAAAAAAACCTCCTCAATTTCTTGAGGAGGTTTTTATTGTTTGAATGCACCAATACTACTTTTTAATAATTCTTTTGACAGTATTGTTAACTTTCAATGTATATATACCAGGATACAATCTTGAGATATCAATTTGACTCTGCTTCTGATAAATGATGGTAGAGAGTACATTTTTACCCAATACATTGTAAATGTTCAATCGTGTATCTCCTTTCAATTCGCTCATCGACAGATTAACAATATCAGTCGCAGGATTAGGATACAACATCACTTCATCCATCGCTATTACTTCCTTGTTCAACTCTACGGCTACTCTTGCCGCATTGTTGCTACCAGTTGCTTCTAGATGCGCCCATCCTAGGCTTCCTACAAAGTGAATGTAATAGTTTCCATTAATTCTCTCCGGCATATTATTCAACCAGGCATTCGTGATATCTACGCCATTGATTTCGATAAGATCAGCACTCCAAGAATTGATCACATCGATATTCCCCGAAGTGACCCAGCAAAATTCGCCAGAAGCTTCGTGTGTGAAAGGCAAAGAAATCGCAGTGGCCGAAGCACATGGCTCACCACCCGTACCGCCATCTTCCTCAAACGTTGCGCTAATACTCATATTCGTACTCATCGTTACATTAGTCGTACTGTTAGTACCACTGGCATCACCAGACCAGCTTACGAAATGCCATCCTGAAGCAGCAGTCGCAGTAGCGGACACCACTGTTCCTTCTTCATATGCTCCACCAGCAGCATTCAATGCTATAGATCCAGAACCTGTGGTAGATGTTGCTAAAGTAAATTGACTTAACTCACCAGCAGTAGAAATTTCTAACCAGTTCAAGTTCCAACCATCGCCAGTCGCAGAGATCGCTATGCTTTGCTCTCCTGCAGGTAAAGTCACATCATGTGAAATCGTCTGCCAGTTTTGCCAGTCACCCGTATTCGGCATTCCTATTGATCCATAAACAGCAGCACCACCTTTTGATTCAAGATTCAATCCGCCGCTACCAGTCAAACTCGCCACTCTGTAGCTCACTGTATAAACACCTGCGGCAGGCACATTGATTCTGTATGCCATCCAATCGCCCGTATCGATAAATCCGACATTCTCTCCACCTTCAGAAGAAGTTTCCGTTTCTACGCCATCCGCTTCACAGTAAGATTCTGCTTCTATCTTAGTCACAGTACCAATCGCAATAGCTGTCGCGTTATCACAATCACCACCACCTGTTGTAGGGCCACCATAACTTTGTACAATACTTTTAACGACTCCACCAGACCATGTCAAATCTGTATCCGACCAGCCACCAGTCGAACTGGCATTAGGAATCATGGCAGAAGCGCCTTCACTTTTGTCATTGATAGACCAATTACAATGCGAGATTTTATTCGCTTTCATCCAGTTCACCCATTCATCAGTAGAACTTTGGTTCACCGCTCCGTCACCACTTGCATCTACCGTACCCCATTCGGTCACGAATAAAGCAAGTCCGGCATTCATTGCTGCGTCACCTTTAGCCCTTAAGCTCCCAAAATGAGTGCCGGCATAAAAATGCAAGGTATAAGCCGTGTTCGAATCATTGATTGCACTTCCAATCACTTGATCAACATCTTGTGACCAATTAGGCGTACCTACAATTACTAAATTTTGTGAGTGTTGTCTAATTCCTGAAATTACATCTTCTGCATAAGGCTTGATATTACCACTCCAAGACACACCCAATGGCTCGTTGAATATTTCAAAAATCACATGATCATTCTGACCATATTTCTGTGCCATTTCGATGAAAAATGCTTTTGATTGCGCCCAGTAATTCGGTGCATCATGTGTATGGAAATCAATGATTACATACATATCCGCTGCAATCGCTGCATCTACTACAGTCTCCACTTTGGCTTTATTACCAGCGGGATCGTCAGCAAACCCTCCACCGCCTTCAACACCCATGGCCGCACGAATGATAGTAGCACCCCAATCTTCTTTGACCCAGTTGACTACACCGGCGTTGTAGAACTTCTCTCCACCCCAGCCATTATTACTCCAAAACAAACTTGGCCCAGCGAATTCTACCGCTTCACCATTGGCATTGACAATTCTATTTCCGCTTACTTGTAAACGTCCGTTGCTACTTACAGCACCCGTTCCGTTTCCACCACCGCCACCAACAGTGCTTACAGTTACATTTACCTGATCAGTGCTTGATAATTCTCCGTCACTTACAGATAGACTAAAGGAATAACTACCTGTTACCAAACCCGAAAGACCTGTAGCAGCTGAATTACTATTCGCAATGTTAGCATTGTTAGGGCCACTCACTTGGCTCCAAGCATAAGAAAGAGGGTCAGACTCCGCATCGCTCCCACTTCCAGTTAAAGAAGCAGTTGTAGTAGGAGACGTGACAGACACGTTACCACCTGCGTTGGCTACTGGAGCAGTGTTAACATTACTGCCTCCTCCACTTATTTCGAACCAGTTGATATTCCATCCACCTGCGCTAGCAGCAATGGCTACATCCTGTACTCCTGCAGACAATTGCACTTCGTGCGAAATCGTTTGCCAATTTTGCCATCCACCAGTTGATGGGACATTAATGGTACCAAATAATGTAGTACCTCCTTTTTGCTCAAATTTAATCGAACCACCACCATCAAGGCTGGCCACTCTATAGCTGATTTGATAAGACCCTGTGGTAGGCACATTAATTTTATAAGCCATCCAATCATCGGCATCTATATATCCTACATTTTCTCCTCCTTCAGACGATGATTCTGTTTCTATTCCAGAAGCTTGGCAAAAAGACTCTGCTTCAATAGTAGTTGCTCCATTAATCGTGACAGCAGCAACATTTTCACAAGAGCCAACGGTTCCACCGCCTCCGCCACCACCGCCGCTTCCGCCACCGTAACTTTGAATAATGCTTTTAACCACTCCACCAGACCAGGTCAAATCACTAGACGACCAGCCACCAGTAGCGCTCGCATTAGGAACCACTGCTGAAGCACCTTCACTTTTGTCATTGATAGACCAGTTACAGTGAGAAATTTTATTCGCCTTCATCCAGCTCACCCATTCGTTGGTTGAACCTTCATTTACTGCACCATCACCACTCGCGTCCACTGTTCCCCATTCGGTCACGAATAACGCCAATCCAGCATTTAATGCTGCATCGCCTTTGGCTCTTAAACCGCCAAAATGAGTACCTGCGTAAAAGTGCAAAGTATAAGCTGTGTTCGAATCGTTGATTGCATTACCGATCACATGATCTACGTCTTGTGACCAATTTGGCGTTCCTACGATGACCAAATTTTGTGAATGTTGTCTAATACCAGAAATGACATCTTCTGCGTAAGGCTTGATATGACCACCCCATGAAACACCCAATGGTTCGTTGTATACTTCAAAAATTACATTTGGAACACTTCCATATTTCTGAGCCATAGAAATGAAGAAGTCCTTAGACTGAGCCCAATAATCATGTGCATGATGTGTATGAAAATCTATAATTACATAAATACCAGCGGCAATGGCAGCATCTACTACGGTTTCTACTTTCGCTCTGTTTCCAGAAGGATCGTCCGCGTAACCTCCACCACCTTCTACACCCATGACCGCACGAATGATAGTAGCATTCCAGTCATCTTTGACCCAATTCACTACGCTGGCATTGTAGAATTTTTCTCCACCCCAGCCGTTGTTACTCCAAAACAAACTTGGTCCAGCAAAATCAACTGCTGTACCACTTTCATTAACAATGCGGTTGCCGCTTACTTGAAGTCGACCATTTTGCTCCACTACAGATTGTGCAGAGACACTAACCGTTGCAAACAATATAAATGCAAATAATACGCATAGTTTTAAAAATTCAAAAGTTTTTACATGGCGCGTTGCCTTGTACCAATTAGTAATTGTGTTTTTCATAATAATAGTTTTAATAGTACTTCATTTAAATAAATGAAGTCATCGTGTCGTATCATTTAAACAAGGCTGTCAATTCAATTTCAGTGTATCACTTCTGTGTGTACCACCACAGCAGAAATAATTTGAAGGCACATATATTATTAATTGACAGCCCTTAATTACTTGACGATGACTTACATAATCATGTCTCCAAGATAGAAGGACATGTTAAGCAAGCATAAAAACACCCCTCTACATTTTTGCGTCATTTGTCGCATCAGGAATCAGGTAATTTCTCAGGGAAATATGGGTTTCACCTTGAATAAAGTCCATTAATTATCTTTTCAATCAAGTTGTTAACTAATTGATAATCTATGATTTACAATATATTTTACAACAATTCTACGACACCAATACCAATGGCACAATTAGGAAAACCAAAACGCATAATGACGTAAGTTCTTAAGCACCTTACACTTACATCAATTTTACTACATTTTCACAAAAAACAGTGCTATATTACGATATACAACCTATTCTAATGCGACAAGGGGTTTTGGTTAAAATTCAGGGTTTTGCCACGACTAATACGTGTGGAATTATGAAATGTAACTGACATTCTTGCCTTCGTGACGCATGAATAATTGAAATTAACAGAAAATTATTGGGCGCTCATATACAACGGTACAGCAATTATTACGGCAAGTTCCTATGCATTGCCCTACTTCTTTTTACTTGTGGACATTCATATTCACAAAAGAAGAGGCTTAAATTTGATCACTTCAGTGTGCGCGACGGTCTGGCAGATGCCACGATCACTAGTATTTTACAAGACAGGAACGGTTTCATGTGGTTTGGCACTTACAGAGGCGTCAACCGCTTCAATGGTTACGAATTCACTTCTTTTATTTTTGAGGAAGACAACCCCAATTCTTTACATGACAATGTAATTTCCTGCCTATTAGAAGACCATGAGGGTAAAATATGGATAGGCAGTTACAACACTGGAGTAAGTATTTTCGACCCAAAACTTGAATTGTTTACGCATTATTCTGGTGGGAAATCCGACAGCCTAATGTTAACAGATAATAGCGTCACTTCATTGTTTGAAGATTCCGATCATAACATATGGATCGGCACTGAATACGGCCTTTCTATGTTAGGACCGGAAAGAAAAACTTTTAAGAAGTTTTATGCTTCCGATTCAGTTAATACTAATACTATCAATGATGAATCAATATATGATATTGTAGAAGACGCCCACAAAAGAATATGGCTCGCTACTGGTGGTAGTGCGTTGTGTCGTTACGACAGAACGACACAAGAGTTTACTGATGTCGCCTACACCAGCAGTCTAAATAACCTGACAGATAACTTACAGAAAAAATTGTACCTACAGGACAGTATTCTCTGGGTCACCAGCAACAGAGGCGGTTTATCTCGGCTGAACATTAACACGTTAAGTAGAAAAAATTATGCCCCCAATCGCTCCAATAGAGGACCCAGCAATTGGAAGATTCTAGATATCGTAGCTATTAACAATCAGCTTTGGCTGGCTACAGATGGGGCTGGGCTTGATATTTTTGACTTAGAGACGGAATTATTCACCAATTATCAAAATTCAAGAATCGACAAAACTTCATTGAGCAGCAATATCCTGTGGTCCATTTGCAAAGACCGACAAAACAATGTCTGGATCGGAAGCTATCAAGGAGGTGTCAACAAGTTTGATTCTCAAAATAATTTTTTCCAACTCGAAGAGAACAATCCTTGCGACATAAATAGCGTGTCTCCCCTACCTATCTTGAGCTTATGTAAAAACCCTGATGGTGGATTATGGATTGGCACTGACTGGGGTGGACTCCAGTTAATGAAAGAAGATGGCTCTTTTGAACAATATAACTATAAAGAAAACACGAATAGCTTAAGCACCAATGTGGTTAAATCTTTGTGTTATGATCGCAACGGCAACCTTCTCATAGGCACCTATAACCATGGCTTAAGTACTTTCAATTCTAAAACAGCTAAGTTCAAGCATTTTAAAAATGACCATGAAGATGAAAGCAGCATCGCTAACAATAATATTTGGTGCCTATTAACTGACAGCAAAGGACTCACTTGGCTCGGTACGCTCGGGGGAGGTATTGTGGCTTACGATCCTGACTTACAAAGTTTTTCAAGTCCTAATATCACTTATAAACATGGTGGACAATTGCTGATCTTCAGCATTTTCGAAGACAGCCAATCCAATCTATGGTTCAGTACAGATGAAGGCATTATTTACTATCACAGAAGAACGGATACCTGGGATGTTTATTTACTGAATGAACGCAGTGGAATTCAGAATCACGAATTAAATTATGTTAAATCCATTATTGAGGACAAATACCAACATATCTGGATGGCTACTTCTGCAGGCTTGTTAAAATATATGCCAGAAAACGACAGCTATAAGCTCATACAACAAGTGAAGGAAGAGCTAGATCTTCCGATTCTCGACATGACAGAAGATGATTTTGGCAACCTCATATTAATTGCCAAAACGAATATTCTACAATTCGATTTGGTTAAAGAAAAAGCCATCAATTACTTGATTGATGACAATTCATTCAACACAGGTTCTTTTGTAAAAGAAAGCAACGGAAAAATAATTCTAGGTGGTTTTAAAGGCCTTACTACTTTCAACCCTAAAGACCTTAGAAAAAATGATTTCGTACCACCCGTTTACGTCACCGAATTTCAAATCTTTAACCAAGAACAAAAGCCTTTCAAAGCAAGATCAGTTCTGGATACTGCCATCTCTTTTGTGTCTAGCATAGATATAAATTATGAACAATCTGTCATCAATTTCAAATATGCAGCACTCAACTTTTCGGAATCAGAACGAAATGAATTTGCCTATAAACTAGAAGGCTTTGACGAAGATTGGAATTACGTCGGCAATAGACGCATCGCCACTTACACGAACCTGAACCCTGGTAGCTATACTTTCAAAGTAAAAGCTTCTAATAACCACAACATTTGGAATGAAGAAGGCAAATCCATTCAGCTCCATGTGCAGCCACCTTTTTGGAAGACCCTATGGTTTCAAGGCCTCAGTATTATTCTAATATCCATTCTACTTGTCCTTTTATTTAGAATGAGAATAAAACAAGTCAAAAGCAGCTTCGCATACAAAAGCTTAAAAATTGACAAAGAACTTATTAAGATAAAAAATGACAGCTTAAACGAACAACTAGATGCTACCCGCAATGAATTGGCGAACATCACCATGAGTCACTTACATAAAAACCAAAAATTACTCAAGGTTCGGAAGAGAATAGAAGAATCAGTAGATCAAGCGGATGCCAATGCAAAAAGAAAAATGAAACGCATTGTCAAGGAAATTGACTTAGAAATAGAAGACCATGATTATTGGGACAAATTCGAGCATCAGTTCAATAAATCCCATAATAATTTCCTCGAACGATTCAAACAGGCCCATCCCGATCTGAGCAAACGAGAATTGAGAATCTGCGCCTATTTACGCATGGGTCTGGGCAACCCAGAGATATCGGGGTTGATGAATGTCACAGTAAGAACCATTGAAACTTCCCGTTACCGCATTCGCAAGAAAATTGCCCTAGAAGAACGACAGTCTTTCACCAAAATGATTCACAGGTTTTAAGAAAAAAAGGAAAATGCTTCCAGATTATGCACTTAAAACAATGAAAGTACTTCAAAAAATTAGTCTGCATTTCTTTAGTGTTTTCAAAATCAATCTTCAGGCTTTGTCTAAGACTTTTACATCCATTGAATGATTGCTCAAATGACTAGTATCCAATGTCGTAAATAATTATTAGATGGGTAATACTTTTCTTTTTACAGAGAATTGGGGAGGCACTTCTACTGATAAGGAAGGACGGTCAAGTCCCCCCTCTTTTCACCATGATTAAGTTCTGTCATTTTAACTGAACGAACCACGGTCTTGACTTTGGACAGTGAGCAGTCATGATAAAACAGAGATAAAAACCCTTGAACTGATAGGTTGAGTAATGACTCGTCCAGCCTATCACAGGGGCCAAAATCACTCCTTGACTCTACGCTTGGTCCAAGACGGCTTTGCCATTTTGTTTAAATGCATCAAGCGAAAAACCCTTATCTGATTCTTGTCCGATGTTTATATACTTAGGCCGACAGATTGCTACGGTACTTAGTCCAATTTTTAAGCGTAATGAATTCTTCTTCATCTTAGATAATTTTATACCTTGAACTAAGAAATTAACTAGACATTAATTACATCATTGATAAATGTTCCATATTTCATCAAAAGTTATAGTCCCATCTGGCAGGACATATCTATGATAAAAATCGTAATTGACCCCACCAATTCCAAAACTGAAAAAATCTTCTGGAGCGGGCATATCTATGTCATTTCTACCAGCATCTTGTATTTGATTCCAAATATCGACATAATCGAGATAGACATAATAAGGCAGTCTATACAAAATAGTACAGTTAACAAATCTAAGATAAAATGACTCTCCTCCACCTTGAATAATAGCATCGGTTAACTCCATGCTTGAAGACCCTTCACTAAAAAGCGTGACAAAAGCGTTTACTGGCGGTACGCCTATCTCCTCATAATCACTCCGATCTATTTTATAACCATTATTTTCAAAATGAATATCGTATAATGAACGAATCGAAAACCCGTTCATCACCGTACGGTTATACCAACTGTTATTTTCTAAAATAGCCTCGTACTTCACAAGTGTTTTCCACTCAGCTATGTCTAGAGCTTCTTCTTCCGGGAATGAAAAATACTCCCCTATATTAAACACGCCGCTTAGACCAAATTCGGAAACACCGGCGGTCCATTCTCCGCCTATATATATTTCATTATACTTCTCTCTATAGGTGTTATATTGACTTGTTCTAAAATTAAGTTCATGAAATATCTCTTCTTCACTCCCCGCCTTACTTTTTTGAATATACTTTAGATTATAAACCCTTCTATTCTCTAAGTCTTGAGGAAGGTCAAAAGAAAATCGGTTCTCTTGACTTACATATTCTAGATTCACATCAGTACTCGCTCCGTTCAACAAAGTAAATCGCACTAAATACTCGAAATCATTTTCGTTATAAAAATTTATCCCATTCAATTTCAAAAAGCCAATAGATGACTCCTCTTTCAAAAAATAGAGCTGATTAGGAAGAGGATATTCATAACTAATATCCTGTTCACCTATTATATTAGAATCTTCAGTACTCTTGGTTTCAAAATGTCCGTTAATTGTTGAATAAAAAACTCCCCCACTATCTTCTAAAGGGACCCATTCATTTCCAAGCTTATGCGCAAAATTCAACTTTACTTCTATTTCATATATAGTATTAGGAAGCATCGAAACGTTAGGAGTAAATACACAGACCGTACTACTTAACCACCTTATTACTCCTTCTACAGGGACATTTAAAGAAGTGACTGTATATGAATCAAGACTCAACCTCACCTCTCTAGTGTTTCTATCTAGAAATAGTGACTTGTCTAATTCGTGAGCAAATCTCACTTGAAATTCGCTATGAATACTAATTGGCCGTTCCTCGATCGAAGTAGGCTCTACAAGTTCAATTAGCTCAAGAGAATTAACTCCAAATTCTGTATATCTCTTCTCATCAGAGACAACTACCCACTCCTCATCCTCCAACCACTCCCAATGCGTAACAAGATTGAAACTATAATTATCTCCGTGATGAAACACTTGTTCTGGCAAAAAATAAACTGAGTCTTTTTCTTCATTCCAATGAAACTCTCCCAGTACTAATTCATTGGTTGTGAGATTGTATACAACAGCACTATCCAATACAGGTTTTATTATCTTAATAACGCTATCATCTTCTATTTCCAGCTCTTGCCCAATAGCCCTGTTAAATGTCGCGTAAGGGATTGACAATGCATGTGTTGACATCTGGTTTTCACTAGGACTCATCTCTTTTACAATGCTAGTCAACGAATCAGGAGCCAATACAGGTTCTGGGCCTGAGATAACCTCCTCCTCTTCTTTATCATCAGGAATTACCTCAATATCCTCTTTGCAAGCACAGAATAAAACAAACACAAGACCTAATAAAACAAAAGTGACTTTCCTTTTCATATCTTTTTTGATTTCATCAACAAATCCTAAGCAATTATTCTTCAGAAAGAATATCATGCACTTATTTTTCGCGCAAAGGTAATAGGAATTTTTAGAGAATTATATGATTAAAATCAGCTAGCCATTGTTTAAAAAACGCACAGGAAAACTCTCATTAAACAACTTCATTTTTTTGTTCTATTTCTTGATCACAATGAGGTGTGCTGCGTCATGAATGATCGCGTGCAAAAGAGAATTGACTTGGTATTCATAAATCAAAAAAGAGGCAACCCCTAATGGGGTTGCCTCAATGATATT
This sequence comes from Reichenbachiella sp., assembly GCA_051531955.1. Lineage (GTDB taxonomy): Bacteria > Bacteroidota > Bacteroidia > Cytophagales > Cyclobacteriaceae > Reichenbachiella. The sequence goes on from JAOPTS010000074.1 coordinate 22,814, forward strand.
ACTAAATACTCTTAGGGTTTTATCGCTTGATAAACCTTAGAGTCTCCAATTGATCAGCATCTTGGATCTGCAATAGATATTGCCCAGCTCTTAATTCTGACAATTGAATATTGAGTTCATGCACTCTATCAAAATTTGACTGTGACATGACCACTTGACCCGTAAGGTCGAAGATGGTAAAAGATGATATTTCCATTCCTAAGCTTTTCACATTAAGCATGTGGTCAGCTGGGTTAGGATATATATCTATCGTGATCAATTCTGACCCTTCACCACCCATGCCCTCTTCGATAAATCTAGCACTGGAGTTACACGCTCCTACTACAAAACTGTCTTTATTGTTAACAGTATTGTTTTCACCACCAGTTGGTAGACTGTAAGTATAGTAATAATGAATAGTCTGCCCTGTACTTGCAGTGATCTGGAATGCTTCCCCCGGACTCACTATATAACCAGGCCAAGGTCCATTGGTTGAAGTAGCATAGTATAGAATCACTAGATTGTCTCCCACTCCTGATACTTCAGGCACGAATGTCATCGTTGGGTTGCTAGTATCGCTAGAGATCTCAGTTGTGAAGTCTCCAGTAGCTGCAAGTATGTCGCATCCACTAGACACTGCATTGACAGTAATACTGGCATTGCCTGACACACCACCTTGTGATGCTGTCACTGTAAATGATCCTGCATCTGAGCCAGTATACAAACCACTGTTGCTGATACTCCCTGCTCCTGTTTCAGTCCATGATGGAGAGATAGCAAAAGAAGCGCCGAATTGATCAAAGCCTGCTGCAGTAAACTGTTGCGTTTCGCCTTGGTCTATGGTAGCATTCGATGGTGAAACTACTATAGCAGCTAATACTGGAACTGGTGCAGAAGCTTCGCTTCCATCTACGAAGTTCAGATTCAATCCTGAAGCATCGATGACCACTCGCATCGTATGATTTCCTGATGATATATTCACATCAGAAGCAACGATAGTAGTAAAATTTTGCCATCCACCAGTATTAGGCACTGACAATACTCCTGTAACATCTACTCCATCTATTTCTATATGAAGTTGTCCACTGCCACTTGGAGAGGCTACTCTCAATGATAAATCATAAAGATTACTAGAAGCGGTGGCGCTGATATCATATTCCAACCACTCACCTGCATCTATCCATCCGATATTGTACAATCCTCCTTGACTGTCCGAAGTAGACTCTATATCTACATCTTCATCAGTTCTAAATGCACCACCTGTATTTCCCGCAGAAAGATCATGGTACCCGATACCTTCTCCTCCTCCATTGAAATTCTCAGCTTCTACACGTCCTGGCAAGGCCCATCCTGTCGACACAGCGTCGACGGATACGTTTGCATTACTGCTCACACCATTACTCTCTGCTGTCACTACAAACGATCCAGTACTAGACCCAGTGTACAACCCACTTCCATTGATATTTCCTCCAGTTGTAGACCAATTAATTGAAACTGCTATGTCAGCTCCAAATTGATCTTTTCCTTGAGCAGTGAACTGCTGAGTAGCTCCTTCGTCTATCGTAGCATTCAATGGAGATAAGTCAATAGTCGTCAATACTGGTGGTTCTACCACGGCATTCACTATCACATTAGCCGAACCAGAAATCCCGTCTTGAGAAACTGTCACCGCAAATGACCCCACTGCTGAGCCTGTGTACAATCCATCGCTATCGATGCTACCTCCTCCTGCTTCCGTCCATGATGGAGCGATCGCAAACGAAGCACCAAACTGATCAAAGCCTGCTGCAGTAAACTGCTGCGTCTCGCCTTTATCGATCGTAGCATTCGAAGGAGTGACTGTGATGGTAGTTAAGACTGGAACTGGCGCAGAAGCTTCGCTTCCTTCTACGAAATTCAGATTCAAACCTGAAGCATCAAACATCACTCTCATCGTATGATTTCCTGATGCTATATTCACATCAGATGCAATAACGGTAGCATAGTTTTGCCATCCGCCAGTATTAGGGACTGACAGTAAACCTGTGACATCCACTCCATCTATTTCTATATGAAGTTGTCCGCTACCACTTGGAGAAGCAACTCTCAATGATAAATCATAAAGATTACTAGAAGCTGTGGCGTTGATATCATATTCCAACCACTCACCTGCATCTATCCATCCTACGTTGTGCAATCCATCTTGACTGTCTGATGTAGCTTCGATATCTACGTCTTCACCAGTTCTAAACGAACCACCTGTATTTCCTGCAGATAGGTCATGGTATCCGATACCTTCCCCTCCTGCATTGAAATCCTCAGCTTCGACAATTCCAGGCAATGCCCATCCTGCCGAAGCAGCATTGACTGTTATGTTTGCATCGCTGCTGATGCCATTGCTTTCTACTGTCACTATAAAGTTTCCATCATTAGACCCAGTAAACAAGCCACTTCCGTTGATACTACCTCCAGAGGCAGACCAATTGAATGAAGCTCCAATATTAGCATCAAACTGATCCTTTCCTTGAGCAGTAAACTGCTGGGTAGCTCCTACGTCAATACTTGCATTCAATGGAGAAATCTCGATTGTCGTCAATACTGGTGGCTCTATCACTGCATTGACTGTTACATCCGCAGTGCCAGATATTCCTTCTTGAGTAGCCGTTACTGTAAACGTACCTGCTACTGTACCGGTGTACAAACCAGTATTATCGATGCTGCCATCACCTACTTCAGTCCATGATGGAGTGATCGCAAACGAAGCTCCAAACTGATCAAAGCCTGCAGCAGTATACTGCTGCGTCGCTCCTTCGTCTATCGTAGCATTTGATGGAGATACCGTGATAGTCGTCAGTACTGGATCTACCACCACAGCATCTACTGTGATACTAGCTGTACCTGAAACACCGCCATCTGTAGCAGTCACAGTAAACGTACCCGCTGCTGTACCAGTGTACAAACCAACATTATCGATACTGCCATCACCTACTTCAGTCCAAGTTGGGCTGACGGCAAATGACGCGCCGAATTGATCAAAGCCTGCTGCCGTAAATTGTTGTGTATCTCCTTCGTCTATCGTTGGGTTAGAAGGGCTAACCACTATATTGGTCAGTACTGGAGTCCCTGTGGTATTCCCATCACTCCATACTACATCGTCGATGGCCATTTGGAAAGTCGAAGATGGAAAAGCGCCATCTACACTCGCAAACGCCAACATATAGTTTACATCTTTGAAAGCTATCAAACCACCCAAATCGACTAAGGGAATTTCTACTTGTCCCCATTCTCCATCTCTGACCAAACCATAAGTCGTTTGACCGGCTGGAAAGGTCACATATTGCTCGTTTGTAAAATTATCCGTCACACCGATACGGAAAGCAACATCACTTGGTATTTTGATTTTAAACTTCAAAGATCCATTGGCTTCGAAATTGGACATATTGCGTCCAAATAGCGATGTGATACCACCACCAAACCAACTGTTGGCTGTGGTAGTTTCCCAAGCTATTACCTCTGTTCCTTCAATAGGAGCAGTTGTACCTTCTTGCATGGTCCCTCCCCAAACAAATATGTCAGCATCAGTCCCGAAGTTCAGCTCGTTGTTGACTAGGGCGGTTTCAGTATAGACACCAAATATTCCCGTTTCAGCGGCAAGCTCTCCATCAGATAGTGTCACCGTACCGTGACCATTGTATTGAGATACTCTCACATAATCCACATACATTTTAGCTGGTCTAGGGGCAGTAACTTGCCCTGGAGTAGTAGCATCTGTGAAGTTTCCTCCAACGGCTAGGTTAAGCAACATGTAAAATGGTTTATTGAAAGCATTTAATTCACCATTGGCATCCAATGGCAATACATCTTCATACAGATCATATTCTGTCCCATTATCCACTACAGCAAATCTCATTTGAGTTGGCTCCCAGTACAATCGATAAGTCACATACCTGTCGTTCAATGGTTGATCAGCGATATAAGGCTTGTTGTACTCCGTATCCCATGCGATGCTGGCTACACTCCCATCAGGAGCTGCCCAGATGGCATTGCCTCCTACATAGTCGTTTTCAGTAACTCCTGGGTAACCTTGACGTTCTCTTTCTGTGGCAGCATGTCCCATTTCCATCATGTCAATTTCTCCTTTGGCCGGCCAAGCGAGATTCGCATCTCCTAACAACCAAGCGGCAGGCCACAATCCAGTAGCCAAATCTGGCACTTTCATTCTCACTTCTATCAATCCATATTGGATAGACACTCTTCCCTCTGTATCTACTTTGCCTGAGGTGAATGAGCTACTGCCCATACTCTCGCTTTTCGCTTCTAATACAAGGGCGTTGTTACCTGCCTCACCAGCGATACTTTCGATGTAGACATTGTTAGGAGAGTAGTATTCTAACTCTTGATTTCCCCATCCGCATAGTCCGATATCACAACCGTCACCTGTATTAGGATTCCATTGTTCAGCATTCAATGTGTTGAAGTTATCTTCCCAAAGCACATCTCCAATTGCCCCTCCTTCTTCAGTCACCTGAACGATAGCGGTAATTGAAGTGGCTCCTGAACTTACAGTTACTTCGCAGTTTCCAGTAGTAGATGAAGCGGTATAGATTCCACTGCCATCAACACTTCCACAAGTAGCACTCCAACTAAGTGTAGTCGCGAACTCAGCACCAAACTGATCCAATGCCTGAGCTGTGAATTGCTTGGTTGCGTTGATGGACACGCTCGTAGATGATGGAGATAAAGCGATGCTCGTCAGGATAGGCGTGCTATCCAAAACAGTCACGTCTACCGTACCAGTTACAGTTCCACTAGTAACACTCACTGTGAAATCACCTAAAGCAGATCCAGTAAATAGACCGCTTCCGCTGATGCTACCTCCATCAACAGCCCAAACAGGGGTGATCGCAAAGTCAGCACCAAACTGATCTAATCCTGCAGCCGTATATTGCTGTGTACCTCCTAGCTGTAAGTTGTTTGTTTCTGGTGAGACTGTAATCGTAGTTAGTTCTGGATCTCCAGTCCCTACTAATGCAAAAGTCATTTTCCCGAGGTTGAACCCACCTCCACCTACTTGCAAACGGATGACTTGCTCACCTGCGGTTAAGTTGACATTAGGTGCTACTACATCATTCCAAGTGCTCCATTCAGTACCTGTAAAAGCAACATTGATATCTTCACTAATCTTAGTCCCTTCTCGCTCGAACCAAAATGGTCCTCCGCCAGTAGAACTACCTGAAGCATACCTCATAGTAACCTGATAAGAACCTGCCTGAGCCACATTGATGGTATACTCTAACCATTCTCCTGGATCGATCCAGCCTACTGTAGCTCCTTCGGTTTGGTGGGCACTAGCGTCTACTCCTTCGTCACCCCTGAAGTCTCCTTGATTGAATGCGTCGTTATCTGAGTAAGCCACATTTTGTCCTCTTCCTCCTTCGAAAGTATCGTAATGTGCTGCCTCGATGACACCAGGTACCGCAGAAGGTATTCCTGAAAAGGCTTCTTGAGCACCTACCTGAAGTGCTATCACATTTGAAACATTCAAATTACTTCCTACATATGCTTTCGCATACAGGTTTAAAAATCCTGGAGATAAAGAGCCACTATTGGCACCATATGGTGCAGAAGTATCAGTACCGACCAGTTGGTCTCCTACATAAAACTCTACTTTGCTCACTCCTGATCCAGTCACTGAGGCGGTCATGTTCACATTGCCATCTGCATCTACTTCAGATTGATCTATCGCAAAAGCAATGTCTACATCTATGTCTCTGTTAGTCGCCATGCTGTTGGCTGGTACTGATAGATTATATCCATCCGAGAAGTTGACGGTAATAGGCGAATTACCATAATTATGCGCGACATAGGTCATCGCACCATTTTGCTCAAAAGCAGCAGTAATTGGATAGTTAGCCGTCACCTCATTCTTCACCTTACCCATGGCATTCATACCATGCAACCAGTGATAGGTTTGTGCATCTGAAACACCAAATTTCAGATTTCTCTCAGGATAGGCATTGTACAGATTGACTGCCTCCTGCGGATCCAAAAAGGATAAAAACTTCCAATAAGTATCGTACCAAAGGTTATCATTAGGGATGTTGTTCAACACATCTGTATTTTGTGTGATCTCTGTCCATACCCGCTGCAAGTATTCTTGATGATGACTCAAATAGAAAGAACCGCCATGTATTGGGTACATTTGTATCCCATATGAGGCTGCTAAATCTGTAGTCCACCAGGTACCATTGTCATACCCGCCACTCCATACACGAGCTACCATATTGTATTGGTATTCGGGCTGGAAGTTTCTCTCTTCAGTATCGAACCAGTACTCTTGTACAGTAGATTCTTCGGTCGTGTATAAGTAGATTCCAAGATCTCTTATTTCATCATTGTTAGTCAATGTACCCCAGTGGATCAATGCAGAGTTGAATTGCATGGATTCAGAGGTAGACTCTTGATCGTTCCCGAATGGTACGGTCGCGAATCCATTGGCCCAACTGTGGCCTGCATACGGGCTGAAGTTTCTGAGGAATGGAAACATGCTATCGTCCCTAGATGGGTTGGCTGCATCTCTGATTAAGAGATCGACCATGTCACCCCATTGACTTGCCCATCCCGGATTGAACTGCTCTATGGCTGCCGCTGCATGGATGAAATATCCCCAGTGAAAGTGATGATCGTTTAAGTTGGCATCTTGGCTATGACCTGCTGGGTATCCTATCAAGGCATCCCAGTCATCGTTGTAATAAAACAAGAAGGCGACTTCACCACCCTCGACAGTAAACCAATCTTCCAGACGAGTTTGTACGGTTGACACCAACACATCTCTTGTTTCAATATCCCCCATCTGATCAGCTATTCTAGCCGCTTGTATCAATCGGTTCATGACTTGACCCTCATTGTAAGAATCCGTCCATTCAGCCAATCCGTCATTCTTTAGCTGGGCTATTTTCCCTGCTAATGCTCCGGGATCAAAGCCATCACTGTACTTTCCCAGATCAGGTAGCGTTGGCAAAATGCCACTAAAGGTATTTTCTACTATAAAGCTGTTAGACCCCATCATTCGGAGTTCTCCACGTACTGTACTATATGTCATTCCAGAAGTTGAACCAGAAGCTAACCTGCTCCATTGGTGAGGCAGCAATCCTTGTAAAACTTGATTGTTAACACCTTCTTTGACATCAGGCGTCACGGTGAAAGTAGTTCTTACTTTACCAGTAGATTCGTTGTAGTCCCAGTCTACTGCAGTGTTTCCAGGAAACACGTAAGCGTACTGTTCTAGCTGAGCTATCGATGAATTCACATCGGCACCATCAGGCAGCATAGCTATAGACCAGTAATTGTTTCCATTCAGGGTAGAAGTATAAATTCCTCCACTACCAGACCAAGTAGACCCAGCTGGACCGAATACTACATAATTAGAATTGTTCATGTTGCCAGTGATGATGAGCTTGTTGCCATCAACACTGACTCCTTCAGCATTGAAATTGACTGCAACTTTTGCCGCTGCAGTAGTATTCTTTTCGAAGTACACAAAAGGAGATCCAATGTTGATCGTAGCTTCGAACTGATTGCTCCAGTCCATGGTCACGCCCCAATCCGAATGATCAGAAGCGTTAGACTCAGTGGCATTGAGACCATCTGTACCCACCACTATCGCTTGCGCATCACCGATCGGTTGACGATATTCTATTGGACTTGTATTCGGAACCGTATAGTTGATCACCAACCCACTTGATTTCGAAACAAAAGACAATGGGTAATTATAGGCATTTCCTCCATGACCCGTTTTGATTAAGTCTGACCACCAGTCGTTAGTAGGGACTGGCTTGGTTGCCGCCACACCTGTAAGTCCAGGTGTCCCGGACGGGAACTGATTTCTCCCTGCTGCATCTGTCCCAGGAAAGGTAGTCGTATAACTACCTGAACCTACGCTAACAACCTGAGCGCTAATTGGACTATTCATAAATAGTCCAATTATCACGAAGGATAGGAAGAGTGATAATTGTTTGTGTAAATTTTGTAACATTGATTTAGATTTTAGTTTTAAGAGTGCTGTAACTTAGAAAAGCGTCAAACGACAGGCTAATTACGCACTACTCAAAAACCACTGAACACTACACAAAAACTACGTACCTAATTTTTTACACAACAATCCTAATTCATTTTTTTGGTCATATATTTTCATACATAACACCCTATGACAATACCGTTTCACCCCCATTCGCACCTCAATAGACATGCTATAGGATCTGGCATACTTGACATACAAATCATAAATAGTTCATGAAATTTTAAGCAAAAAAAGGCTGCCCTTACAGGCAGCCTTTTTAATTTATTAGCAAATATTTAGTATGGGCTCATATCTAACGTTTGATAAATCGACGTATCTCACTTTGATTCGCATTATTAATTTGAAGCAGGTATTGTCCTGATTGTAAATCTTCGACATTAATCTTAAGTGTTGATAATCTATTTAAGCCCTCGTTTCTCTCTACCAAATGTCCTGTCAAATCGAATATCGTATAAGAGGATATCTCCATCCCACTGCTTTCAACATTCAATACATTTTCAGATGGGTTAGGATACATATTGATCAATATTGCTTCTTGCAATACAGTTGCAGCACTAGACTCTCCAATACGCGAACTTGAACTACATGCACCTACCTCAAAGCTACCTTTATTTCCAAAGGTGTTGTTTTCACCTCCTTCTGGCAAGCTGTAAGTGTAATAGAAATGAACTGTTTCTCCTTCATTTGCATTGACCTGAAATGCTTCACCAGGAGTGACAATATGACCTGGCCAAGGGCCATTAGCAGAATTAGCATAGTATAGAATTACAATGTTATTCCCTACTCCTAATCTAGCTGGCAAGAACGTGATCGTAGGATCATTGTCATCACTTGAAATTTCAACATCAAAATCTCCAATAGCTCCTGTAATCACACAACTTATAGGTTCACTACTGACTGTAATGAGTACTGATCCTGATACGCCATCGGAAGTAGCTGTTATATGATGACTTCCTATTTCAGTTCCGCTATATAATCCATTACTGTCTATAGCACCATTGGATGAAGACCAAGTAATGTTCACCGCCATTGGGCTACCATTCTGATCAAATCCTGCCCCAACAAATTGCTGAGACTGACCCAACTCAATGATTGCATTGGAAGGTGAAACATCAATAGAAGTAAGTACTGGTATCTCGACTTCTCCACAATCACCGATCACCACTTCATGTTTATCATTGGCCGTGTTATTTTCTCCACCTTCTGGTAAACTGTAGGTGTAGTAGAAATAAACCGTTTCTCCTACACTGGCATTGATCGCGAAAGCTTGCTCCGGTGACACATTATAACCAGCCCAAGGTCCATTCAAAGAATTGGTATAGTATAATATTAATATGTTATCTCCTACCCCCACTCTACCTGGCTCAAAAGTAATCGTAGGATTCAGTGATTCGCTCGAAACAGAGTAACTGTAATCTCCATTAGAAGGTTCTCCATTACATGTATTAATTCTAGTATTTGTAACTACTACTGTAGCAGTCCCTTCAATACTTCCTTCACTTGCAGTAATGGAATACGTACCTTCAGAAGATGCTGTATACAATCCATTCCCGTCGACATTCCCTCCAGATACAGTCCAAGAGACATTAGTACTCATTGGATTACCATTCTGATCAAATCCCTGTGCAGCGTACTGTTGTGTACCATTCAATGCTATAGATAAATCGTCAGGCGATATAACTATACTTGTCAAAACAGGAATCAAGATGATTTCGCTGACCGCTATGCTAGCTGTCGTAGATACACCATCTTGAGAAGCCGTCACGTCAAACGTCCCTACTTCAGTACCCGTATATAAACCATCGAGATCTATCGACCCTCCCGTGCTGGTCCAACTAAGATCAAGCGCAAATGAATCTCCAAATTGATCAAGACAAGTTGCTACATACTGTAGTTGCTCCCCTTCATCCATTGTCCAAGTCTCAGGAGATATAATTATTTCCGTCAAAATTGGTTCCTCACTCGTACTACAGTCACCGATAACTACCTCATGCTTGTCGTCTATGGTATTTCTCTCTCCACCCTCAGGCACACTATAGGTATAGTAGAAATACACAGTCTGCCCTTCTTCGGCAGTGATCTCATGAGCCACATTTGGGCTCACAACATGTCCAGGCCAAGGCCCATTAAGCGAAGTAGCATAGTACAACAATACGATATTGTCACCTACACCATCTCTACCTGGCACGAAGGTAATCGTAGGACTTCCACCTTCACTAAATACAGAATAATTGTAATCACCAGTATCAGGTCCTCCTATACAAGTATTATTATTTGTATCTAAGACATCTACTGAAGCCTGCCCAATAATGGCTCCCTGACTAGCTGTGATAGTTTGACTACCTACAATTGTCCCTGTATATAGACCATTGCTGGAGATCGAACCTTCTGTAGCAGTCCATGAGACATTCGTACTCATAGGGTTGCCGTCCTGATCAAAACCTTGAGCAGAAAACATTTGCGAATTATTAAGGTCAATGGAAATGCCATCTGGTGACACCATAATACTTGTAAGTGTCTGTGAACCAGAATCGACTGAAATAGTTACGGAACCTGACACACCACCATTCGACGCAATAATTGTAAAGTCACCTTCTACTATTCCATCAAACAAACCACTCATACTAATCGAGGCATTGTTGTCAACAGACCAAATTACATCTATTGCCATTGGCTCTCCAAACTGGTCACGCCCCACAGCTGAAAACTGCTGCGTATCTCCAAGTGCTATGCTCGTCGATGCTGGACTCACCTGTATACTCGTCAATACTGGATCTTGGTTTTCACCTGCAAATCCACCCAGGGTAATTATCCCTTGTGTAGGGTTAGGAGAATGAACTGATGAGGAGTAATCCCAAACATCGTCATAAGCAAAGCCATACGATCTTTGACTCGCACTGATTCCTGTCATATGGAAGAACTTAGCATAGTGATTACATGGAGATTCCAAATAATACTCAGCATCATCATCCCACATTTGTAAACCTACATTGGGGGTAGTCACGTCTATTACATGGCGATTGATGGCTGCAGTAATCTGTGCCTGAACCAATAAATCCGTAGTAGCATCTTGCACTACATTGTCTAACACACCTTTTCCTTCGAAGGCTTCCTGAGTCGTAGGACGTCTAACGATAATCCCTTGTCTACCTATAAAGGCAGGTGATTCACTCGTCAACACCAAGGTTTCACCCTGCACACGACCTCTCCAAATACCCGCATCTCCTGAATCAAAGTAGAGATCTTCATTGGTGTACTTGGCCCATATTTGATCGATATATGGTTTGAAATAGTCTACATATACACCTACTTCTGGCATAGAACCAATAGATCCATCTGCAAATTCTGGCGTTTTAGAAGGAGCTGTGATCTCTCCAGTTTCTGGATCTAAACAACCTTGAAATTCTACCGGCACATTAGCGACAAATGAAGACACTATGGTTTCATGATCCACCAGCTCTCCGACTTTCATATAGTAATTGTCCGCCCCATATAGCTCAAAACCCAAAGGCATCTGATAAGAATCTACTCGTGTAGGGTTACCAAAAAAGCCATACTCATTGAAAGTCAATTCTATGATTTCAAACCTGATTCCTTTATTTGGATCACTAGGCTCGGTCTTGCTTGGCGCTGTGTATCCACTGGGTGCGCCAGTGCCACCAAAGAACCAAAAGTAAAGCGGCTCACCCACTGACATAAAAATTCTGCATCCCTGAATTTGAGCCAAATCCACAGTGCTATTAGGTATATCACTGAGTTTGGTAAAACAGTTCGCATACAATCCCGAGCCACCAGGTCCTGCATTGCCATTGTATATTGGTCCTTGCACAGTATTGTACGATGGATCCATAGAATATTGAACACCCGTCTTTGCATCTACCCATACATGTACCCCTGGAGGTCCTGTTAAATCTTCGCCTACTATGGCCACATAGATTTCACTATCAGGGTAGCCCGAAGTATTATTAATAACAAATGGCAGCCCTTCACCTGAGCTATCTATCACATATACATTGGCCATCTCTGAAATCTCATCGACAGTAGCGGTTACTGTGAAATCACCGATTTCCGCAGAACTAAACTCACCAGTAACTGCATTGATAGTACCACCAGTAGATTCCCAAATAGGATTTACTGACATTGCCTCACCATACTGATCTACACCAGTAGCTATAAAAGTCATCGGTTCGCCAAGTGAAAGTACAGTAGACGAAGGTGTCAATATGATAGACGTGAGTACAGGCTCTTCACCTTCCTCAATTACATCGACTTGCACCATTCCCGTGATACTATCTACTACAGCCATTACCATATAAGACCCTATAGTCGATCCTACAAATAGACCATTTCCATCTATAATCGCTCCATCAATAGACCATGATGGCGTGATGCTATAGTTAGACCCAAATTGGTCCAAGCCTATCGCTGAATACTGCAGCGTATCTCCTACTATCAAAGTATATGATGCTGGAGATACGACTATCGAAGTAAGCACAGGCTCTTCCGGCTCGCCAAGAACTGTAATCTCTGTATCGCCAGTAATACTACCACCCGTGGCAGCTACTGTAAACGTTCCAGCAGCAGCTCCAGTAAAAAGACCATTTTCATCGATGCTTCCACCATTCACAGACCATGTGGGCATAAAAGAAAATGCTCCGCCAAACTGATCAATCCCTGCTGCGGCAAATTGCTGATTGGCATTCATATCAATTGTACTATTCTCAGGTGTGACATTGATAGTAGTCAATACCGGAGTTCCTGCTGATACAAATTCGAAATTCATACTACCCAAGTTGAATCCTCCATTCCCTACTTGAACCCGGATCACTTGCTCACCTTCTGCCAATTGAATGTTCTGTACCTCCACATTATTCCATACGTTCCAGTCGGTACCAGTGAAGACGACATTGACATCACCACTGATTTTAGTTCCATCTCGTTCCAACCAGAATGGTCCACCTCCTCCAGCATTTCCAGACGCATATTTCATCGTTGCTTTGTAAGTACCACCTTGATCTACGTTGATTGTATATTCTAACCATTCTCCAGCATTGATCCATCCTACAGTTGCTCCTTGGTTCATGGTAGCGCTAGCGTCTACTCCTTCATCTCCTCTAAAATTACCTTCATTATTAGCGTCATTATCCGAGTAAGCCACTCCTTGTCCTAGCCCACCTTCGAAGGTGTCGTAGTGTCCTGCTTGGATAACCCCTGGGATAACAATCGCCTGACCATTGTATGGCAATTGGGCCCCTACTTGTAAAGTGAGAATATTGGATACGTTAAGATCATTGCCTACATATGCTTTTGCATAAAGGTTCAACAACCCAGCAGACAATGAGCCACTATTGGCAGTATATGGTGCAGAAGTATCTGTCCCTACCAATTGGTCTCCTACATAAAACTCTACTTTGCTCACTCCCGATCCAGTCACTGCAGCGGTCATGTTCACATTACCTCCTACACTTATTTCAGACTGATCAATAGCAAATGTGACGTCTATATTGATGTCTCTGTTAGTGGCCATGCTATTGGCAGGTACGGACAAGTTAAAACCATCGGAGTAGTTAACCGTGATGGGTGAGTTGCCATAGTTGTGGGCGACATAAGTCATCGCGCCATTTTGCTCAAACGCAGAGGCTATAGGGTAGTTTGCCGTCACTTCATTCTTCACCTTACCCATGGCATTCATACCATGCAGCCAGTGATAGGTTTGTGCATCGGAGACACCAAATTTCAAATCTCTCTCAGGGTAAGCATTGTACAGATTAACCGCCTCCTGTGGATCCAAAAAGGATAAGAACTTCCAATAAGTATCATACCATAGGTTATCGTTAGGAATATTGCTTAGCACATCTGTATTTTGTGTAATCTCTGTCCATACTCGCTGCAAGTATTCTTGATGATGACTCAAGTACAGAGAACCACCGTGTATTGGATACATTTGTATCCCATATGAGGCCGCTATATCTGTCGTCCACCAAGTACCATTGTCATAACCTCCACCCCATACTCGGGCCACCATATTGTATTGGTATTCAGGCTGGAAATTTCTTTCTTCTGTATCGAACCAATACTCCTGAACAGTAGACTCCTCAGTAGTGTATAGATAGATTCCTAAATCTCTAATTTCATCATTGTTAGTCAATGTACCCCAATGAATCAATGCTGAATTGAATTGCATAGACTCTGATGTAGACTCTTGGTCATTACCAAATGGCTCTGATGCAAATCCATTGGCCCAGCTATGTCCAGCGTATGGGCTGAAGTTTCTTAGGAATGGAAACATGCTGTCGTCCCTAGATGGATTGGCTGCATCTCTTATAAGCATATCGACCATACCACCCCATTGATCAGCCCAACCCGGGTTGAACTGCTCTATAGCTGCTGCCGCATGGATGAAATATCCCCAGTGAAAGTGGTGATCGTTGAGATTGACATCTTGTCTGTGACCCGCTGGGTAGCCTAGTAAAGCATCCCAGTCATCGTTGTAATAAAACAAAAAGGCTACTTCTCCTCCTTCGGCAGTAAACCAATCTTCTAACCGTGTTTGAACCGTCGACACCAATACATCTCTTGTTTCAAGATCACCCATTTGATCGGATATCCTTGCTGCTTGTATCAATCGGTTCATGACTTGGCCTTCATTGTAAGAATCCGTCCATTCAGCCAATCCGTCATTCTTTAGCTGGGCTATTTTGCCTGCTAATGCACCAGGATCAAAGCCATCACTGTACTTTCCTAGATCAGGTAGCGTTGGCAAAATGCCACTAAAGGTATTTTCTACTATGAAGGTGTTAGCCCCCATCGTTTTGATCTCTCCACGAACTGAACTATAAGCAAGTACTGTCGCTGCACCAGAAGCTAGTCTACTCCATTGGTGCGGCAATAACCCCTGTAATACTTGACTATTACTTCCTTCCTTAATATCTGGAGTAACAGTAAATGTAGTTCTTAGGCTACCAGTAGATTCATTGTAATTCCAGTCAACAGCTGTATTGCCAGGAAATACATAAGCATATGGCTCTAATGCATTAATTGCAGTTTCTACATCTGCGCCAATAGGAATCAAAGCCATTGACCAATAATTATTACCATTGAGTGTAGAAGTATAGATTCCTCCACTACCAGTCCAAGTAGCACCAGTCGGGGCAAAAACCACATAATTGGAATTGTTCATATTTCCGGTAATGATCAACTTATTGCCATCGACACTGACTCCTTCTGCGTTGAAGTTGACCGATACCTTGGCAGCTGAATTGGTATTCTTCTCGAAATACACAAATGGAGACCCAATATTGAGAGTCGCATTGAACTCATTGGCCCAATCCATAGTCACACTCCAGTCCGAGTGATCTGAGGGAGTCGATTGAGTAGCATTCAATCCATCAGTACCCACTACAATAGACCTCACATCACTGATAGGTTCGCGGTATTCAATAGGTCCTGCTCTCGGTACGGTATAATTAATAACCAAACCAGTGGTTTGTGACACGAATGAAAGTGGATAGTTGAAGGCCTTCCCTCCGTGATCTTGTTTCATCAAATCTGACCACCAGTCATTAGTTGGTACAGGCTTAGTAGCCGCTACTCCTGATAAAGCTGGAGTCCCTGTTGGGAAGCCATTGCGACCCGCGGCATCTGTGCCTGGGAAAGAGGTGGTATAACTACCAGCCCCCACGTTGACCTCTTGCGCGAACATTGGGCTACCTATATGTAGGCCAATTATCACCATAGACAGGATCAGTAATACATGTTTGTATAAGTTTTGTTTCATAATAATAGTCTTTAAAATTTCATGATATGCAACTTTAAAAACCATCAACATGGAAGACGAATTACGTACTACTCAAAAAACTCACAGATAGGTCAATTAATACATAAAAACTACGTACCAAAACGTTAAAAACAACGTAAGTACCTAAATAACAATAAGTTAATTGAATCTACTAGTACTTGACGATAAAGTTGTTGAGATTGGTATTGCTGTCCAGTTTAAGTTGTTTTCTCAATCGATATCTACAGCCTTCTACGCTTCTCACAGTAATGTTCATCATGGATGAGATTTCCTTTGACGATAGGTTAAGCCTGAGGTATGCTGCCAGCTGGAGATCTTTAGGTGTGATGGTTGGATATTCCGTCTTTAGTCTCTCCAAAAAGTTTTCATAAATTTTATCAAAATGAATCTTGAATTGATTCCAATCTTGCTCGGTATCTATGTCTTGATTAATGAGTTTGATCACTTGGTTGATGTCACCTCTATTGGAGTCCTTTGCTTTTTTGAGCAAACTATTCATGTCGTCTCGGACTTTGATGAGTACGCTATTTTTTTGTGTGATCATCATGATAGAAGCTGCTAACTCTGTATCAAGAACTTCCATTTTAGATTGAGATACAATTACTTCTGCTTCTAACTTTTCATTGCGCAGTGCGATTATTTCCTTTTCTGCTAATAATTTTTCCTCTTGATATTTTACCTTGCTTTTTTTCAGTACTACTTGTTGTGCATTTCGCTCCTTTATTTGCACCCACTCAATTCTTTTGCGGTAAAGCCTAAGTAGACTATAGATTAGCAGTAGGAAAAGTACAGCATAAATGATTTTGAAAGTAAGGGACAGGTACCAAGGACCAAGTATCTGGAAACTATAGCTTACTTCACTACTTTCCATACCGTAGATATTCTTTGATTTGGCCCTGAACACATAATGACCTGGAGGGATAAATGAGTAGGTTTTCACCTGTTCTTTGTTCCATGGACTCCAATGATTTTCCAATCCTTCGAGATAGCTACAATACATGGTCTCCTCAGTATTTTCATAAAAGTCATTGGCAAATGTGAACCGCAGGGAATTGTCTCCATACTTGAGTTTGAGCCGATCCACCTCAGGTTTAATTGCGGTCTGATTATCGATGACCTGTTGCCCAAAAACAAGAGAGTCTGTGACCACATTTTGCACTTCAGTCAATACCGTATGGTAAGGCTTACCATAGTTTCTATTAATGTTGCGGTCGTATAAAACGAGACCATTTTTCAGCCCAAAGAGGGTTATTCCTGGGCTAATGGTTTTGATATTTTCAAATCCAGGATTGAAACGACCTCTTAACTGTTGGAGAGGTGGGGTTATCAATTCGTATTCATCATTTTCGTAAAAATCTATGATCCCCATTTTGTCCTTCATGTCCTGTCCGGTGATATACCAGACATCATCGGCTTCTTCTTGAAGAAATCGAATGTGCTGCTTATCACCAAATATTTTCATATAAAGCGGTTCAGGAACCATGGTATCTTTGACATAATCATACTGATAGGCACCATGTTCAGTACCAAAAATAATTTTACTTTTTATTTTGAATAGGTTGATAAATAGACTGGTTGGAAAACCATGATCTTTAGTATAAAGTTTGATGGTATCAAACGATTTTTTATCTTCGCTTAAATTCAACTTGTACATCCCTTTATAGCCATGTGCCATCCAGATATTGCCTTTATCATCAATCTGGATGATTCGGCTAGTTTCTTCAAAACCTCTTACTTTCCACAAGTATTTTAGCGCTCCATTTTTATTCTCAAAAAGATAAATCCCATCATAGGCACCCTGTAAATAGTATTTCCCTTCCTGATTTACCGGTATAAGATTCCAACTTCCAGATTCATCAAAGATATTCTTGATCTTGCCTTCCCTGATCACACTAAGACCTCCACTATGACATACGTAGATCAAATCATCTATGGAATAGAGTTGCCAAACTTGTCCCGAGATGTCTTCTATTTTCGAAAAATCAAGCGTTGGTTCCAGTGGGTTTTCATATTGTTTCCATAACGAAGAATAGAGTCCTGTAGAATTGGCTACATACAATATGTCATCATACAGTAGGGTCTGAGCAACGGCTCCTTCTAACTTGTAATGATCCGAAATTTGATAGAGTGGTGTGGCAATCTGTATATAATCAATGCCATTTTCGGAAGTTACCCATAAGTTACCGGTCTTGTCCGTATTCATGGCAGAGATAGAGTTGCTCTGCAACCCTTTACTCTTGTCTACCAACTGAATAGGCATGAGGTCATTGTCTAGGAAGAGTATGCCGGCACTCTCTGTACCTAATGCTAGGTAATTGTTTCTGAATCGGTGTACGCTGGTAATTTTATTCTTCTCGAAAAATTGATTGATATAGTAAGCCTCGTGAAGTAAAACACCTTTTTCGTAGCTAAAAACACCTTTCTTTTGCACCAACAAAATCAGTCCATTGTGATGATTGTCAATGATTGTCTTAATTGGACTTTGGAGCAAATTTCCATCGATGATTTTTCGAAAGCCACTGTTCGAGATCGAAAGGATATTGAAAGCATTGTCTTGTACCATCAACGAATCACCCACCTTAGACATCCCTCTGGTCAATACTGCTCTCAAAAAAGTGATCGTGTCATTGACGTATTGATAAATTCCTTCATCGGTTTGAAAAAACACCCCTTTAGTAGTCTCTTTAATGTCCCAGACATCACTGAATTCTCGATCTAGGAGAGCTATTTTTTCTTTAAGTGAAGTAAATCTCTTTTCTCCTGAATTATTGGTTTTCACATAGCCGAAATCATTTTGTGCCCCTAGAAAGACTGTATCATTTTTGCTTTTGTATAACGACCGAATAATGGTCTTGTTGGTTGGTTGTACAATCAAGGACCAGTCCTTACCGCTATACTGTAGTAACCCATAATTGTTACCAAAGAGCATGTAACCGTTCTTATCCTGTAGTACATCCCAATTATTAGCTCCTGCTTGGTAATCTTCGTAAGTGTAATTTTTGATTATAGGAACTCCCTTATTCCCTATCTGTGAATAGGATTTTAGCGCAGGGTATATCACTATAAAGAGGAGAGTGATTAATCTTCTCATCTGGAATTTCTCAATTAGCTGGGGTATTAAATACAACACGCATGATAATCAATATTTTGCATATTTTGTAATAAAGGAATGACTAGTCTAAGCTGATGCGACTTCCTTGATTAGAGTTGAAAAGTGAACTTATTAGGTATTGACTAGATCAAACCGCAAAAGGTTTTAGGTGAAGTCAAGTTATCGAAATTTAATTACGATTGCCTTTGCATTGAAAGAGCATAGTTATGAGTAAAATATTGTTTTTAATTTCACTTCTATCCTACTAGAAAATTCGTGATGATAATATTTCGATTACTCATGAATTGTTACTGTAATATAGGCTGAATTCCCGATTACTCGGGAATTCAGCACCATTCACTCGGGAAACACAGGAAAGGCCTAAAAAGCAAAAAACCCTCAATACGCAATGTAAAGAGGGTTTTTAGTAGTGGGCCCACCTGGGCTCGAACCAGGGACTTTCTGATTATGAGTCAGATACTCTAACCAGCTGAGTTATAGGCCCAATTTCTTTTTTTTAGTGTCTCCGGTCATGAATCAGACACCTTAACTTCTTCTTTAAGAAGTCCTATTAAAATAGTCTTTACGACCACCTTGAATTTGGGAGTGCAATGTTACATATTTGCTAAATATAACACAAACATTTCCATTGAATATCAACACAATTATTTTCGATCTAGGTGCAGTCATTATTGATCTTGATGAATTAGCAACTCCAAAAGCCTTTGCAGCACTAAGTTACAAGTCTGAAGAGGAAGTTATCGCACTTTATTTGCAGTCTCCTATTTTCAAAAAATATGAAATGGGACTCGTTTCTTCTCAAGAATTCAGGGTTGCAATTAATCAATTACTTGATACTAAATTGAGTGATGATGAAATTGACCATGCATGGAATGCCATGTTAGGGGAATTACCAGTGGAAAGACTGCATTTCATCAATTCCCTTAGAGCGCATTACAAAGTTCTGATCCTGAGCAACACCAATGATATTCATGAAGCAGCTTTCAACAAAAAAATAAAAGAAGTATCTGGAGAAGATTCCTTACTTCCATTTGCAGATCATGTCTACCTGTCGCAACAAATGGGTAAACGAAAACCAAATCAAAACATCTATCAGCAAGTTCTCAACGAACAAAACTTAATTCCTCAAAGGACGATTTTTTTAGATGACAAATTAGAGAACCTGGAGGGTGCAGCATCTGTGGGCATCCAAACCATGCATATCCAAAACCCAAATGAGATATTTAATCTTAAAGAGTGGGTTATTGCTAAGAAGAAAGAAAAGAAAACCAAGTTGATTCAACTGGGATTATTTATTCTAACGTTAGTCACTACCACACTATCTGGTGCGGAGTGGATTACTGGCAAACATTTATTCTTTGGAGAAGAAACTATTGGGTGGGCTGACTTTTTTAAAGGACTGCCTTTCTCCTTATCCTTTTTGACCATTTTGACTTTCCATGAGTTTGGGCATTATTTTGTAGCCAAGTATCATCAAGTCAAGGTCACACTACCCTACTACATCCCAATGTGGTTAGGCTTCTTAGGAGGGCCTTCTATCGGCACGATGGGTGCATTTATCAAGATCAAAGAAAATGTATCTAGCAGGAAAAAATACTTTGACATAGGTATCGCAGGACCTCTTGCGGGGTTTGTGATTGCAATCATGGTGATCACCTATGGTTTTACCAATTTGCCCCCTGTAGATTTTATCTATGATATTCATCCAGAATATGAACAGTGGGGAACTGATTACCCCGACCATGCATATGCTGACCGAGACATCTCCGTCTTCTTATTGGGACCCAATCTAATATTTTGGTTTTTCGAGACCTATATCGCTGATACTAACTTGATCCCTCATACATATGAAGCGATTCATTACCCTTACCTATTCGCGGGCTATTTGGCTTTATTCTTCACCGCACTTAACCTACTACCCATAGGACAACTAGATGGCGGACACATCATGTATGGACTAATTGGACCTAAAAAACACCGAAAGTTCTCACAGGTGTTTTTCATCATCTTCATCTACTATGCAGGGCTCGGGATGTTCTCCCCTTTTGCTATGTCAGAGTTCTTGATTGATGAAGCCTTATACATTGGATTCATCTACTTCTGTCTACATAAATTCACACCAAAGAATCGAGATAAAATCATGTACGCATTGGGCATATTTTCAGCACAGCTCATCACGACTTATATATTCCCTAATGCGTCAGGATATTCAGGTTGGTTGCTATTCTCCTTTATTCTAGGACGGTTTTTGGGAATCTACCACCCTCCTGTATTACATGACCAACCGTTGGACCTCAAAAGAAAAGTGTTGGGATGGATTTCAGTAGTTGTATTTATATTATGCTTTAGCCCCCGACCTTTTGATGTCGTTGAGATTCAAAGTAAAGAGGACAAATCAGAAACACCGACTGTTCTATCTGACACAAAGCCTTCGCCATATTTGACTCTAATCGACATTCCTAACTCTCTACCTCTTGAATCCAAAAGATCCATGAATTCAGGTGTAGAGATTAAAGTATTGGATGCAGTACCAGAAGGATCAAAAAACTGAGATTTAAATGCTTTTACGGCCTCCATTCTCTTTTTCCAATAATTGGACACGTCTACAACTACATCAGGCTTCATGAAGTCAGTTTGGATATAATGATACAAAGTCTTGATGTACCAATTATCTTGTTTACTACCGTCTACGATAGTCTCTAAATTCTTGAGTCCAGCCAAAAACACTGCTCTTTTCACCACTGCTGCAGCCTTGGCATGATCTGGATGTCTATCGACTAGGGCATTAGCCAATATCATATCAGGTTGATATTTCCGAATACTTTTGACTACTTCCAGAACATGCTGGTCATCATTTTGAAAAAATACATCTTTGAACCCTAAGTTTTCTCTTACGGTTAGACCTAATATCTGACTAGCAGCAGCCGCTTCTATATCTCTAATCTCAGGTGTACCTCTAGTTCCCATTTCACCTCTTGTAAAATCAACTACACCAACCTTCTTTCCCTGATCTATGAGAGACAATATGGTACCCCCACAAGACAACTCTGCATCATCTGGATGCGCCGCAAATACTAAGACATCTAATTTCATTTCAACTTAGATTAATGTGATAGCACGAGGCTAATTTTGAAAAGTTAAGTGATTCTCAATCGCTGGCCTATTCTCAGAATAGATTTCCTACTGATACCGTTGAGACGACATATCTTGGTAATTGATATACCATACCGATATCCAATACCACTCAATGTATCACCACTTCTTACACGATGGTATCGAATTTTTCTAGCTTCTTTGAGATAGGAAAATGTCTCGGCGGTCACTATATATTCCTCTCCCCACAATTTCATTCCGTCAAAATCAAACATGGTCTTGGGATCAATAGCATTTCCTTCATATCGTACTTCGAAATGTAAATGCGGTCCACTACTTCTACCGGAGCTACCACCCCAACCAACTAACTCTCCTGCTTTGACCTTATCCCCAACCTTGACTGTACTTTTCTTTAAGTGACCATACAAGGTCTCTAATCCATTGTAATGTCTAACCAATACATAATGACCATAACCATACCTGTCATAATGAGCGACACGCACAATCCCATCAAATGCTGAAACAACAGAATCACCAACTGTCAGACGTAAATCATCGCCATAGTGCCACTTCCATCGACGAAGGCCAAATGGTGAGGTCACTGTCATTTTATTCAAGGGAAGCGCATAGGACAAATTCGGCTTTTCATACACCAACGGTATTGCCAAAGTATCATCAAATTTCACTCCATCCACATCATACGGATTAACTGAATATGAACTCCACACACTATAGTACTCTCTTAATGTGACCCAAACAGAGTCAATTAGTAACTGCTCGCTAACCTCAACAGGGACATTATATGCTAATACCAATTGATCTGTATCAGCAGCCAATCGCATTTGCTCTTCTAGCCAATTATCCTCTTCCCATGCTAAGCTATCCAAGTAGGCATCACTTATCTCAAACCAATCCTCATCTACAACATTGATTGTATCATAATTGTAATTCGATTCAATTTTACTAGTCTTAAAATTGAAAAAATCCTTCCGTCTTTTTTTCTGACAGAAGGATTCTGATACAATTAATGACATCAAACAACATGAAATCACTAAAATTCTAATCATCTATTTTTTATTGTGCTAATTCAAACTCTTTAGCTGCCAAGAACCTCTCAGCATCTAATGCACCCATACACCCTGTACCTGCGGCTGTGACCGCCTGACGATATACTCTATCAGCCGCATCACCAGTTACGAATACTCCTTCAACTTTTGTTTTTGATGTACCTGCTACAACATTGAGATATCCAGCTTCATCCATATCCAAATAATCCTTGAAGATATCTGTATTAGGTTTATGACCGATCGCTACAAAGAATCCACTAATTGGAATATCTATCTTTTCGCCTGTCACATTATTCACCACTCTCATGGCTTCTACTTCTTTTTCACCCAACACTTCGTCAGTAGAAGTATTCCACAATATCTCGATGTTTGGTGTATTCTTCACTCGCTCTTGCATGATCTTAGACGCTCTCATTTCGTCTCTTCTCACCAAAAGGTAAACTTTTGGGCAAATATTGGCCAAATAAGTCGCTTCCTCAGCTGCAGTATCACCGCCCCCAACAACAGCTACTTCTTTTCCTTTGTAAAAGAAACCATCACATACTGCACAAGCAGATACACCAAAGTTTAATAGTCTTTTTTCAGAATCTAATCCTAAGTATTGCGCACTAGCTCCTGTAGAGATAATCACGGCTCCTGCTGTGATCTCATGTTTTTCATCCACTATCACTTTGTGAGGATATGATGAAAAATCAACAGAAGTAGCCAAGCCATACCTGATATCAGTACCGAACCTCTCCGCTTGCTTTTGAAAATCCGTCATCATGTCTGGACCATTGATCCCTAGCGGATACCCGGGGAAATTTTCAACATCATTGGTTGTAGTCAACTGACCTCCTGGCTCACCACCAGTATACAACACAGGACTCAGACCTGCTCTAGACGCATATATTGCAGCTGTATAGCCTGCAGGTCCAGAACCAATTATGAGAACTTTTACTTTTTCTTCTGTCATCTCTTATCGTTCTTGATTTTCTTTCTTTGAGGTGTGCAAATATAGAACTACACATCCCGAATATCAGAACAATTTCTAGCAAAAAAAGTTTTATGATTACCGAAAAACTTAATGATTAACCTAAGAAATTTTTAAGCACATTGGTTTTGTCAGTGAATTTCAATCTACGAATGGCTTTTTCTTTGATCTGCCTCACCCTTTCTCTTGTCAAAGCAATCCGATTCCCAATTTCATCTAATGTCAATGGTTGATCATTACCTAACCCGAAATAATAAGACAGGACTTGTGACTCACGGCGAGTCAAAAATTGTAGCACACGTCTGACTTCACTCTTCAAAGACTCATCATCAAGTGAACTATCTGTGTTCTTCTCATCCTTGCTACTCATCACATCATGCAAGCTATTATTACCTTCTTGATCCGAAAATGGTGCATCCATGGACATGTGCCTACCCGAACTCCTCATGGCAATAATAATATCATCAATAGGCAAATCTATCTCACCGGATATTTCCTCGTAGGTGGGTTCTCGTCCGAACTGCTGTTCTAACGCTGCGAAAGCACGAGTAATTTTAGAAATAGACCCTACTCTGTTCAACGGCAATCTGACTATCCTAGATTGCTCTGCCAAAGCTTGTAAAATGGCTTGTCGAATCCACCAAACTGCATATGAAATAAATTTGAATCCTCTGGTCTCATCAAACTTCTGTGCTGCTTTGATCAGTCCCAAGTTGCCTTCGTTGATCAAATCTTCTAATGTTAAACCTTGACTTTGATATTGCTTGGCTACTGAGACGACAAATCTAAGATTGGCTTTGGTCAATTTCTCCAATGCGAGGTGGTCCCCCTCCTTAATTTTCTTTGATAGTACCACCTCTTCTTCAGCGGTGATCAGATCAACTCTACTGATTTCAGTCAGATATCGATCCAAAGAAGCAGATTCCCTATTAGTTATCTGTTTGGTTATTTTTAGTTGTCTCATATTAGCTGGTATAAAACATTAACAAATCAGATCACTCTGAAAATCAGGTAGTAATATAACAATAATATTAATGAGACTATCAGTGACCGTAATGACATAGCGCACTCAACAATCAATAAAATCAAACATTACGCATAAAAAAAGGGATAATTCACAATGAACTACCCCTTTTCAATATTTATAACTCAAAGAATGTTACTTCTAGTCTTTTTTCTCTGGCTTTGGTAAAATTGCCTTTCTTGATAATCTAAACTTACCAGTTTTCTTATCAACCTCGATCAATTTCACTTTCACTTCTTCACCTACTTCCATAACGCCATCCATTGACTCTACTCTCTCCCATTTGATTTCAGAGATATGTAATAGACCGTCTTTACCAGGCATGAATTCTATAAATGCACCAAATGGCTGAATAGACTTCACTTTACCAGTATAGATTTCACCTGCTTCAGGCATTGCGACGATATTATTCACTCTTCTCAAAGCATCTGCCATCGCGTTACCATCTGCAGAGAAGATACTAACGATACCGTTTTTATCATCTTCATCTACTACGATAGTAGCACCAGATTCCTTTTGAATCTCTTGAATAATCTTTCCTCCAGGTCCGATTATAGCACCAATCAATTCTTTAGGGATTCTAATTTGCTTAGATCTAGGCGCGTGATCTTTCATTTCAGATTTAGTCTCTGACAATGTCTTTCTCATTTCATTTAAGATATGAGCACGTCCTTCTTTTGCTTGCGTCAACGCTTCCGCTAATACTGCATAAGATAAGCCATCAACTTTGATATCCATCTGACAAGCAGTGACACCATTATCATTACCTGTTACTTTAAAATCCATATCACCTAAGTGATCTTCATCTCCTAAAATATCAGATAAAATAGCATACTTTCCTGTTACAGGATCAGAGATCATACCCATTGCAATTCCAGAAACTGGAGATTTCAAAGGTACACCTGCATCCATCAAAGCCAATGAACCAGCACAAACTGTTGCCATTGATGATGAACCGTTTGACTCTAAAATATCAGAAACAACTCTGATTGTATAAGGATTGTCCTCAGCAGCAGGAAGCATTGGTTTGATTGCTCTCCATGCTAAGTTACCATGTCCAACTTCTCTTCTTCCAGGACCTCTATTAGGTCTTGCTTCTCCAGTAGAGAATGCAGGGAAGTTATAATGCAAGAAGAACTTGTTGTAGCCAGAATGAACAGCTCCATCAACCATTTGTTGATCCATCTTAGTACCTAAAGTTACACTAGTCAAAGACTGAGTTTCACCTCTAGTAAATACAGCAGATCCATGTGCAGACGGCAAGTAATCAACTTCTGACCAGATTGGTCTGATTTGATTCAATTGACGACCATCCAATCTTACTCTTGTGTCTAACACACAATTTCTGATAGCTTCTTTCTCAACATCGTGGTAATAAACACCTATCAATGTATTGTTATAAGACTCTCCTTCTGCTAATTCAGGAAGATTAGCTTTATACTCTTCGATAATAGCACCGAATTTTTCTTTTCTTAAGTTTTTATCAGCTAAGCCTTCTTTAGCTACTGCATATACAGCATCGTAAGTTTTAGCTTTGATATCAGCTCTTAATTCTTCGTCGTGAGTTTCATGAGAATATGTTCTTTTCTCAGTTTCCCCAACTTCTTCAGTCATTTCCAACTGAATCTTACATTGCTCAATGATTGCTTCATGTCCAACTTTGATCGCCTCGATCATTGTTTCTTCAGCTACTTCCAAAAACTCACCTTCTACCATCATGATATCGTCTTTAGTACCGGCGATGATCATATCCAAAGTAGAACCTGCTAATTGAGTTTTAGTAGGGTTGACAGTAAACACACCGTCTTTTTGAGCAACTCTTACTTCTGATATAGGTCCTCCGAAAGGAATATCAGAAACAGCCAATGCCGCAGAAGCAGCTAATGCAGCTAACGCATCTGGCAAATCATCTTCTCCTAAAGAGATTACAGAAATTTGAACTTGTGTTTCAGAATGATAATCACTTGGAAACAAAGGTCTCAAAGCTCTATCCACTAATCTTGAAACTAATATCTCTGCATCAGATAATCTACCTTCTCTTTTCAAGAAACCTCCTGGTATTTTACCAGCAGAAGCAAATTTCTCTTGATAATCAACAGACATTGGAAGGAAATCTACACCTTCTCTAGCTTCTTTGTTAGACACTACTGTGGCCAACAACATGGTCTTACCCATTTTCACCACTACTGAACCGTCCGCTTGCTTAGCAAGTTTTCCAGTCTCAATAGTAATTTCTCTGCCGTCACTTAATTTGACGGACTTAGTTACTACGTTTAATGACATAATATTTTTTTAAAATTTTGACAACTAATTGAGTGTGAGCGGACGTCAAAATTCCGATTAAAAAAGAGTGAGAAAGAACAAGAAAGGGAATTCATAAAATGAATTCCCTTTGCGCATATTTTTATTTTCTTAGACCTAGATCAGCAATTACTGCTCTATATCTGTTGATATCTTTCTTAGTAAGATAATCAAGTAAGCTTCTTCTCTTACCTACTAACTTCAAAAGACCCAATCTAGTAGAGTGATCTTTTTTGTGAGTTTTCAAATGCTCAGTTAAATGATTGATACGGTAGGTAAAAAGAGCGATTTGAGACTCAGGACTTCCTGTGTCAGCTTTCGCTTTTGACCGACCATGATTTACGAACAATTCTTGTTTTTTGTCTGTTTCTAAATACATGACTAGTAAAATTTATATTAATTAAGCCGCAAATTTAAGAATACATTTCTTACTATACTATTAATTACACTACAATTTAGCTGAACTTCCACGTCTATTCTTCCACCAGGTCACCGCCTTATCCACCCATATCAGATAAAAGTCAGTATCAAACAGCCTAGCATCTCTTTTGGCCTGAATCAAAAAGAATATCCCAAAGGGTAATAAGACCAAATCTGAAACCCAAGCCGCATAAGCGCCATCCATCATTCCGGCTTTAGCCCATTTATCACTGGCACTTGTAAATACATAAAATATGATAAAAAAGATGACACCAAGAATCACAGGAAAGCCAAGACCTCCTTTTTTGATAATCGCGCCCAATGGAGCTCCAATCAAAAACATAATCAAGCAAGACAATGCTTGTGCATACTTCTTATACTTCTCTACGACATGAGAGTTAACACTCTTATTAAAGTAATCTACCCTGTTGACCGCACTTTTAATGGTCGATTTCGAAGACCTTGCCAGGTTCAAGGCCTTGTCAGTAGCCTGGCTATACTTAGTAACATGAAAGTACTTATCAATTTTAGCATTCAGAGTGTCCAAATCCATCTCCCCCCTAATCATTAGGCTATTATTCTTCTCTTTTAGTTTGGCCTGTTTAGCTAAAAAATCCCCTACTCTATACGGAGTAAGTGCTTCTTGCCCTTCATTAAAACCCCTTCTAATCTGAGGTGAAGTACTAGGTTCTCTTCTAATGGTAGTCAAATTCTCTCCCTCGCTAACAGTCATATTCCCTGAAAGCGAATCCAACTGCTCTTCGATTGCTATTGCCGCAATCACACTATCCCTAACCGCTCTTTCTCTTTTAACTGAATCTCTTCTCAGTTGGATAGTAATCAATTCATCCGCAGGCTTCAAATAACCACCAAGATGCAGTCTGTAATTTCCTGTTACCGACCCAAACAACTTATAATTAGCAGTACTCTTTTCTATTCTCATTGAATCGATACTCTCTGTCAACTCAGCAACGCTTTTCATATATCTATTACCAGCGAACAAATCCATATCTGTATGTTCTAGATCAAAAGAAGACAGACTAAAGACCAAATCCATTCGAGAGAATTCAGTTTTGACCAATCGGTTTATTTTACCCTTGTTTTTTTTACTAGCCCCCTTCTTTGCCGGTTCATCTTCCACATAATAGTTACCATTGTACAGTTCCATCATTAGGTAACGATCATTATTAAAAGTATACATCCTACATCGTTTTGCCAGAATAACTTTTTTATTACCATTAGATTTTGTGTGGTCATAGATAATTACATCAGACATCCCAATACCGTCTTTATCCTTATCCTTCACTTTCATACTGAAACCAGGCAATCCTCCATAAAACTGACCTTCTTTCAGATCTAATGCGGGTTTTTGCTGTTTGATATCGTATAACAAACTATAGGCTCTCAGATTGGCATATGGCACCAAGTGATTATTCAGGAAAAATGCTCCGATAGATAGAAAAATTGCAAATACAAAAGTTGGTAAAAGCACTCTAGGTAAAGAAATACCGGCACTCTTGATAGCTGTCAACTCAAAATGCTCACCTAATTGACCATATGTCATCAAAGAAGAAATCAACACAGCCAAAGGCAATGCCATCGGCATCATATTGACACTAAAATACATCATCAGTTCTCCAAAAACCCCTAACCCCAAATCCTTCCCAATAAAATCATCGAAATACTTGAGCATATACTGTATCAACAAAATGAATACAGCTACGAGAAATGTTAGTATAAATGGACCAATGAAAGACTGTATGATTAGTTTATCTAATTTCTTCATTATCTAATGGTAAATATCATATTAGTACTGCCTCTAAATTTAGTACGTCTTGAAAAATCAACTACAAAAAATGCTAACACAAGCAGAAATAATGCCGCAATAATTAGAAATATTTTTTTTGACCTTTTCATCTTATTGATATTAGTAAACCTTTGGCAAATCTTACATATATAAGCCACAAATAAAATTGTAGGTTACAGAACATTCATTGATAGAGTCTGCAACAAGTAGATACATCATTAAAAATCAATGATTTAATATGCAATTATTTAATTCTTGGAATAAGCTTATTATATTTGGACATGCGCCACCACCGTACGAGATAAAATTAACAAGTATTTGATGGAAATCAGCACCCCCAACAAGAAGTTGGATTCGCTTCTTAGCAAATCTTTTGCCGCAAGAGTCAACAATCTTCCGAGCGCCATTAAAATGGCTCACAGAGTAATCAACAGATGCGCACTAAATTACGATGATTATCATCAAGCCTTCGCCAATTGTTATTTGGGTTACTACTATATGATCCTCAGTGATTATGACAAGAGCAAGTCGTATACTGAAAAAGCCATCCAATATTTTGAGCAGCACAAGATAGATTCTGGTTTGGGAATGTGCTACTACACCTTGGGTAGCATCATGTATAAAACAGACAACTACCATGAGGCATTAAAATTTCTTCTCGAAAGCTACGAGATATTCAAGACTAATAATGATCTATTTGGTCAAGTACGATCTTTAAAATCCATCGGTTCCATATATGAGTTTTTTGAAGACTATAACAAGGCAGAAGACACTTACTCCAAGTGTCTCCGAATTGCACAAAGGAATAAAGACACAAATGGTCTATCCAATATCTACAACCCTCTCTCGGGCCTTTACCTCAAGAAAGGTGAAATTGATTTGGCAGAAAACACTATCCTAAAAAGTATCCGAATTAAAAAGGCCAACAATGACAAACGCGGTTTGGCCTATGCTTATTATGGCCAAGGAAAAGTATGCCTGGCAAAACTTGAATACAAAAAAGCGGAGCGACTCCTTAGACAGAGTAAGTCCATTCATCAGGAAATGGGTGAACAAACAGGACTTATGATGGCGCTCAATAAATTAGGGGTGCTGTATTTTGGAATGGGATACATAAGTGATGCTAAATCATCTCTACACGAAAGCATTGTCTTGGCTGAAAAAAGCGATAACAGGGTAATCCTATTCAAGGCGCACAACATTTTATATCAAATTGCCAAATCAGAAGATAAAGCAGAAGAAGCTCTTAATCATCTAGAGAAAAACTCGTACTACAAAGACTTGGTTATAAAAAAAGATACCAAAAGTGTTATTGCAAGTATACAAGCATTAGCAAAAACAGAATTAATAGAGAAAGAGGCAACTTGGCAAAAAGCTATTAATAAGAGTATTGAAAAGAAAAGTAAAGAGCTAGATACTTTCGTATACAAAGTAGCACATGACTTGAGAGGCCCTATCTCATCATTGATGGGACTGTACAACCTTGTTGATCATGAAGTAAAGGATGAAAAATCACTTGAATACTTCAATATCTATAATACTGAAATCAATAGGTTGAACAACATAGTGCTTGATTTCATAAACGTAACACAAATCAAGGAGAAAAAACTAGAAAGAGAACGCATTGACTTCAATTCAATGGTTGACGAGGTAATTAACTCCTATCGCTATTTAGAAAACTTTGATCACATCAAATTCAAAGTAGAAATTGACAAGAAATTGGATCTGTTTTCAGACAAAAGTACTGTCAATACAATCATTCAAAACCTTCTAGAAAATGCTGTGAAATATTCTAAACCAGATGTAGATGGGCTCATCCATGTTAAGATATATGGAAGAAAGAATGATACGCTTATCCAAGTCTCAGATTCTGGAATAGGAATTCGCAAACAAGATCAGAATAAAATCTTCGGAATGTTTTTCAGAGCCAACAATGAATTAAAAGGAACTGGTTTAGGGCTCTACCTACTAAAATCCGCTGTAGAAAAATTAAGTGGGAAAATAAATTTTTCTAGTATTATACAAGAAGGCACAATATTCAAAATTTCTATTCCCTACTCATAAGTTCTGTAAATCTTCTTTTTACCCTTTTTGGAATACTTGTACCATTCTCCGGTTTCTTGTCCATGACGATAGTTACCTGAATAAGTAATCTTTCCATTTTCATCAAAAAAGGACCAACCCCCTTCTTCCACATTGTCCACATATGTTCCGCTTTGAGATTGACTTCCATCCAGATTATAGGTAATCCAAAAACCGTTGGGTAAACCGCTCTCATATGGGCCAACATATTTGAGCGCACCTGTTTCGTAGTAAGAATTCCAAGTACCGTGATAAAGCCCCTCCGAATAAGCACCTTCCCTTTTCAACACACCCGATTCATAATAATAAAACGCACTACCCTCTAATAAACCGTCGTTCCAACCCTCTTCACTTTTCAGAGTACCACCGGGATAATAACTCTTTGACGCTCCGTTTAATTCCCCGGACACATAATACTCAACCAAGTTAAGTTGGCCATTAGAGTAATAATAATTCCATTCGCCTTCCCGCACTCCAGACACGAACTCCCCTTCCACTTTTTTTGATCCATTATCATAAAAAACCATACTTCTTTGCGCGTAGCAATTGGCTAAAGAACAGTAAAATATTAATCCAATTAAAATCAACTTCATCAAGAAAAATCTTTATTAAAATCCAAATTCAATGACTAAAAAAGACTTCAAGTTAAGTCATTGAAAATAGAAGAAAAATTAAAGCTCAATTCTAAATGTCAAATAATTTCACTTGCGCTTTATTAGTATATAAAAATATGTTAAAATTGGCATTGAGAAAATTCTTAAAGCATAAACTATGATCAACATTAAACAAACAGTGCGATTCCTCGCTGTTGGAGCATTTGGTTTTTTACTCGTCTCATGTGGCGGTAATTCAAAAAAATCAAGTTCTGAACTAGAAGGTGGAGCTGCTGTATTTGAAGAGGCCGAAAGCCAATTAATAGAAGAAATTGATAAAGTGGTACATGACATGCCACCTCCATCTGAAGTACCATATTTATTAATGGCAACAGGTGCTGATTTCAACAAAGAGTTGATCAATTCAATCGACAATGCATCTAAATATTTCAATTCTGCTGACAAATCAGCGATGAATTTGGGAGCATACGCTACAGATATAGGGTACTTATCTTCATATGACCAAGTGCAGGATGCATTGAAGTATATGGAAGCTAGTCAAAAATTAGCTGATCAAATTGGAATTGCATCTGCATTCGAGTTGGACTTAATGGAAAGGTTCGAAAAGAATATTGGTAACAAAGATTCTTTAGCCAACTTGATCAATTATGCTATGGCAGTAGCTGAGCAAAAACTTGAAGAAACTGATAGACTTCAAATGGTTGCTTTGGTTTTGTCAGGTAGTTATATCGAAGGACTTTATTTATCATCAATGGTACTAGAGACGTATCCAGAAGACTTACTACCTGAAAGTAGTAAAAATTTGGTGTTAGAGCCACTTGTACGTATCATCATCGATCAAAGAAAATCTTTAGATGATATTATCAAATTATTGAAAGATTTGGATAGTGATCCTGTGATTGCTAAAGTGATCAGTGAATTCGATATTTTAAGAATTATCTACAAAAAAGACTTAGGTAATATTGACGAAAGAATTGCGAATCAAGATCCAACTTTGACATTGAACAAGGAATTGTTAGTTGATATCATAGACGAAGTAAAAAGAATAAGAGAAGACATGGTCAAAGGTTAATACCTTTCCAGTGTTCAAAAAAAGCATTGAGTGAATAACTCAATGCTTTTTTTATATCTACCAACCAATTATTATATTTAAGCCTGTAATCACCTCTACCTAGCACCTGACATGAGTGAGCAACTACTAAGAGCCATCATCCATTTATTAGCAATCGTTGCAAAAGAAGATGATGTGACCGATGATGAAAGAAATGCAATTGAAAGCTTTCTTGTAGAAAGTCTAAGTCACAAAGATGTTCCTAAGTTCCTCAAGCTATTCGATGAAATGACTAAGAATATGGCTTACGGCCGTAGTGTTTCATTTAGTGAAGAAAAAGAAATCAGCATACTAGCCAAACAGGTTAATCTAGAGCTAACTCAGCAGCAAAAAATTGTCGTCATATTAAAAGTAGTAGAACTGATCGTTGCAGATGGTGAAGTATCAGAGAGAGAGATCGACCTACTCTATCAAATTAGCCAAGCTTTTCATTTTACAAAAAAGGAGATAGATGAAATATTAGCTTTCGTCATCAATAAAAACACTGAATCTCTCGACATAGAGAACATGTTGCTCATCAATGAAGGCAATGGAATCGAAGTTGCAAAGCATATTGAAAGAGAACATTTACAAGGCATACTAGCCTTCTATAGAATAGTAAAACTAGACATCTACTTTGCAAAGTATATTGGAGAAAACATACTAACAATCAATGGTGCCCCTCTTACCAGCAACAAAATCATTGTTTTCTCAGCAGGAAGTACCATCCGAGGAGTCAAAATAACACCTATATTTTATAGTGATGTAGTTTCTGTTTTCAGAAACGAAAGCAGTGATTCAAAAATTTCTTTCGTTTCGGACAATATAGAATTTCAGTTCCCAAATGGACATTTAGGCCTTAGAGGAATCAATATCGCAGAATCTTCAGGTAAGCTTATCGGGTTGATGGGAGGTAGTGGCGCTGGAAAATCCACACTTCTCAATGTCCTCAATGGCAATGAAACACCTTCATCTGGATCAGTACGCATCAATGGTGTAGATATCCATAAGAACAAGAGTAAAATTGAAGGGGTAATTGGATACGTCCCGCAAGACGACTTACTAATAGAAGAACTATCAGTTTTTGACAATTTGCATTATGCAGCACAGCTGTGTTTTGCAAAGATGAGCAAAGACGAAATCAATGCACTAGTTGAAAAGACGCTGAATGCCCTGGGACTGACTGCAACTCGCGACCTAAAAGTGGGATCACCTTTAGAGAAGACCATCAGTGGAGGACAAAGAAAACGACTCAATATTGGTTTAGAACTACTAAGAGAACCCTCTGTCATGTTTGTGGATGAGCCTACTTCAGGGTTATCCTCCAGAGATTCTGAAAACATCATGGATCTTCTCAAAGAACTCTCCCTAAAAGGGAAAATGATCTTTGTGGTTATCCATCAACCTTCTTCGGAGATATTTAAGAT
Organism: Reichenbachiella sp.; assembly: GCA_051531955.1. Taxonomy (GTDB): domain Bacteria; phylum Bacteroidota; class Bacteroidia; order Cytophagales; family Cyclobacteriaceae; genus Reichenbachiella. The sequence continues at coordinate 57,660 of JAOPTS010000074.1, forward strand.
GTTTGACAAATTGGTCATCTTGGATGTAGGAGGTTATCAAATCTACTATGGCAACCCAGTAGAAGGTGTTATCTATTTCAAAAACATCGTCAAACTGATGGACAAGGATGGTGGATCTTGTATCGAATGTGGCAATGTCAACTCAGAACAGATATTCAATATCATTGAAACCAAAGTAGTCGATGAATATGGACAATTAACCAATCAGAGAAAACTATCTCCTCCTGATTGGAACATGCTCTTTAAAACTAAGATCAAGTTAAAAGGAATTCAAGAGTCAACAGACCAGCCTGAGAAAACACTAAGTATACCCAATAGAGTTAAGCAATTTTTAATTTTCTCTAAAAGAGACTTCTCATCAAAGGTTAGTAACAAGCAATACTTAATCATCAACCTACTCGAAGCTCCGGTATTGTCTTTGTTGTTAGCGTTCATCATTAGATACACTTCAACTGGCAGTGAAAACTATATTTTCAAAGAGAATCCAAATATCCCTGCATTCTTCTTCATGTCGATTATCGTAGCACTTTTTATGGGATTAACAGTCAGTGCAGAGGAGATATTTAAAGATAGAAAAATTCTTAAACGAGAGTCGTTCCTCAACCTGAGTAGAATGAGTTACTTGTCTTCCAAACTACTCATTTTGTTTTCCTTATCGGCTTTACAAACTCTTTTGTTTGTCCTTATTGGAGACATAGTACTAGGTGTTCAAGGAATGACACTAGCATTTTGGGCTGTTCTATTCTCTATCTCATGCTTCGCTAATATTTTGGGGCTCAATATCTCATCTGCCTTCAATTCAGCAGTCACCATATACATCTTGATTCCATTACTAATCATCCCTCAGCTGATATTGAGTGGTGTGGTGGTTAACTTTGATCAGTTAAACCCACTACTTAGTAACGCAAGTAAAGTGCCCGTGATTGGAGAACTCATGGCATCTAAATGGGGTTATGAAGCATTGGTAGTCAATCAATTTAAGGACAATGAATACACTGAGAAATTTTACGAATATGATGCTGCACTCGCCAATTCAGAGTTTAAGAGTATCTACCTCTACCCTGCTTTAGAATCATCACTTGATTATGTGCATTCCAATTATCGATCTGAGGAAAGTGTCATTCAAGAAATGGTCAGTGATCAACTTGTTCTACTCAAAAGTGAATTAAAAAAAGAAATCATATATAACAAAGTCCCACAAGATAAATTCGCTTCACTGTCTAAGCTTTCACCTGACTTGTTCGATGAATCGACGTTCGAAGAAACAGACGGTTTCATGAAGGTCATGAGGAAACTGCATAACAACCGGATGAAAAAAGCATCAAAAGGAAAAGATACCTTGTCCAAATCAATGACTGATACACCGGAGAAAAAGGAAGCCTTTTATCAACTCAGAGATGACAATGAAAATGAAGCCATTACCTTCTTCTTGAAAAACAGTACTGCGAAAAACAGGTTATTGATAACGGACAAAGAGATGATTCAAAAGATCTATCCTATCTATCAAAAACCTATACCCAATTCGATGATAGACTTTAGAGCCCATTTTTATGCTCCGCAAAAGCATTTTGGAGGCATATACTTTGACACCTTAAGATTCAATGTCTTTATCATATGGACCATGTCCTTCATCCTATTCATGATGTTGTACTTTGACATTTTCAAAAAGATCGTCAAAATATTCGGGAAGTAAGCTGCATGTTTTTCATACTATCAAAGGTTATATATTGGACGATAATGCCGATCAGTCTTATTTACATTTCACTATTGGCCTCTTTGATTGTAAAGAAACCTATTTTGCGTAAGAACTTAAGGTGGGTTGGAATTGGGATGTTATTCTTCTTTTCTAATCCATTGGTATCCAAATGGAGTATCAATACTTGGGAGCCTGCCCCTTTAGAGATTCGTAATATCCAGGAATCATATGATTGGGGTGTCGTACTGGCAGGGATTACTGAACCCAATAGAGCTCCTTTTGATAGAATTCATTTCAATAAGGGAGCAGATAGAATAGTGCATGCTATCCAGCTCTATAAACTGGGGCTAATTCACAAAATCCTAATATCAGGAGGCTCAGGAGCGGTTACATTCGAAGGGAAAGAAGAAAGTCATGCATTGAGGGATTATGCATTGATGAGCGGTGTACCTGCAAATGATTTATACATTGAGGATCAATCTAGGAACACCCGAGAAAATGCATTGTTCTCCTCTAAAATCATTCCTAATCAAGAATCCATATTATTATTCACTTCGGCTTTTCATATGCGTCGAGCAACAGGCTGTTTTGAACAAATTGGATTAACAGTTCACACCTTTCCTACGGACTACTATGGAGGGCCAATTAGAGCCACACTAGACGACACTATTATCCCCACAGTAATAGTATTCAGCTATGGTCAATCCTCATCAAAGAATGGATGGGATTGCTAGCCTATCAATTGACAGGTTATATTTAGGTAACAGCTATCTTCCTTACAATACGAGAAAACAAGCCTGGAAAGAAGCGTTTCACATATATACCAGCAACTTCTTTAAATCCTCCTATATAGACTTCCTCTTTTTCTGCAGCAATAGCTTTGATTGCTATTTTGGAAAATTGATCTACAGTCAATCCGTTGGCCTGAGCATTGTCCAATTTATTTTGTTTAGACCCATCTCCCATCAATGCATTATATGAAATATTGGTGTTCACATATCCTGCACAAACTAAAGTCACTTTCACATTGTGCTGATGATGTTCTGCACGAAGGGCGTCAAAATAACCATGCAACGCATGTTTAGAGGCAGAGTACCCTGATCTAAAAGGCGTACTAATAATTCCCACAGCACTGGTCATGACCACATGATGTCCGGATTTTCTCTCCACCATCTTCGGTAATACAAGTTTAGAAAGGTGAATCAATCCAAAATAGTTCACCTCCATGAGTTTACGTTGTACTTCCATCGAAGTATTCAACACGCTATCACGTTGAGAAATACCACCACTTTGAACCAAGATGTCTATATGACCAAGCTTCGATTCAACTTCTTTGACACATTGTTCAATTTGGTCAGGACTAGCTAAATCCAATGGAAACACCTCGAATTTTGCCTTTTTTCCAGCATTAGCATCTTTGACCCTATTCAGTTCCTCTACTCTTCTTGCAGACAAAATCAAGGTGCAATCAAAATCACTAAGGAAATTAGTCAAACCTTCACCTAACCCACTAGAGGCACCAATTATCCAAATATTCTTCTTCTCGAAATGTCTCATTTTCTTTTATATTTCACAAAATCGAAAGCATATTGATGACGATCATCTTTGTCATTACTAATTCTAGAGAATGCTTCCCATTCTGGCCCTAATTGAGGAAAAAAAACTTCTCCTCCTTCAATATCCGTATCTATTTCGGTCAAGTATATATTATCTGCCAACGGCAAGCCTAATTCATATATCTGCCCGCCACCTATGATGAACAATTCATGTTCTTCCTGTTGTCTTGCAAACTCAATTCCTGAAGCTAAATCTTGAAAAACCTCACAGTTTGGCGCTTCAAAATTTTCTTGCCGAGTGATTACCACGTTCGTACGATTCGGCAGTGGTCTAAATTTCGGAGGTAATGATTGATAATTTTTACGTCCCATGATGACCACATGATGTTTGGTCGTCTCCATAAAATATTTCATATCACTTGGCAGACTCCAAGGCAAATCGTTGTTGATTCCAATCACACGATTCCTGGACATCGCGGCTATCATAGATATTTTCATATTAATTAAACTTATATCCTCTTAACAAATCATCTATTAACATCCTCTTTTTCCCTTCCATCTGCAAGTCCAACAAATCCAATTGCCCCGTACCGGTTTGTATTGTCAAATATGTTTTGTTGTCAGTATCTATGTCTCCTACATTCAACCCAACAATATCACGAGTCGAATGCTGTACTTTAAACACTTTGAATTTCTTTTCCTTCAACATGGCCCAGGCGGCAGGGTATGGAGACATCCCTCTTACTAGGTTTCTCACTTGTTCCGCATCCTTACTCCAATCAATTTCACAGGTCTCTTTATGAATCTTAGGGGCAGATTTAAGCAATACTGATTCATCCTGAACAGTCGTCTCATAAGTACCCGACTCAATTTTCTTTACGGTCTCCAAAACTAATTTAGACCCATTGTTCATCAACCGTTCATATAGGTCTCCAACTGTATCATTTTCATTTATTGGCTCTTTGATTTGATCAATAACACTTCCAGTATCTATCTCATGTTTTAGAAAGAATATCGTAGCACCCGTCTCCTTTTCTCCATTAACAATAGCCCAATTGATAGGGGCTGCACCTCTATACTGAGGCAGCAATGAAGCGTGCAAATTAAACGTCCCCATAGCAGGCATGTCCCATACTGCCACGGGCAACATTCTGAATGCCACTACCACTTGAAGATCAGCTCCCAAGCTTTTTAATTCTGTTATAAATTCATCAGATTTTAGATTGGTTGGCTGGAGCACATTGAGTCCAACAGACTCTGCATATTCCTTCACAGGTGTGCCCTGCATTTTTTTACCTCTACCCTTTGGTTTGTCAGGAGCGGTCACTACACCGACTACCTCAACACCATTTTCATGCAAAATTTGTAAACTGGGAACCGCAAACTCTGGAGTCCCCATAAAAACTATCTTCATAGATATGGATTATCTGTTTCTTTTAACTCTACTTCCTAACGTAATACTTGGGTTCGTAATGAATTTGTAAATCACTCCTACCCAAGATTTATGTTCCATCAGGTTGTCATAATACTCTGGTGCCAACTTTTTCAAAGCTGGTAGCCTAGTACCTGGCACATTAGGAAAATCATGATGCTCATTGTGATACCCCACATTTAACGCAAATAAATTTAGAGGACCATAGTAAGAATAGGTCTCTTGATCTTCCTTAAACACATAATGTTCTGCTATGAAATGACCTGCCAGAGGATGTAAACTACCAGCCATAAATACACTAACCAATAAGTACACCATCGCACCAGTTCCTACAAAATACCAATAAGCACCAATAGCAGCTAGTTGAAATACAATATTGATGTAATGCCATTTATCCAACTTTATTCTGTGAACGAACATAGGTCTTAATGCATAGAACAATATTTGATTGATGGCCCAGACCAACTTACCTAACTTCCCTTTAAAAGATTTTTGTTCCATACTGGTAGGTAGATCGGTATCATGTTCTTCATGTCCTTGTTCCCAATGATGCTTCAAATGATAAGTCCTGAAAGACATCGCGTATGGAAAAATGATTGGAATATTAGCAAACAGACAAAGGAAATTATTGTAAAGTCTTTTCTCAAATGCCAAATCATGACTCAGTTCATGAATAGCTAAAAAGATAGCATGTGAAATAGAGGCTCCTAGAACATATGACAAAGGCAGATAAAAATACCAATCAAGGTCTGCAATAAAAGGTGCAGACACTAATTGAACCAAGACCAATCCTATTGTTTTAAATTTAAGGGCTTTACTAATACCAAAAAGACCTTTCACCTCTGGGTGACTGGTCAAAATTTCTTTCCTTCTATTGAAATGAGGTTCCCTTTCCTCTGACCAAAAAAAGCCGTTCTTCTTTTCCAAACCTATATTGTTTTATACGCAACAAAGATAATCTCAATTTTGTCACCTTATAGATTCATCGTGAATTTATTCTATGGAACTGGATCATATCCACTACCTCCCCATGGATGACATTTTCCTATTCGTTTAAAACCTAAATTAAACCCTTTGAGTACACCATGCTTTTTGATGGCTTCCTTCATATAATGAGAACAAGTAGGGTTATACCTACATGAAGATGGAAACATTGGAGAAATAGAATATTGATAAAATAGGATGGGTAATATGGCTATTTTCTTCAGTAATTCTTTCATAGATGATTGGAACAAATCTATTGAACACCAAGTTCCGGATTTTTACCCTTAACTTTTAAGTATAGACTTTTGATATAAGCTACATCCTCTTCCATATTGCCTGTTGTTTGAAAAACCTCAATAAAACTGACAAGCTTCTGACTATAATCGAAGGATACAACAACAATAGGCACTTTGGCCCGGTCGGCAATCCTATAAAAACCCGTCTTCCATTCTTTGACATGCGATCGAGTACCTTCTGGTGCCACGGCAAGAATCAAACGCTCCCGCTTTTCAAAATACTTCACAATGTTTCCGACCACATCAACATTCCGATCTTTTCTATCAACTGGAATACCTCCCGTCACTTTAAAGAACCATGCCAAGGGAGCTATTTTAAATAGCTCAGCTTTCATCAGGTAATTGGCCTTGAATCTACAGATAGATCGTGAAGCGACACCAACAGCAAAATCCCAATTACTAGTATGAGGAGCAACGACCATCACGCATTTTTTTAGCCCGTCAGGAAGATTGCCATCAATCCTCCAACCTAGTAATGTTCTGAATACAAAGCTGTATAAAATGCGTCGCATAATATAATTAGGTATGCTTAGGCGTAAGCGCCCATGTCACTGAATTTTGCAATTCTTGACTCAATTCTTTTGTCTACAGGAATTTTATCTAACTCCTTTATATTTTTCAATATCACCTTTTTCAACTCAGCAGCAGCACCTTTCATATCAGTATGTGCCCCTCCGATTGGTTCTTTTATCACAGCATCAACCAACTTATTACCCAACATATCATTGGCAGTGAGTTTTAGTGCCTCAGCAGCTTGCTCCTTATAATCCCAACTTCTCCAGAGTATCGATGAACAAGATTCAGGTGATATCACCGAATACCAAGTATTCTCCATCATCATCACTTTATCACCAATCGCTATACCTAAGGCTCCACCAGATGCTCCTTCACCAATAATGATACAGATCACAGGAACTTTTAACATAAACATCTCTTTGATATTCCTTGCTATAGCTTCTCCTTGACCTCTTTCCTCTGCTTCCAAACCTGGGAATGCACCAGGCGTATCAATCAAGCAAACGATAGGTTTATCAAATTTTTCAGCCATTTTCATTAGCCTCAAAGCTTTTCTATACCCCTCAGGATTTGCCATCCCGAAATTTCTCATCTGCCTTTGCTTGGTATTCCTTCCTTTTTGCTGACCAATGATCATTACAGTCTGTCCATCTATAGAAGCAAATCCACCAATCATGGCTTTATCATCCTTGACAGTTCGATCTCCATGAATCTCTACAAACTCATCCGTGATCTCATATATATAATCTAAGGTATAAGGTCTTTCTGGATGTCTTGACAACTGAACTTTCTGCCATCTAGTTAGATTTTCAAACGTTTCTTTTTTCAAAGATTCGATTTTCTTCTCTAACGATTTCACAGTTTCTGCCACATCTACATCACTTGTAGCTGCGAGCTGTTTCATATCAACTAGCTTTTCTTCTAGTTCGGTAATTGGCTTCTCAAATTCTAGCATATATTCCAAGTTTGAAATTGGTACGCAAACCTATTAATATTTTAGTATTGAATATATAAAATCAAGAGGATTAAATAGTTTTTAGATGAGAGTTCAACTATTCCGCACTTAATATTAATAATACCACAAAGAATGTCTTCGCCTCAAGTGCTTTCTGAAATTCAAAATAAAAGCTAAAGATAGATACACCAACAAAGGGCTTCCAAATGTCAGAAACGATGTATATATAAAGAAGAGTCTAATACTAGATGAGGGAATCCGCAGTTTTTCACCAAGCTTTGTACATACACCAAAGGCATGTTTTTCCATATAATCTTGTAATCCTTCCATAGAGACACAAATTTAATCTAAATCAGCTGATTTATTTGTCTAATTATAACTTAGGATATATTTATTTTTTCCGTATTATTGCAATTATTTCGAAAATAAGTACCAAAAGTTATATCAATTTATAAAAACAATTATTCAAATGAGGAAATCGAATATTGTGCTGGCCTTAATGTTAGGGACTGCCGCGCTTTCGGGATGTAGTTCCCTTAACAGCATGGTTAAACTTTCAGAAAACCAGCAAGTAGATGTAGTGCCAAGCCCACTTGAACTGCATGGAGATTCAGTTAAGTTCGACATGTCAGTAGTTCTACCAGCCAAAATGTTACCAGAAAAATATGTTTACACGTTAAACTCATTTTATAAAGCTGGGGAATTAGATACTGAAGTTGGAGTTATGACATTCGACGCTGTTGACTTTCCAGACAGTAAGACTACTACATCTAGAAAAACTGAAACTTATGCGTTCTTGTATACTGATGCTATGGCACAGGGAGAACTTCAGGTTTTAGGTACTGCAGTAGATGAAAAGGGAAAAAACAAGCCAACACCAAGGTTGACTATTGCGCAAGGAATCATCACAACTTCACAAATGGTTGAAGATGTATTCTATGCTGCTTACGCTGCTCCAGGATACAATGATCAAGAAGAGTTAATCCCTACAAATGTTGATTTGTATTTTGATAGAGGATCAGCTGCTTTAAAAAGCTCTGAGACTAGAAGTCAAAAAGGAAAAGACTTTACAGCTTTCATAGCAGACAAAAATGTAACTAAAACTGTAACTATCACTGGTACTCACTCTCCAGAAGGTTTAGAAACTATTAACTCTAAATTATCTGAAAACAGAGCAAAAGCTATCGAGTCATATTACAGAAAGCAAATGAGAAGATATGATTACAAGGACATGGCTGATTCAGTAGAATTCATCCTTAAGCCTGTAATTGAAGATTGGACTGGGTTCAAAGCTGCTTTAGATGTATACGAAGAATTAACTGATGCTCAAAAAACTGAGATCCTTAAAATCGTAAACGGTGCTGGAATGTTCCAAGACAAAGAGAAAGCTTTGCAAAAACTTGATTCATATAAAGCTATCTTCAAAGATATTTACCCTGGATTAAGAGCTGCAAGTACAGAAGTATTGACAGTAAAGCTTAAAAAGACAAATGCTGAAATTTCAGCAATGGCTAAGCAAATCGCTGAGGCTGACAGTACATTGACTGACTCTCTTTCTATTGGAGAATTGATGTTCGCTGCTACTTTGACTCCTTCATTGGAAGAAAAAGAAGCGATCTATATGGCTGCTACTAAGCAAGAAGGAAACTGGGAATCTCATAACAACTTAGCCGCTGTTTATGTCGAAATGGCTAAAGCTGCTGAAGGAGATGCTAGAAACCAAAAAGTTGAATTGGCTTTAACACAATTAGAAATTGCTGCTAACAAAAACAACACTGCTGAAGTACAAGCTAACTTGGCTTCTGCATATGCTATGCAAGGTAATATTGCACAAGCATATGATGCTGCTGTAGCTGCAACTACTAATAACCCTGGTGATCATTTAGGTGGCATCAATGGCGTTAAAGGTTCTATTGAAATCCAGAAAGCAGATTACACTGCTGCAATAGAAAGTTTAGGAGCTGCTAACGAAGATGCATTAGTAGCCTTCAACAAAGGATTGGCTTTGTTACTCAATAAAGATTTTGAAAATGCTGCTACAGCATTTGGGAGCGCTATTGAATTAGACGCTGAATTTGCTAACGCTTATTACGCGCAAGCAATCACTTCTGCTAGATTAGGTAACGGTGCTGATGTATTATTAGGATTGAAATCAGCAATCGAAAAAGACCCTTCATTGAAAGAGGAAGCATTAGCTGATCTTGAATTCAGAAGTTTCGCTACTCAGGTTACTGAGGCGTTGAACTAACGAAAATTTCATTTGAATAAAAAACCTTGACATTTCTATGTCAGGGTTTTTTTATGTCTTGTTTGAAAACTTCTCCTTTCTATTTATCACAAATAGATTGGGAAATTGGCACTCTTAGCATAATTTAGCGTCTTCAAAAAAGCAAGTCGCTTAACACCCAGTAACTGTTATTAATAAATAATTACTAATGAAAGTATTACAATTCAGAGAAGCCCTTAGAGAAGCAATGCAAGAAGAAATGCGTAGAGACGAATCTGTGTATTTGATGGGCGAAGAAGTAGCACAATATAATGGCGCATATAAAGTGAGTCAAGGTATGTTGGATGAATTCGGAGCTAAAAGAGTTATTGACACTCCTATTGCTGAGTTAGGTTTTGCTGGAGTTGGCGTAGGTTCTGCTATGAACGGATTGAGACCGATTATAGAATTTATGACTTTCAACTTTTCACTAGTAGCTATTGATCAAATCATCAACGGTGCTGCAAAATTGATGTCTATGTCAGGCGGTCAATTCACCGTACCTATGGTATTTAGAGGACCTACTGGTAATGCAGGACAATTAAGTTCTCAGCATTCACAAAATTTTGAAAACTGGTATGCAAATACTCCAGGACTAAAAGTAGTCATCCCATCTAACCCTGCAGATGCTAAAGGATTATTGAAAGCCTCAATCAGAGACAATGACCCTACCATCTTCATGGAGTCAGAATTGATGTATGGAGATAAAGGAGAAGTTCCTGAAGGAGAATACATGATTCCTATTGGAGTTGCCAATGTCGTTAAAAAAGGAAAAGACGTTACCATCGTATCTTTCGGTAAATTCATGAAGATTGCAATAGCATCAGCAGAGGCACTAGAAAAAGAAGGTATCAATGCAGAAGTAATTGACTTAAGGACTGTTAGACCTATAGATTACAATTGCATCATTGAATCAGTTAAGAAGACGAATAGATTGGTCATTGTAGAGGAAGCTTGGCCATTGGCCTCAATCTCATCAGAGATCAGTCACTACGTTCAACGTAAAGCTTTTGATTATTTGGACGCTCCTATTCACAGAATTACAAACAAGGATGTCCCGCTTCCATATGCACCAACTTTGATTCAAGAAATCCTACCTAACGTAGAGAGAACAGTCAAAGCGGTAAAAGAAATCATGTACGTACAGAAATAAAAAATCTGACTAACAAATTGAAAGCTCTGTTAAACACAGGGCTTTTTTTTTGACCAAATATTACAATAACTGACAAAAGTCATAAAAATCACAATTTTCAATAATTGCACTTTTCGAAGAAAATAAAATTGTTTTTTTAATTAGAAAGGCATTGAAAAGCATTTCTAAAAGTCAATACGAATTAGATTTTTTAATTAGTTTTTTTTTAGTCAACTTTGATGTCTGGAGTTGGAGTAACTCCCTCTTTTTTAATAAATTGATCAATTACTTACTTTAATAATGCACGAAAAAATTTGGAACAACTGTATGAACTTTATAGGAAGTAAAATTCCTGAGCAGAGTTTCAAAACATGGTTTAAACCAATTGTTGCAATAAAATTTGATCACCCTATCCTTACAATTCAGGTTCCTTCTCAGTTTTTTTACGAATGGCTTGAAGACAATTATGTTCAAATATTAAAGGAGGCAATTCAAGCAGAAATTGGCCCACAAGGGAAATTAGAGTATTCCGTAATCGTCGATAAAGGCAATTCCCAAAACCAGCCCTATTTAGTAAACTTGGCTCAAAAGAAGGAAAATCCAAGTTACGGTCGAAATAGAAATAATAATGGACAAAATTTCAGTAGTCCGTTCATTTTACCAGAAATACAAAACAGCCATCAGAACTCCAATCTTAATGCAGAATACACCTTTGAGACATACATCGAAGGAGATTGTAATAGATTGGCTAGATCAGCTGGTTTTGCTGTAGCTACTAAACCAGGAGTCACGTCTTTTAATCCATTGATGGTATATGGAGGCGTTGGTCTAGGAAAAACTCACTTGACTCAAGCAATCGGTAATAGAATTAAAAGAGAGAACCCTGATCATTTTGTATTGTATGTAGCATCTGAAAAATTTGCTAATCAATTCATTGAGGCATTAAAAAACAATAGTTTACAAGAATTCACAAATTTCTATTTGAATGTTGACACCCTAATCATTGATGACGTCCAGTTTTTCAAAGACAAGGTGAAGACCCAGGAAATTTTCTTCCATATATTCAACCATCTGCACCAAAACGGTAAGCAGATCATTATGTCAAGTGATCGCCCTCCTACAGAGCTAAAAGGATTGCAAGAAAGATTGGTTTCAAGGTTTAAGTGGGGACTAACAGCTGATCTCCAACAACCAGATTTCGAAACTAGATTGGCTATCATACAGAAGAAGCTCCAGGATGATGGATTACTTATCGACGACAAAGTGTTGGAATATTTGGCCTACAGTGTAGACACCAACATCAGAGAATTAGAAGGTGTTTTGATATCATTGGTTGCACATTCGTCCTTGAATAAAACGGAAATCGACCTAGAGCTTGCTAAGCAGACGCTGAAGTCAATCGTGAAGAATATAGAATCTGAAGTTGGCATTGATTACATCCAAAAAACAGTTTCAGAATACTTCAACGTATCTTCCGATGATTTGAAGGCAAAAACAAGAAAGAAAGAAATTGTCATTGCTAGACAACTGGCCATGTACTTTTCTAAAGACTACACCAATCACTCATTAAAAAGCATTGGCAGTCATTTTGGTGGCAGAGACCACAGTACAGTGATTCATGCACTACAATCAGTCAGTGATATGCTAGACACTGATGCTAGGTTTAGATCTTCCTTCTCAGAATTGAAAAAGAAGTTTAAAATGAAAGCTATATAAGCTCCCATTTTAACTTTTACTATAAAAAATATTTTTCTTATTGGACATATCAGGATAAGCCTATCCATGTCTTGACCTTTTTCAAATCAAGACATCCATTCAATGGTAGATAAAGGTATCTTCAAGGAAATGTAGGAAAAGATTAGCGCACTATTAAAAATGCTTCCAACCCTGTGCTTTTAGTGGTACTGTATTACCTCCTTTGGTTAACATCTTCTTTCCATTTTCCTTCTTATCAATATACCCAATAGTAGATACATCTGGGAAATTCTTCAGCTTTTCAAAATCGTTTTGTTTGATCGTGAACAATAGTTCATAATCCTCTCCTCCATTGAGTGCGCAAGTAATTGGATCTAAGTTAAACTCTACAGCTGTATTGTAGCACAACTCATCTATTGGTAGCTTATCCTCATATATTGTAATCCCTACCTCCGACTGTTTGGCAATGTGGAATAACTCAGAAGCTAATCCATCTGATATATCAATCATTGACGTTGGTATAACTCCCACAGCTGACAGTTCATGAATCACATCCATTCTTGCTACAGGTTTTAACTGTCGCTGAACCAAATACTCATACTCTGATATATCAGGTTGCATATCAGGATTCTCTTTGAACACTTCTTTTTCTCTTTCTAAAATCTGAAGCCCCATAAAAGCACCACCTAAATCACCAGTAACACAGATAATATCATTTACCTCAGCATTCTTTCGGTATACAACTTTTTCTTTTGCCACAGACCCAACAATGCTTACGGATATAATCAAGCCACTTGGAGAAGATGTAGTATCACCTCCTACCAAATCCACACCGAAATCTGCACATGCGAACTTAATCCCTTCGTACAAAGACTCTACTGCCTCTACAGAGAATCTATTACTTAATCCTAAGCTCACTGTGATTTGACCAGGAACGCCGTTCATAGCTGCTATATCAGACACATTAACAGCAACAGCCTTGTAACCCAAATGCTGCAAAGGCATATATGACAAATCAAAATGAACACCTTCGACTAACATGTCTGCAGACAGTAATTGTAAACTATCACCATGATTCAACACTGCAGCATCATCACCTATTGCCTTTAAAGTAGAGTTATTGATACTTTTAAATTTTGATTGCAAACGTTCTATCAACCCAAACTCTCCTATCTCTCCTATTTCAGTCCTATTTGTACTTGCTTCTGACATTTTACACTAACTATTTACTAAACACTTAAATTTAATCTTATTTTAGAAAGGTGTATTTATTTAAAACAAGTCTAAATAAATAACTACTTTTGCAAAGAGAGTGAAACTTTTCATCATGCTAAAGAGTTTCGTCTTAATAATATCCAATAAATCACATTATGCTCAAAGTATCAGAAAAAGCACTAGGAAGAATAGTAGAGTTAAAAAAGACTGAGGGTCATCCAGAATCTCACAACCTAAGAGTTGCGGTAAAAGGTGGTGGGTGCTCAGGTTTGATGTACGACCTTTCTTTTGATGATGAAATATCGGAAAAGGACGATGTATTTGAAGATAACGGAGTAAAAGTAATTGTAGATAAAAAGAGCCTTTTTTATCTACTTGATACCACTTTGGATTTTTCTGACGGATTGAATGGAAAAGGATTTCAATTCATTAACCCGAACGCAACCCGAACATGTGGTTGTGGAGAAAGCTTCTCTGTCTAATTACTCCTCAAGATTTATTCATTGCATTCGTTTTCAATATTTACTATTGAAAACGAATGCAATTTGACATACCCACCAAATTCAAGGAAGCATACTTTTCAATTCATCAGCTTCTTTTATTCTTTTTGAGATTAGAACAACACCCTATCTAAGGTGTAAATTCAACTACTCAACGGAAAAACCCTCTCAATAAGTTCTTCTACTTATAATCTCAATAGGTAATTCTTGCTTTAAACATCAAAATTTCCCCTATTGACTAGGTGAATCACTTAAATTTCAAAAAAAATGAATATTATAACTAACAGTTGTTTGTATGTACAGATATTATTTCTACTTTTGTCTTATAGATAAAGAGATAACAATCATTTCTTAATAGATCAAGAAACGATTTTAAAGATAAGTTTAGGTTAGGTTGGTTTAGGGGTTGCACTTTCATTAGGCGGCCCCTTCTTTTTTACCCATACTTTTTGCACTTCCTACACCAACCTTTACCGATAAGATATATTCAGAAAGCAAATTGTAATCAGTTTAAGAACCTATTTGATTCTTCACTACTATCTCATGATTGTCGAACAATAAATCTCTTAAAGAGAATGGAATGGCTTCAACATAGACTGAACATCCCAACTCCATTTATCAGATAAAAGCCATTGATTACTCTCCCCATTTTTAAGTCAAGTGCATTCAATTTTCTCGCTTACCATAACATAAAACGAGCAGAATATTATCTGCTTCATTAATCGAAACAACTCTTCAGAAAAAAAAGGAAAAAAGACAAATCAATTGGCGAAGTACCAAGAGTAGATCACCAATTAGTTAAATCATTTCGGTGATATTAGAGAGGTCTCCCGTGTACTTTTTACATACGACTCCAAACTTAGAAAGGAAGTCAACTCCTTCGTCAACTGCTAGTCCCTTGTACTCCGCATATGACTTTAAGAAAACCACTTCTTTGACTCCCATCGAGTAGATGATCCTAGCACAAGAAAGGCAAGGCGATAGGGTCACATACAAGGTGGTCCCGTCAACAGACGCATTGTTTTTCACAGCGTACAAAATCGCATTTTGCTCGGCATGAATCGCCAGTGAACAACTTCCTTTTGAATCACGTGAACAGCCCGATTCTGGAAACTCTTCATCACAATTATGTGTGCCTGAAGGAGGTCCATTATAACCTACCGAAATGATCCTAGTCTCCTTAACTAGCACAGCGCCAACATGGCGTTTTATGCAATGCGATCGCTTGGCTAGGTTCACTGCCAACTCCATAAATATATCTTCAAACGCAGGTCTCTTCATCTCTATTAGTCATGGTACAAACGGAGCATGAAATTACGCTTTCGACTACTCAATACAAAAAAAAGCCAACATAATGATCAGATTCGTTGACACTATAAATTTATCACTAAAAGCATTTCACCCATCAATATGATTAATCTTTCACTTTAATCAAGTAAAACTAAACAACTGAATAATAAATAATTAAACACTACTCATAGATTTTATTTATGAGCTAAAAACCAAAGATTTCGCACCCTTTTCATCACTCCTGTTCTTATTCTTAGGATTTAGTCTTTACTTTGCCAGCAAAACATAACTTTAATAACGAACCAATATGAGTTCCCTCAATATTCAATTGCCATTAGACTTTTCTTATCTGTATGAAATCAGCGATAACGATCGTGACTTCATCAAGGACATGCTAGCTACCATAGTAAAAAATACTCCTCAGAATATTAAGGAAATCAATCAAGCAAATGAAGATGGAAAATGGGGTGAAGTGGGCAGGCTTGTTCACAAATTAAAACCCTCTATTCTACTCATGAACATCGAAGAATTAAACACTTTGATTCGGGCTTTAGAGAACAATGCTAAGGCTTCAAAAAATTTAGATGACATAAAAAAACAGGTCACAAAACTCAACGAATTTTGCGACCTGTTACTTAGTGAAATTAACGAAGCGTTAACTACTGACACTTACTAATTTACTCCCACTCTATCGTAGCAGGAGGTTTAGAAGAGATATCATAAACCACTCTGTTTACACCCTTCACTCTATTGATAATATCATTGGAAACTTGTGCTAAAAACTCATATGGCAAGTGACACCAATCGGCAGTCATACCGTCGACACTAGACACCGCTCTGAGCGCTACAACTCTCTCGTAAGTACGCTCATCTCCCATCACTCCAACAGACTGTACTGGCAACAACATGGCACCCGCTTGCCATACATCATTGTATAGACCAGCATCTTTAAGTCCTTTGATAAATACATGATCTACCTCTTGTAAAATCTGCACTTTTTCAGCTGTCACGTCACCCAATATTCTAATCCCTAAACCAGGCCCAGGGAAAGGGTGCCTCTGTAAAATAGCATCATCTATTTCTAGTGTTCTACCTACTCTTCTTACTTCGTCTTTGAACAAAGTCTTGAGCGGCTCGACCACTTTCATATTCATTTTTTCTGGAAGACCACCCACGTTGTGATGAGACTTAATCGTAACCGAAGGACCATTGACTGATACCGACTCTATCACATCTGGATAGATGGTACCTTGACCCAACCATTTTACATTTTGTATAGCCTGTGCTTCTTCGTCGAATACTTCGATGAACACTCTACCAATAGCCTTCCTCTTTTCTTCAGGATCCGTTAACCCTTTCAATGCTTCATAAAATGCTTCAGACGAATTAACACCTTTGACATTCAATCCCATTCCTTTGTAAGACTCTAAAACATCACCATACTCATTCTTACGAAGGAGACCATTGTCAACAAATATACAATGAAGGTTCTTTCCTATGGCCTTGTGAATCAACATGGCAGCTACAGATGAATCAACACCACCTGATAGACCAAGTACCACCTGATCATCTCCCAATTGCTCCTTAAGTTGTGCTACAGTCGACTCTACAAATACATCTGGCGTCCAATCTTGACTACACGCACATATATGTACCACGAAATTTCTCAACAGCTGCTTACCATCTTTTGAATGTGTAACCTCTGGATGAAACTGAATCCCCCAAACTGGATGCGTTGTACTATGGAAAGCTGCAACATTTACAGAATCCGTACTAGCAATAACTTCATAATTTTCTGGTACTTTGAGAATCGTGTCACCATGTGACATCCAAACTTGAGAACCAATATTAACCTCTTTCATCAACTCATTGTGCTGATCTACTTTAGTTAAATTAGCTCTACCGTATTCTCTGATCTCAGAAGGTAATATTTCACCTCCAGATTTATGTGCCATTAGTTGAGCGCCATAGCAAATACCTAAAATAGGCACTGTACCTATCAAAGCACCAAGGTTGATGTCCGGATTATCCTCTTGCCTCACTGAGCACGGACTACCTGATAAGATCAATCCTTTAACTGAATCGTCAAACTCTGGGATTTTACTAAAAGGGTGGATTTCACAATAAACGTTTAGTTCTCTGACTCGTCTAGCTATTAACTGAGTGTACTGAGAACCAAAATCAAGAATGATGATCTTTTCTGCCATCCGCAAAATTAACACGACAGTCTATACTAGCAACGAAAATCAGGTTTTGTTTTGTAAAACGAGTGGGAATTTTCAGCTATTCGAAAAATTCCAAAGAATACTTAATGTATAAATTGAATGCAGGCACCATATCATCATATGTACGCCCATATCCTGGTATCGAAAATACATCTAAAGGGACTTGTTCTTTATAGTTACCCATCACTCTAAACCTCAAATGAAAACCAGCATACAAACCTTTCCACATTCTTCGTTCAGAACTGATCATTACTTCGTACCAATGTGCTTTTTGATGATCTCGGTCAAATGGTTCTATAAAAGTATCGTAGATACCAGATTTACTTACAATTGTGATTTCACCTTTATCATGATATTCTGACTGTCCATATCTTGCACTCACATAAAAATTGAACTTAGGCCCCATATCCAACTTATACCCTAATCCAGCTCTCCAATAACTACCTTCCGATATGTAAGCCGCATTGACATATGCGCCATTCGGCTCCAAGACGGCATAACCAAACTCACCAACCAAATACAACTTGTTATAGAACTCGAATTGAATTCCTCCTTCATACTTAGCTTCAGTAGATAAGATTAATCCACTCACTAACTTGCCATAGTCAACAGTTACACCAATTGCTGACAAAACTGGCATACGCTCTATGACAGCATCCTCTTGGTCGACAACCTCATCAGCTGCTTCAATAGGTTGTTGCACGACCAAGCTATCCTGAGCTTGCGTATCAACCGATAAGAGAATCAGAGTTAAACTAAAAATATATATAAATAGATGTTTCACTTTCTAAACATTCAGAAGACTTACAATTTAATTCTAAACTATCCACTGGTGGATTCGAATACACAATACCGCTTTCAGTAAACCCAAATGGATCAACGATTACATTTCCGTATTCATCGGTACTAATTACTCTCTCATATTCTATATCAAGATTAAACTCAACGTCAAACTTGCTATCCTCCTCACTCCCCAGATGGATCAATAGATTGGACACATCTGCATTCATATCCAATGGCAGATTCCAAAACGTCGCGGAATCCTCATATTCTACTACTAGACCATTGTTCCGGTTGGTAATACTCAATATTTGAACTTCTCCAGATAATATAGTTGCACTCACATCATCCCAATAATCTTCAGAGGCTTTCATAACTGAGTCTAGCTCAGTATAATCCTCAAATAGTCCCTGCATTATTTGTTGTTGTTTGAGTAACTCATCCAAAATATCTTGCAAGGAATCATCACCACCATTGTTAATAGAGTCGTTAAGTATGAATAGACTATCTGCTAATACACTGGCTGAGTCAGAAACATACTTCAATGTATCTGCTAATATATCAATGGAATCAGAGACTACCGATAAGGTATCATTAACGCCACCTTCTTTCTTCAAACTATCCATGTTATAAAACACAGCTTTCAAATACGGGTCATTCTCAACATATGGATCATCTTCTGTACAAGCTGCTATCGCGACTATTGAAATGATCATTAAGAAGAAAAAAAGGTTTTTCATTTATTCAATAGTATGGTTACTACAAGTCTCATTTGAGATTATAATTTTCGGCAAACTTAATTCATTACACATATTTATTCACCTTCTATTCGACTTCTTTAAATTGATATGTAAATCCTTTTATATTGCAGACAATGGTCAAACAAGTCACTCTAGTAATTTTACTTTTTGCAATTAGTCATTGCGTAATAGCACAAAACATGGTCATCAACCCTAGTTTCGAAGAGATTTGGAATTGTCCCTTCACCATGAACCAGCTAGAATTCGTCAAATCATGGCATCCATTAGGGACAGCAGATCCTTCCCCTGATTATTTTCACGCTTGTGCTGATGAGAGTTTCATGGGAGTTCCCCAGAATCTATTTGGCAATCAACCAGCACATACCGGACAATCTTATGTCGGCATGATCAATTATCTCACGTCTAAAAGTGGACGTGGATGGAAACTACCTGCCAATCACAGAGAATATGTAATGGTACAGCTCACCAAACCTCTTATAGCTGGCAATCAATATTATGGAGAATTCTATGTCAATTTAGCTGATGCCTGTGAGTTTGCAATTGACAACATCGGTATGTACTTCACACAAGACATGCCTGGTTTTGATTGGCAAGCCATGGATTTAGGATATTACAAAGCTCAAATTTCAAGTCCCAAAGGAGTCGTACTAGAAAACAATGAAGAATGGGTAAAAGTATCTGGCACATTCACCGCCAAAGGAGATGAACTAGCGCTCACAATTGGCACTTTTACAGCTGATTCGGAATTGACTATTAAAAAAACAAGGAGAAAATTTGCAAGTGGCAGAGATAAAAACCTCCCCAAACATCTTCAACCTATGATCTCCTACTACTTCATTGATGATGTAAAAGTGATCCCTGTAGATTCCACTGAATCAATATTCCCAGAACCTATCGCACAACAAACTGTAGAGGACGAGTATTTCGGCCCTGCTGAAGTAGGCAAAAGATTCACTTTGCAAAACATCTATTTCGAATTTGAAAAAACAACTTTACTTAGAAGTTCACTATTAGAGTTGATAAGGCTGAAAGAGTACATGGAAAAATACCCTCGGGTCAAAATCCAAATCGAAGGACATACTGATAATGTTGGATCCAGAGAACTTAATCAAAAACTATCTACCGACAGAGCTAAATCTGTAGTTAACTACCTGGTGGCACATGGCGTCAATGAGTTTAGAATGGAATACAAAGGCTATGGAAGTAGTCAACCTATAGTCCCCAACTCTACACCTCAAAACCGTGCACTCAATAGACGAGTAGAGTTTATGGTACTAGAGAATTAAAAAGGAGCTGATCCTGGATCTGACGGTGCTTCGTTTTCATTGGCTTTCGAAGAGAATGTCATCGTACTCGGTGCTGACTCAAAACTAGAGGCTCCATTTGGCGTTGCTGGAAAACCACTTCCATAATCGCCACCGAAACCACCATCTAAGTTGGTAAACTTCGTGAATCGTCCAATAAACTTAAGTTTCACATTCTCAAGTGACCCATTTCTATGCTTCGCTATAATAACCTCACCAGTACCTGCAGTTGGCATTCCATCTTCATCCTCAGTGATATCATAATACTCAGGACGATACAAGAACATTACCATATCCGCATCCTGCTCAATAGAGCCCGACTCCCTCAAATCCGAAAGCTGTGGTCTCTTATCTCCACCCCTGGTCTCCACCGCTCTACTTAACTGCGACAATGCTATAACTGGAACATTCAATTCCTTGGCTATCCCTTTTAATGCTCTAGAGATCGATGCAATTTCCTGCTCTCGATTACCTCCACCAGACTTAGATGAATCACCCGACATCAATTGCAAATAATCAATTACAATCATCTTGATACCATGTTGACTCGCTAGTCTTCTACATTTAGCTCTTAACTCTAGAATACTAAGGCCAGGCGTATCATCAATAAAAATAGGTGCTTCGGTCAATGCGGCTGTTTTATGAACGAGTTGCTCCCACTCATGATCTGCCAAATTTCCTTTCTTAATTTTATCACTTTCTAATTCTGCTTCTCCAGAAATCAATCTATTCACCAACTGAATAGATGACATCTCAAGTGAGAATATCACAACTGGATGATTGTGGTCAACAGCAGCATTTCTTAATACTGACAATACGAAGGCTGTCTTACCCATCGCAGGACGAGCTGCAATTATGACCAAATCCGAAGGCTGCCAACCAGCCGTCACTCTATCCAAAGCCGTCAATCCAGATGGCACTCCAGTTAAACCATCCGTTTGATCTTTTCTAGATTCAATCAATAATATAGCCTCATGCATCAATTGCTGCATGCCCGCATAATTTTTTCTAATATGAGACTCAGATATCTCGAACAATGCCTGCTCTGTCTTATCTAGTAACTCAAACACATCCTGCGTATCTTCAAAAGCATCGGTCTGAATCTCAGAAGCAATTCTAATCAGATCTCTTTTGATCGATTGCTCTGTTATTATCCTAGCATGATATTCTATATTGGCAGCAGAGTTCACTCTGGTCGTTAACTCTGCGACGTGGTAGGCACCACCTGCAATTTCCAAGGTACCATTTTTTCGAAGCTGTGCTGTAACAGTCATCAAATCAACAGGTTCTGATTTTTGAAACAGATCGACGATGGCCTGATAAATCTTTGCATGCCCCTCCTTGTAAAAACTTTCCGGCTTAAGAAGGTCAATTACTGTAGTCAAAGCCTCCTTTTCCAACATAAGAGCACCTAGCACAGTTTCTTCCAAATCAGTCGCCTGTGGTGGTACTTTCCCTAATTGAACAGATACTTCCTGAATCCCTGGCCTTTTCTTCTTTGCCCCTTTACCAAAACTATTCTTACCCGTTGCTGAATCAGCTCCTTTAAATTCCATCTATGTTATTTCTCAAAACGCACATTTTACAAGAACGCAAACCTAAGGCATGCAACTTTTAATCCTCATTATATTTTCATACTCTAATTAACAACTTATCCACCCAAACCATTGGTCAATAATTTAAATCACGTATGATTTATCTTGATTAGTTCATATTAATTTGTCCACCTGAGTATTTGTCTTAATTTTGAACAAATTGATTATTGACCCATGAATAAAGAACTGCAAAACGTTCACATTATTGCTGTTGGAGGTGCTGTAATGAGCAGCTTGGCCATCGCATTAAATCAAAACGGAATTAATGTTACTGGATCTGATGATAAGATCTACGACCCAGCAAAAAGCAACTTAGCTTCAAAGAATTTATTACCACAATCGGAAGGTTGGGACACAAGTAATATTCACAAAGATCTAGATACGGTCATCGTGGGCATGCATGCCAAAATAGATAACCCTGAGTTATTAAAAGCACAGGAGCTAGACCTTAATATTGTGTCATACCCTGAGTTTGTCAGGCAACAAAGCGAGAACAAACAAAGAGTTGTAATAGCAGGCAGTCACGGCAAGACCACCATCACAGGTATGGTTATTCATGTACTTAATCATTGTAATAAGTCATTTGACTACTTGATAGGTGCCCAAATCAATGGCATTGACAATACGATCAAGTTCTCTGAAAGTGCACCCGTGATAATTATTGAAGGAGATGAATACTTTACTTCTCCCTTAGACCCGTCACCTAAATTCTCCAAGTATGACCACCACATCGCATTGATCAGTGGCACTTCTTGGGATCACTACAATGTTTACCCCACTATTGACAGCTATGTTGAGCAGTTTGAGAAATTGGCGGATAAAACACCTAAAGCAGGGACACTTGTATACTGTGAAGCGGACAAAACTGCAGACAGAATTGGGAGAAAGGAACGAGATGACGTGAAGGGTACACCGTACAACACACCTAAGTATGAAGTGAAAGATGGTATATTCTACCTAATCACTAAAGACAGAAAGGTTCCGTTGAAAGTTTTCGGGAAGCACAACTTACAAAACATGGAAGGTGCTCGTCTGGTTTTGGATGCTATTGGCGTCACCAGCAATCAATTCTACGAAGCGATAGGAAGCTATGAAGGCGCTGACAAAAGGAGTACACTAATACAAGAAACTGATGCAGCATCAGTTTATTATGATTATGCACACGCTCCATCTAAAGTCAAAGCAACTGTATCAGCATTAAAAGAACTACATCCTGAGCGAACACTCACGGCATGTTACGAGCTCCATACATTTAGCAGTCTAAACAAAGATTTTTTACCGCAATATGACGGAACACTAGATAAAGCAGACCAAGCAATCCTGTTTATCAATAGCGACAATGCTAAGTTGAAAGATATTGCCAGTAGTTTATCCAAAGTAGAGTTGACCGGCTCTTTCAAAAGAAAGGACATTCAACTATTCACTAAAAAAGAAGACCTAGAATCATACCTAAAGGAATCTAAACTTAGTAATCACGATTTATTGATGATGAGTTCAGGGAATTTCGGAGGACTTGACATTCCATCATTAGCAGAACAGCTACTTGCCTAATCTCTTATTATGAAATTGAAATTAAAGAATCCGCTAGCCGTATTTGACCTGGAGACAACAGGCACCAATGTATCTCAAGATAGAATAGTAGAAATATCTGTAGTAAAAATCATGACTGATAATGAGGAAATTATCAAAACCATGAGAATAAACCCTACAATTCCAATTCCTTTAGAATCAAGTCTAATTCATGGTATCTATGACAAAGACATAAAAGATGAACCTACTTTTCAATCTATATCCAAGAGCCTAAATGAATTTCTAGATGGCTGTGATTTGGGTGGTTTCAATAGTATGAAATTTGACATCCCTTTGCTGGTCGAAGAATTTATGCGAGCCGATATTGAATTTAGTATTGATGGTCGCAAACTTGTAGATGCACAAAAGATATTCCACATGATGGAAAAAAGAACTTTGACAGCTGCTTACAAGTTTTACTGCAACAAGGAGCTAGAAGGGGCTCATGGTGCAGAAGCTGACACTTTAGCTACTGCGGATGTCATCAAGGCGCAAATCGAGAGATATGATGGTCAAGAAGCGGTAGATTCGATGGGCAATAAAATTGGTGTAATAAAAAACGACATCAACAGCCTACATCAAGTCTCTGCTAATAACATGGTTGATTTAGCTGGAAGGTTTGTTTTGAACCAAGACGGAGTTGAGGTATTTAACTTCGGAAAACATAGACACAAACCAGTTGAGGATATTCTACAAGCTGAAAAAGGTTACTATGATTGGATGATGAAAGGAGACTTCCCTTTAGACACCAAGAGGCAATTGACAAGGATCAAACTCAAAGGTTTTAATCAGAAATAAAATTAAAAGCTTTTTTTGTAATCACTTTGATATTCCTCCCAAGGAGTATCAAGGTATTTATTCTCTCCATAGTAGTGGATAATCTGATCGAATATTCCTACCTCCAAATAGCCAGGTACAGGTGTCAACATTCTGAATTCCTCATCCATAAACACGACAGTAGGATAACTCATCTTTCCATTCAATAGTGAATAGGCCAATTCGTGAATCCCATTCCGTCCTGATTCCACCCACTTGAATGTCTTGTCTCTAAATTGAATATCTTCTCTTTGCTCAGCGTTCAGTTTGACAGGATAATAATTATCATTCAAATACTTCGCTATCTCCGGATGGTTAAAAGTAGCCTTATCCATTTTCTTACACCATCCACACCAGTCCGTATAGATATCTATGAATATCTTCTTAGGCTCTTTCTTGTTCAGGGCAACAGCCTCTTCAAAAGTATACCACTTAACATTATCTTCATCGTACCCCTCTTCCAAGCCAGTAAAAGACGTAGAAACTACCAACATCACCATTAACCCAACAAAAATACTCCGTCTATATGTACGCATAACTAGATCTTCTAACTTCAAAAGTACAGTAATTATCTTCATTAGAACTTATACAATGAATTTATTGAAAAAGTTTCAAATTTGCCGATTTTCGATTAAAAGGTATTTTTATTAGATTATGGAATAATTAAATGATATGGAAAATTGTAACAGGTGTCAAAAAAGAGCCATACTGCTATGTAAAGGGTGCGGCAGAGTATGGTGCAAGCCATGTCATGAAGAAATAGGAAAACCAGGGTTGTTCGCAGGAAAGTGTGGTGCTTGTGACGGAATTGTTGTCCGCATAGAACACTCCTAAAATCAAATCACCCTCCTACCAGCTCTTTTAAGCTAAACATTAAAGCGTTCCACAAATCATGTAATTCTTCTTCATCCTCCATATCTGAATGATCTATTACTCTGATAAAAACTTCTTGAGTCATCTCATTCATTTCTATTATGAATTCAACATGATTAGGATCTTCATCATTTTCATCTTTCGGATAGAATTCAAATTTAACTTGATTATTAGTTCTATGAGAAACCATAGTGGCTTTACTCACCTCTCCATCCCAAAAAAAAGAATAAACTTTATCCTCATCAATATTCACATCATCAGCAAACCATTGCGCCAATCCACTTGGACTTGACAGATACGGATATAGCATTTTTTTTGATGCTCTTATTTCGTACTCTCCTGTATATGTATACTTGCTCATTCTTAATCACTTAGTGTGTGTCTCAAAATATTTATCACAAGGTAACCAATTTTATTTTCCAATTTCCATTGTAAAATCAAATATATTAATAGCTTTGCACCTCGAAAATTAATGGCGAGGTAGCTCAGTTGGTTAGAGCGCAGGATTCATAACCCTGAGGTCACGGGTTCAACTCCCGTCTTCGCTACTCTTAAAAACCCTTGTATTCTTGTAATATAAGGGTTTTTCCTTTTTATCAAAGGAATTGATTCTTTTTCTTCAAGTGAAATAAAGACAACTTTTTACACAAATATTTATAGAGTTTCAAATCCTTTTTATGCAATTCAGATAGATTTGCAGACGCAAAAATTACAATATTGACAGTAGGGAATATGGCAGATTATAATCACTCCGAAATAGAATATAAATGGCAGCAGTATTGGCAACAAAACAATACATTCAAATCGGAGGTAGATACCTCTAAGCTAAAGTTTTATGCATTGGATATGTTTCCATACCCATCAGGTGCTGGATTACATGTTGGTCACCCATTAGGCTACATCGCTTCTGACATTGTATCAAGATTCAAAAGAACAAAAGGCTTCAACGTCTTGCACCCAATGGGATTTGATGCATTCGGTCTTCCTGCCGAACAATATGCCATCCAAACAGGGCAACACCCTGCAATTACTACAGAAGAAAATATTACCCGATACAAAGAGCAGTTGAGAAACATCGGCTTCTCATTTGACTGGGACAAAGAAGTGCAGACCTGTGACCCTGCCTACTACAAATGGACACAATGGATTTTTATTCAACTTTTCAATAGTTGGTACAATAAAGAGACTAACAAAGCAGCGTCTATTGACAATCTAATAGCAGCGTTTGCTAAATCTGGAAATGACAACATACAGGCAACCTGTGACGATGACACTCCTACTTTTGATGCTAGTCAATGGAATGCTTGGTCAGAAAAAGAACAACAAGAACTATTATTAAAATATAGGCTTACTTACTTATCCGAAACATCTGTCAACTGGTGTGCAGAGCTAGGTACAGTATTAGCGCAAGACGAGGTGAAAGATGGCTTCTCTGAAAGAGGCGGTTTCCCTGTTGTAAAGAAAAAGATGACACAATGGAGCATGAGAATCACCGCTTATGCAGAAAGATTACTAGAAGGACTTGATGGTCTTGAATGGTCGGAACCATTGAAAGAGATGCAGCGCAACTGGATTGGAAAATCTCAAGGTGCAGAAATGACCATGGATATCGATGGTCATGACGATAAGATCACGGTGTTCACCACTCGTGTAGACACCGCATACGGTGTTACCTTCTTGGTATTGGCTCCAGAACTTGATCTAATCAAGAAAATCACAACTCCTGAGCAAAAAGAAGAAATAGAAGCATATGTAGAAGTGTCGCGTAACAAGTCAGAAAGAGACCGTATGACGAATGTCAAAACGGTATCTGGTGCGTTTACTGGAGCTCACGCCATCAACCCATTTGACGGAGCTAAACTTCCAATATGGATTGCTGACTATGTCCTAGCTGGATACGGAACGGGAGCCGTCATGGCAGTTCCTGGTGGAGACCAGAGAGATTATGATTTTGCTAAGCATTTCGATTTACCCATCCTTCCTATCTATGAAGGAATGGATGTGAGTAAAGAAGCTAATCCGACCAAGGAAGGCAAAATAATCAACAAGGGAATATTAGAGGGTTTAACTTTCCAAGAAGCCACAGACAAAGCAACTGCCTTCCTAGAAGAAAAAGGAATTGGCGCAGGAAAAATCAACTATAGAATCAGAGATGCCATTTTTGCAAGACAGAGATATTGGGGAGAGCCAGTACCTGTATATTTCAAAGATGGTATTCCATACCCTGTAGCAACAGAAGATCTACCTATTATACTTCCTGAAGTAGACAAATATCTACCGACCGAAGCGGGTGATCCACCATTAGCAAGAGCTGAAAACTTTACCTACACACCAAAGGGATCATCTGAATCGTATCCTTTGGAAATGAGTACTATGCCAGGTTGGGCTGGATCAAGCTGGTATTGGTACCGATACATGGATGCCAACAATACTGATGAGTTTGTAGCAGAAGATATCAAGAGCTATTGGAAAGATGTGGATCTATACATTGGTGGTACAGAACATGCTACTGGTCACCTACTCTACTCTAGATTCTGGAACAAGTTCTTGTTTGACTTAGGTCACGCACCAGTTCAAGAACCTTTCAAAAAACTAGTGAATCAAGGAATGATCCAAGGAAGATCAAACTTTGTCTACAGAGTTAAAGGAACGAATCAGTTTGTCTCTCTAAATAAGAAAGATGAATATGATCATTCTCCGATGCACGTAGATGTGAGTATCGTAGAGAATGATGTGCTAGACACAGAGAAATTCAAGAGCTGGAGACCTGACTTGGCAGACTCAGAATTCATATTGGACGAAGATGGTAAATACCATTGCGGATACGAAGTAGAGAAAATGTCTAAGTCAAAATTCAATGTGGTGAACCCTGATGATATCATTACCAAATATGGTGCTGACACGTTGAGAATGTACGAAATGTTCTTAGGCCCATTGGAGCAATTCAAACCTTGGAATACACACGGTATAGATGGTGTATCTAAGTTCTTAAGAAAGACTTGGAGGTTGTTCCACAACAATCAAGGAGATTTCGCTGTATCGGGTGATAAGCCAAGTGCAGATGAACAAAAGATCATTCACAAGGCCATCAAGAAGGTGGAAGAAGACATCAACAATCTTTCTCTGAACACTTCGGTGAGTACGCTCATGATTGCGGTGAATGAATTGAGTTCATTGAAATGTGACAAAAGAGAAGTGCTGGAAAAACTGGTAGTTATACTAGCGCCGTTTGCACCTCACATTACAGAAGAACTATGGGAACTACTTGGTAACACAAACGGTATCAGCCAAACGGATTACCCAGCATTCGAAGAGAAATTCTTAAAAGAGAGTAATCACGAATATCCCATCTCTATCAATGGAAAAGTAAGAACGAAGATTTCGTTCCCTACAGACATGGACAAGGGTGAAATTGAAGTTCAAGCACTCGCCAATGAGGTGGTCATGAAATGGACGGAAGGCAAAACACCCAAAAAGGTAATTGTGGTACCAAACAGAATCATCAACATTGTAATTTGATTCGAAGAAATGATTTCATAAATTAGGGAGGTTTTAACCTCCTTTTTTTTATGAAGTATACGTTAGACATTGAGATTAACCTACCCTTAGCCAAGGTTCATGAATTGTTTGACAACCCAGACAACATGCATAAATGGCAACCTTCTCTAAAAGCATTCGAGATGATAGATGGCAAACCTGGGCAGGCAGGCTCCAAATCCCGCCTGCATTACAAAATTGGGAAACGTAATCTAGAAATGATCGAGACGATTACTAAAAATGACCTCCCAAAAGAATTGACTGCTACCTACGAAACCAAGGGAGT
>JAOPTS010000075.1:0-10730 GCA_051531955.1 Reichenbachiella sp.
TTACTATGGCGGTAACCCATACTTTCATGATGACCAATGATGCAGTGATTAATCAGGTTGTGTTTTTTTTGAGGAATGGGGTGTTTAATAAAGCTATTGATAAATAGGCAGCTACTGAGAATATATGGGGTTCTAATAATGGTAAAACTGATATCAAATAGGATTTTGCGCAGTTTGTTATGTGGTTGTTTATTCTAAATAGGTCTACTTTATATCAGGGATCTCTATTGAATCTGGGTCAATGCATTCAATTTTATGTTCGCTTTCAAATGTTCCACCACATTCACAATTAATATTTGGATCACTGTTGTAAGACATTCCACACTTCATGCAAAGAAACATGTTTGATTTAAATATGTTTCTACCTGAGTTAGCTTTTACAAAATGGAAAACAATAGCTAAAATCATTGCGCCTCCCCAAAAGAGGGGCAAGTGTTTTGGTAGCTCACGCCAAGGAATTGGTTTATGTATGTAGCTACTATATCCAGCAAATTTAAACACAAAAGTAGCAATAGCACCACTAGCGAAAAACACTAATATTGTTGATCTCAAACTAGGTTTGTTGCTTACAATCTCTTTGTTTAGTTCTTCAGGGTTTCTGTATCTATATAGCATGGATGGTTCCAAGGTAGATTGCCGTATAACTCATGGTATATGGAAAGTAAGTTTATACAACAAATCTAACTGTAATTCCGCCTAAAGGGGGGGGGGAATCATTTTCATGACAGAACTTTTCGATTGAGTCATGGGCCAAAAACACCACTAGAGCAGGCCGATGCAGGGCACTGGATCAGGCGAGTACTGAAAGTATTAATGTTTCGCCCTTACGGTCATTTAATAACGCTCAGCAAGTGAAGCTTACGATCAGCCCTGGCGGCATGGGCGAGCAGCAAGTGAAGCTTGCGACCAGCCCTGGTGATCCAATATCAATGGCAGCATAAAGAGGGGGTAGTAAAATTATTAATATTTACTTAATCAGTCATTTACTTGTCTACTCAATAATTTACAATACTGAAATCTAGTCATACCAGTCTTTGCAAAATAACACCTAAAAGTGGGTATGTAAATATTTGCAACTAGTTAATGTAAATATGACATGTATGATTTTAGGCCGTGTTGATCTTTACCTATATTGATTGGTGATTAATTGTCTACTTGTGTTCGGTTGTTTTGTTTTATTACTTATAACTTTTAATGCTGAGCATACTAGCAGCTATTTCTTAATAAATCTTATACGGAGTTTAAATGAAAAAATGGATTGTAACATTCATGGTATTGTGTATCCCATGGACAACCTTCGGTCAAGCGAACCTAATAATTAATGGGGGGTTTGATTCTGAGCTATCGCCATGGACAATAAATAACTATATGGGGGCAACAAGTCAAAATTCAATAGTCGACAATGAGCTATACCTAGATATTCATTATCAAGGGTATGAACATTGGCACATCCAGATGACTCAATATAACCTTTTCATAGAGTCGGGTAAAACATATACAATAACCTTTAAGGCGAGAGCCGCCTCAACTAGGCCGTTAAACGTACGTGTAGGGCAAAGCCAATACCCATGGACGGATTATTCAAACTGGAGTGATGTCACCCTGACTACTGAATTGAGTGAATACAGTCATACATTTACAATGGAAAGTGCAGCAGATGCAAATGCACGATTGGAATTTAACTTTGGTCAGAGTGTTGAAGATGTTTATTTAGATGAAATTTCTGTAATGGCTGAAGTTGAGATAAGTGAGTCACCAATAGATCTAACACTGAACTCGTTATCTGATTTTGTTGTGTTTGGAAATACAAGAACAGATTTGCGTGATAGAGTTGGTCCATATACTGGTGGAAGCCTAATAGGATCAAATGAGTATATTGAAGTAGGTGTAGACGTTGAAGTTGGAAATGTTGATGATGCTCGATTGCAATCGGGTCGAGATATCTTTTTAAGAGAACGAGCGACAATTAATGGTGACATTATTTTACCAGGTTATTTTCAGTCACAATCAGATGTGATAGTTACTGGTGGTATTAAGCACAATGTAATGCCTCCAATAATTGATATACCAACACAAATAGTAACTACTGGAACTCAAGATGTGATAGTAGGGAGTGGAGAAACCTATGAGCTCGTCCCAGGTTCTTATAATAATTTTCATGCTTATGCAAATGCTATAATTGAAATTGGTGCGGGAGAATTCAATTTTGAAAGCTTCTTTTTAGAGCCGGATGTCAAAATTGTTTTTACTGAGAATCTACCGACATCAATAAATATTGAGAATAACCTACGTTTCGGCGATAGGACAGTAATGAGTTTTTCTGAAACCAAATCACCGCTCAATATCAATTGGTATACCAATCAAACGAATAGTGTAGTGCTAGGTACAGGCTCGAAATTTTATGGTTCCTTTACTGCACCAAATGCACCGATACAACTGTTTTCAAATTCGGAAATCGTTGGAGTGCTCCATGGTGAAATGGTAACAATAGAGCCAGATTCAAAAATATGCATGCCTCCCACACTCAATGACATCTATCATTCAGAAGGAGCATATGGACCAGTATTCAATAAACTTATTAGTCATTACCATGCCACAGTCCCAACAGCAGTAACTTCTGTTAACCTTAATGCTATCCCTAGCTTTCCAAATACAACTGTTAAAATTGATGGGGCTGTTGCTCCACAAATGGTCAACTTAGGGAGTTCAAATAAAACGGTAACTATAAGTTTGAATGCCCCTGATAGAGAGGCTTATTTAGAAGGATGCGGTACGAGTACTTACTTTATAACCTTTGAGCCAACAAATGAGTACAGCATTAGAGTTAATGACGACGCTCCCTGTAGCGGAAGTGCATGTAACGGATTGTCATGGCAAACCGCATTTAAAGATTTTCAAGATGGGCTTGATGTTGCTACTTCTCAAGGAAAGGAACTATGGGTAGCTGAAGGAGTCTATAAACCAAGCAAGCAAACTAATGTTGATGATTATCGCTCGGTCACTTTTAAATTGGGCCAAGGTAACGAAGTGTACGGTGGTTTTAGTGGCCTTCCTACTGAATCATCTAATTATGGTAGACAGGGGCTCATACATAAAACAATACTTACTGGTGATATCGATGGGGATGATGGAGAGACATGGCCATTTTCATGGATCAAAGCGTTAGATAATTCCTATCACGTTGTAACATTTTCAGGTAATAGTTCTCATTCAATATATATGGATCGAGTAAGTATACAGAATGGGTATGCTAATGGTCTTCATGTTCATGATAAAATTGGAGCGGGAATACTGAATGTTGGTAGTTCCGGATATATAAAGGAAGTAATCGTTCAAGATAATACTTCGGAAAACCAGGGAGGAGGATTATTTAATGCCTTTGGTGATGCATTGGACGTTGAGAATTCGGTTTTTTATCGTAATCACTCAGTGTATGGTGTTGGTGGTGGTATGTATTCAATAATGAGTAGTGGCACCATAAAAAATAGTGTGTTTGCCCATAATGTTGCTCAAAAGGGGAGTGCGATTACAAACCAAATATCTACGATAGATCTTTACAACACGAGCATTGCATATAATCAGGCTTATGCGGGTGGTGCACTTTATAATAAAAATTTCAGTTCTCCTAAAATTCAAAACTCAATTATTTGGGGGAACATAAATGGTTCAGGGAAATTAATTCTTAATGAGGGTGGTTCAGCGCCTGAATTTTCTTATTCGAATATTGAAGGCTCATTTCCTAGCGGTGTGTGGTACGGTGACTTTGGAATAGATGCAGGAAATAATATTGCTTCAGTTCCATTATTTAAAAGTTTTCCTGCGCCTGGTGAAGATGGGCATTTCTTCTCTATGGATGATGGGTTACAGCTTTCAGAAGGGTCTCCGTCAATTGATGCAGGTAAAGAATTAGTATCTGTGGGTATTGGTGAAGATATCTTTAGTGTCCTTAGGCCAAATGATGGCGACTTAAGTGGTTCTGCTGAATTTGATATGGGGGCGTATGAATTTAGGCCTCAAGTGCCTGAGGGCAATGTTCGGTTAGGAATTGCAGATAAAACTGATAATTTTACTCTAATGGATAGAATCGCAGTCATGTCTATTAAAAAAGATGATCACCGTACTATTAGAAGTATGGTTCCAACGTCTGCAGCCTATACAATTCAACTTCTTGTTGACCATAATAAACATATTGGCAACAGTTTTTATGGCAATGTAACTGCTCAAAAAGGTGGAACAAATATTTCAACAACTCACAAGGTAATGTTTTATAAGTGGGATATTGAGGAAAACGGTAAATGGGTATTTGCGACCCAAGAATTTAAAAATGCCGTTCGCCAAAATGGAAAACCGATTCTATTTATTGATGACTTAGGTGAAGAAGAAACTAATAATGAAGATGCTTATTTAATTTTTGGTAAGGCCGGTGGTACCCTTAAGCTTAACGTTGTTGTACCCCATAGCCAGTTTTAATTTGAAGGATTATTATATGATTTTAAAATATTTACTATTTGTTGTAATTACTATTTGCCTGTTTGCATGTGAAAGCGATGATGAAACAACAGAAGAAACACCAGCCTCAATAGATGTGGAAGTACCAACTATTGGCTCTACTACAACATCAAAGAAATATACGGCTACGTTTAGTTTAGAGCCATCAAGCATAGATGCTCCTTATGCTTATGAAATTGAAGGAAAGAAAGATTTGCATATGATCTTCCTTAAGGGAGAAGCTGACAAAAAAGCAAAAATTAGCGTCAAGTACTCAAATAGCAGTGAATTTAATGATGATTATTGGTTTGTTGGATGTGCACCGGCTGATTGCGGGTCGTATCCATTAAATATTAAAGTAGGAAGTAATTCAGCGGCAACATTAACAGCACTCGATAGGACTTTAAAAAAACAACAAATCGAAATAGTAGTTGATAATTCGAGTCCTTCAGATGAAGAAGTATTGGTTGAAATTCGAAATACTCGGGGAGAGTTTACATCAGGTAAATACCTAGAATCTGTTGTAGGCGCTCCACCTGAAGCTGTGATACATGCGTATTTTTATGATATGAAAACTATTGATGTGGATTTTTATTATTCTGGCTTATGGAGTATTGATGAATACGGTAACCCGGTAAATGAAACAGCTGTAGTACCAGGTGATTTACCTTGGAATAATTTTGTGAATAAAATTAATAATAAACTAGCCCCTTATTTGATTAAATTCAAATTTGATCAAATTGATTATGACGCTTTACCAATTGATGATTTAAATGGTTATGTCGATTTTAAAACAAATTTTGCAAGTGATGAAATGATCCGTTTACTTAACTATGCTGCTGATAATGGAGTAAATAAACCAACAGTTTATTATGTAAAAAGCTCTGCAGTATATACACGTATAATAGCGCAAGATGCATCATTCCCAAATGAAATAACAGTTGACGAAGTGCAACTTTTTGAGGTTGGAGAAAAAGTTCGAATTGAACAATCTGATGGAGCTAATGCAGCTGATGATTGGGAGTTTGAGATTACATATGTTGATGATTATAATAATAAAGTTAGCTTGAATAATGATCCAAGTTATTCAATAGATGGTTCCTTTTTAATGTCTTCTCCATTTGAATTAGCTGGTGCTGCATATGAAGATTACCATTCCATTATGATAGCAGAAAAAGCAAATAAATTCAATAATGCATTCAATGAACGGCCAGAGGATGAGTTTTTAGAAAACTTAGCTACTTCTGTAATTCATGAAGTGTTTCATACTTTTGATTTTAGACTTCCTGATCTTATGAATAGTACCGATGATGATAATATTATGTATTATATTACTAAACCAGACAAGAGTAAATTAAACAAAAGTCAATGGACAAGCATCCATTAAGAAAATTGGACTAAATATGAAACAAATATTTTTAATTATTTTGTTAATGACGACTTTTCTGGTTGCTCAAGAATATAAGCCGCTTTTTAAAGTTAAAAGTGAAATTTTATTATTAACAAATCAGAGTATTGCTAGAGTGTCAGAGAAGGGCCGGAACTCTTTGCATAATGATATCATTAGATTGAAAAGGTTAAAGGAATATTTTCAATCTAATGGTGAGAGTCATAAAGAGTATTATCATAATGCGCCTCATGCTAAAGATGCTCGTAGATTATTTAAAGATTTGTTTCATATAGTTAAGATACCAAATATATCAGGAGCTCGTGTCATATCAAATGAAAATATTTTTTCAGCATTAGTAGAGTGTTTAGTATTGATTGAATTACCTGCTAAAAGTTATATGACCCCATTAAAAAGAATAATACTTAAGGAATTAGGTGAATACGGAATAATTTCCCTCAAGAAAAAATATGCAAAACGAATAGCTGATATGAGTCCAGGGGTTACTTTTGAAAAACGTATCAAATTCGGATTACACTTAACACAATCTGAAAAGAAAATGATATTAAAGAAACCGAAAAAATATCATGATCAGATACGTGCCCTTGCGGGTGATAAATTAGCGGAAAAACGAATTATTAATAGCTTCAAAAACTCTAATGATTATACTATCGTAAAAAAAATGACGAGAAACCTTATTGCGATTAATTCAAAGCAGACTATAAAAGAGCTCTACAAGAGGATTAACGATCCTCTTGTGTATAAATCAAAAAATAATAAGGAACATATCAGGTTGTATATAATTTTAGCACTAGGGAAAGTATACCCTGATGAGCCACTTTTCCATAATGTATTTGAAATTCAAAAACATTATGGAAAACTCTATTCTGAGCATAAAAAAATATTCAATAAGCTGACAACTCAAAGTGCGTTAATACAGTATATGAAAGATTTGGAAGTGTGGGGCTGGAGAAATCTTGGTGTTAAGCCAAATGTAACGTTCGAATCAGAACCATTTATTCGGAAGGTTGATGCGTTGTAGAGAGCTGTATCCGATTTACATATGAGTCAATGGAGTTCAATTCCTCTAGTCGAGCCACACTAAAGCACAGGGCAGTGACATAGAACAATAAATAACCTTCTGTAATGACCTCATCCAATACGTAGATCAAAAACTCACCCTAGACGTTGTAGACGAAGTGCAAATCCAAGAGAACAATATTTATTCAGCCACTCGGTTACGTCATTAATGGGGGCAAAAAACTTCGATTTAGAAAAATGCAATATATTTTGAATATTATATCAATGATTTACTGTTTACTTTTGTATTAGATATTATTAAGCAATAGAGGAGAAGTCTTGATGATAGTAAAATTTATAATTCCGATTACTGTATTAATAATAATTAGTTGCGCTAGTGAAATTAAGGAAACTGACGATGAGGTAGTAACTCCTAATGATAAAGATGCAATCCTTGGAACTTGGGAGTTGGTGTGTAATAGTAACTCTCAGGTAGACACTGTCGCAAATAATTGTAATGTGCATTCTTTTTTCTATGAATTTAGAGATTCAATTTTTTATCGAAGTTCAGACCTTGATTTTATAGTATCTAATGATTTTAAAGGATGGTGGAATTTAAATAATGGGAGGATTACTTTTAAGTTAGATAGTGAATCATACCCTACCTATTGGGATTTTACCTTACGAAATGACACAATCATAGTACACACATTAACAAAACACTTATTTTACAAAAAACTGTAGCTGTTAAATCCTATCCTCAATGCACTTATTGTATATCAACAGGTCTTGCCTCCCTCCCTCCATTATTACTAGTATCTGAAAAATAACCTCAGTGATGAGGCAGAGGACTCTGCTTAAGAAACGGGGGGATATTCTATCATATCTATCCGAACCTTGCAGAAGATGATCTGGTCGCGGTGTTGGAGGGGTTGAGGTATGTTGAGGAGAATGAGGCTGTTAGTTTGTAGAATTGGGTTTTACACCGTTTGTTATGCCTGATAGCAAATATTCCTATTTGTCAAAACAGGCAAAAGTGCAATCTTCAACTCCAGCTCCACATCCTATTTTGAATGTATTACTACATGTAAAAGCCATATTTATTTCTTCACAATAGTTAATGCAATCAGTTAAATCATTAACATTAAATTCACAAATTGGTGAAACGTGATTTATAGTTGGAGGATCACAACGATCAGGTTCGTTAAAGAATGTACACGACCAAATCAGTAATAGTATTGTTATTGATATTATTCTCATGCTTTTTAAACGAAAATGAAATAGATACTGTTACCTAAAAGTGATTGCTCCTGAACTTTCCTCCGGTACTTTGGCAGATTGCGGGGAAGATGGCTGTTGGGTGAAGTGAAATCAAGGAGGATAAAATTATCCCCCTTAATTTTTATTAAAGAATCATATTATATGAACCATGTAAAGCCAAGTATGAGCGCCACAAGATATTCTATTCTGTGACTATTGCTATTCAAGTTGGACTTCGGTCTATCCAAACCCATTTCTGTGCATCACTACCATTACAGCCAATAGTACGCACATTTGCGCCATTCTGTGTGTTGCCATTTTCTACTTCTAAGCACTGGTCACTGCGTGCTTTAATGAAATAAGTGTTATATTCATCCATAACTGGTACAAATAGCCAGGTTTGGTTGTCGTTCCAATCTTCTCCGGACATTTCGCCTACTAATGGCCACTGCTGTACATTGTCAGAGTGACCACCATGAGCAACATCCAATACAAGCTGATTACTAGAATTTTTTATTACAGAAAAGCATTTGAATCTTACACCCTCATTATACCTTGGTTGAATACTAAATGCTTGCGCTACAGTATTATTTCTTTCATATTGTTGAATATTAGCACCTGCTTCGAATGATGCTCCGGTGACATCGAGATATTTTCCACTATTCTTATTTTTTAAATTACCATAACCACCGTAATTTAACGCACAGCTAGATTCAGAAATTTCAGTAATAATAAATTTCTGTGCATCGCTATCATTGCAGCCCCAAATTTGAATATTTGCTCCCGATTGTGTGTTCGCGCCACTTACATCGAGACATGTTCGTTGGCTAGGGTTTCCGGTTCCTTCGTTTTCTATTGTATAAACATCATCTCCGTGCGAAACGAAACTCCACAAACGAGCGCCATAATTTTCGGACCAAGTATATATCTGCATTACATTGGTACCTGACTCAGCAGATAATGCTCCAATAATACGTCCAGAATTTTCATTTTTCACTTCAAAAACCTCTGTGGTAGAGAATAGATCAATATCCCACATTTGGGCAGAAGACCCATTACAGTTGTATTGCTGAACATTTGCGCCCCATGCAGTTGATGCTCCCTCCACATCAATACATTTGTTACTCAATACACTTTTGATAGTGTATTTTTTTCCTGATTCAACAGCAAAAGATGATACTGTTGCTATGGTTAGTAATCCTATTAAGAATTTTTTCATGGTGTGTACCTTTTAATATGTGTGTTATTGAACTGATTTATTTTCTATCCAATTGTGCTATTTCTTACTTCCCTCTTAAATCATTCGACAATTTTTATTCCTTCATGAAGAGGTAGTTTTTAGCTGATAGCGCGATTGGATTGGTTGGTCGAATGTTTTTAATTTCATTAGTTATAATGGGTATTGTTTTTATATCTAAAATATATTATTTGGCATAATCAAATAATAGGACATTAGATGTCCTAGGAGTTGAGGGCAATGGTATATTATAACTGGGGAGAATTTTTTGAAGCATTAGTAAAACACCATAAATTGACGAAGACAGATATTGCTCGAAAGCTGAACGTAGATGTTAAATCAGTAAGAAGATGGTGTCAAAATAAAAATAGAGTTCATTTAGATAACCTTAAAGATATTGCTGAATTATTTTCTTGGCCTTTGTTTCCCTTTTTACTTCTAGAAAATAATTGCCCGTTGAATATTGATATTGAAACTAAAAGGCATTATACACAACCTAAAGAAGAATTATTTACAATGGCTTTCCATGAGGATTCTTCATTGTACTCAAAAGTCAATACTCTTAATACAATTGCAGACATTAAAAAAATAAAAAGTTATTGCCACTCTGTTTATGCAACCACTAATCCTTTGAATCAAGAAGTAATACAAAAAGCTATTGAGTATTTACCCGGTCTTAATTTGATTGGATATGACTATTGGGGATTATACAACTCTCATTTGGTAGTATTACCCTTAACGGATAAAAGCTATCTAAAACTCAAACAGCATGATATTGAAGAAGGAAACTTGGGTGTTGCAGACTTATGTGATCCTTCAAAAACTCCTGATGCTACCTTGTATTGCTATAGTTTGTATTCGGCATGCAACTATTCAGGGAGCTCATTAATTAACAAAATAGTTACATCCTTTAAAGAAATGACTCACAATCATCGAATAGCCTTTTATGAGGTAACGAATCACGGAAACGAGATTGCTTTAAAATTTAATTTCGATAAAATTATTGAAAACCATAAAGAAAAATATTTGGTCAATGAACTTGATGCTCCAACGTTATGGGAGTGCAACCTTAAACACTTTTTAAATATCTTGATAGAATTAAAAAATGTATAAAATTAAGGAGTATACCATGGTCCTCCTTAATTCGAATGTAAGAGTTGGAAATTTCATGGTATACGAGATCATAAATTTATGAATCATATACGCTTTAGAAAGCTCATGGCTCAATACTCCATCGATATCAGATGACAAAAAAGAGAACGTACTTAAAAATCCGCTCTCTCACAATTACTTAAATACAGGGGAGTGTTCAAATATCTGTGTGGTCGATATCTTTAA
>JAOPTS010000076.1:0-13826 GCA_051531955.1 Reichenbachiella sp.
GAACAGCTTGAAAAAGATTTGGGAAACCCAGATCATTTCAATGATTTAGACAAATTGGAAAAGCTAAACAAACAATACGAAGAGACAGAAAAAGAACTAAACCAAGCGAATGATAATTGGGAATCTTTCGCTACTGAAATTGACAAATTAGAAGGATAAACAATCATCCAATTAATTTGCCAGCTAAAGCATAAAAAAGCACCTTCAAAAATGAAGGTGCTTTTTACTTTTAAATCAATTTCTTTTAATCCATTGTCACTGCTTCTTCAACAGGCTGCATTGCAACTTCAGGGAGTTGCTCTGACTCAATTACTTCCTCCTTACCATGAACCAATGCATAAGATCTAATGACTCTTTCATAATGCTGCCATAGTTCAGCATGCAGATTATCTATCGTCTTAGCATTTGCATAATTATATGCGTTCTTTCCCATTTGTTCTCTTAAATGATCATCATTCAAGATTGTCAATATTCTCTTATAAAATCTATTAGCATTTCGTGGAGTAGACAGAAACCCAGTAACTCCATCCTTCACGATATCCGAAGGACCTCCAGCATCTGCTGCCACAACTGGGATTCCGGATGCCATCGCCTCCAATACTACATTTCCAAATGTCTCAGAAGCAGACGGGAAGAAAAACAAATCAGAAGAAGCATATATTTCAGACAGCTCCTTACCTCTTTTCTTACCCGTGAAGACTGCGTTTGGCATTCTATCCCTCAACCCAGCTAGTTCAGGGCCATCACCTGTTATCACCATTGTGATGTCTTTCTTCTTCTTTTCGAACAAGCCATACATCGTATGCAACATCTCTGTTTCTTTCTCTCTTATCAGTCTACTAACGAAAAGAACAGTTTTATTCCCTTCGGGTACTAAACCTTTAAAAGTGTCTTTATTATAATGATCCGGATTAAATCTATCCGCATTTATAGCTCTGCCCCAGATAGTCATTTTCGCTCTATCAACACCAATATTTTCTAAGTCCTTTCGAACTTGACCTGTCGGTACCAATGTAAGGTCAGCGTTCTTATAAAACCATGTCAGTAACTTATTGATTGCTCCACCAAACATCCACACACCTACTTTACCAAGATAATATCTTACATAAGTTGGGTAATGTGTGTGGTAAATAGTCATTACCGGAACCTCATTCTTTTTAGCATAATCAATAGCATACTTCCCCATCATAGAGGGTGAAGTGAAATGAATGAGATCTGGTTTAAAGTCATTTAAAACCTGCTCCAAACCTTCCATTTTTTTCGGAAGGCCCAATCTATATCCCTGTTGAGCAGGGATTTTCACAAATGGACAGACATAAATAGGGACTGAATAATTCTCTAATTTTTTCGGAGGATGTGGAGTTACCACAATCATCTCAATTCTATCTTTAGGTAGACTAGAAAGGATCTTATTTAATGTATTACTGACACCATCGAAATCTTCTTCCAATACATCTGCAAACAATACAACTTTCCTTTTTTTATACTCCATTTTCTTGTCAAACGAACTACTCACATCCAAGTCAAATACCATTATCTATTCCACTTTTTTAAGTAGTCTAACCTTATGACAGGCAAATAACAATCTCCCCCTATTAAGGAATCATATTTATTTACAATTTTTATTACTTCTGAAGTTTTCAAATTAATAGAGGTTATTACTTTTCAGACTCTTATCAAGTTAAGCCCAAAACACATATACGATTGACAGGTCTAAATGTTTAAAACATCCCAAACAGGGATCTTCTCTGCTTTCAATAATATTTTAAATGCTTGATTTGTAAATTTCCAATTGCTTGTTAAAACAGTTCTTCCAATTCAAATTCTCAGCATACTTCCTAGCTTTTTCCTTTAGCAAAAAGGAATCATCAATGTTAGAAAACTCCAATATTATCTCAGCTAAACACTTAGCACTTAACTCTTCTAAAACGAACCCAGCACCCGACCTATCGATGTGCTCTTTTGCAGCCCCATCTCCTGCAGCAATCAATGGCAATCCAGCACTCAATGCTTCCACCAGAGACAAACCAAATGTCTCCCAAGCACTCAAGGCAAACCCTAAATCTGAACTAGCATAATAAGCTGCCATTTGCTCTTTACTGGAGATAAAACCTTTGTACTGTACATGCTCGTACTTATTCGCGGCATCTTGTACCGCACCGATATCAGGTCCCATTCCAGCTAAAACCAACGTGGGTTCAAATTCCAATTGATCACACAATATGGCATATGCCTCTAACAAAAGGTTAAGTCCTTTTTCCTTACAAAATCGATGTGGAAAGAACATGACCAATCTATTCGACTCTCCAGCTTTCAACTCTGCAATCAAAGCATCATCTTTTTTATCAGGGTTAAACAACACTTCATTAACTCCCAACGGAACAAAATGAGTGTTCTTAATCCCTTTTAGCTTCATTCTTTCAAGTATTATCTCACTTGACGCTAAAACCCCGGCCATTTTATTGTAATGTTTACAAGCAAAACGCCAAGCAAAGTCTTCACCTCTTTTTTCAAGAGAAAAAGGTAGTCCTGACAAAAAACGTTTCACATATGTAACGGGAAAATCAGCATGCCAAAAACCAAACACCTTAGCTTTCAGATTATGTTTTGCAACCAAGGTATTGATGATCCCTGGCATCAGATATGGCGACCCTACTTCAATAGCATCTGGATCGTGCTTTATAATTAAAGGTTCTATTTTAGAACCTTTAGCCAAATATCTATATTCCCAATGGCCTAACACTTTCGGAACTTCTAGATGTTCGATATACGCATTTGGACCTATTTGCTCTGTATACGTCTTATTATCATGCATAATGAAAACATATTTGACGTCAGTCCGATCTTTGAAGAACTCCATTTTCTCCAAATGATAGCGACGAACTCCACCACCAGAAGGACTCCAGAAATTATTACAATCAACTAATGTAAACATCTAATCAGCATTTTTAACTACGGTAGCAATAAGGATACCTCTACCACTCTACTTATAATATTCTTTATACCAAGAAACAAAATTACGAACCCCTTCATCAATTTCAATTTTTGGTTGGTATCCTACCTCCTTTTTTAGTTCAGAAATATCAGCATAGGTACTCACAACATCCCCCTCTTGCATAGGCATGAAATTTTTCTTTACTTCCTCACCCAGTTCTTTACCTAAGACATCTATAAAATCCATGAGCTGAACAGGCTTACTATTACCAATATTGAATAACCGGTACTTGACACCATTGTGATTTTCTTTTGGGATGGACTCCATTACTTTACATACTCCTGTTGCAATATCATCAACGTAAGTAAAATCCCTTTCCATTTTCCCATTATTGAATACTTTGATTGCTTCCCCCTTTGTAATAGCATTTGCAAACAACATAGGTGCCATATCAGGCCGTCCCCATGGACCATATACTGTAAAAAACCTAAGCCCAGTTGTAGGTACATCAAATAGGTTACTATATGTGTGCGCCATCAATTCATTACTCTTCTTAGTTGCTGCATAAAGACTCACCGGCTCATCAACCTTATGATGAATTGAAAAAGGTTGTTCTTTATTCAAACCATAAACACTAGAGCTACTAGCATAAACTAGGTGCTTAACAGGATAAGCTCTACAGGCTTCCAATATATTATTGAAGCCCACAATATTTGACTGTATATAAGCTTGTGGATTGTCAATACTGTACCTCACTCCGGCTTGGGCAGCTAAATGAATAACGTAATCAAATTTTTCTTTATCAAACAAGTTCGTTAGACACTTCTCGTCTGTAATATCCATTCGCACAAAAGTAAAATCTGAATACGATGCACTTTCAGTTTCTTTATTGTACCTAATAAATTCTGGGTGTATACCTAATTCCTTGAGCCGTTCAAACTTGAGGGTCATAGGATAATAATCATTGATATTATCAATCCCAGTCACTTCAAACTCACCAGCATCTAAAAGTTGTTGCACTACATGAAACCCAATAAAACCAGCGGCTCCTGTCACTAATACTTTTTTCATTGTTAAAATCTAGTTAATGAAAATACTACACTACATAAAAGCAATCATGCAACATCATCTTTCAAAACATTATTTACAAGTATGAAGACAATAGCAATAACTCCTCCCCCCAAGTATGAAACATAAATCAGACCAAAAAATGAGTATGAACTGAACTACGGATTTAGTGATTTAATGACCACCATTCTTTTTCAAAATATTTATACAAAGCGTTATTGTTTGAGTTATCAGAATTCACAGTATTAGACAACCCCAAACCACCTGCCTGCCTCAATGAAACAAACCTACCAAACCTAAAAGGTGCTGGCACAACAAAAACAGGGCTATTACACCTCGACAAATTACCGCTCACCC
This sequence comes from Reichenbachiella sp., assembly GCA_051531955.1. Classification (GTDB taxonomy): domain Bacteria; phylum Bacteroidota; class Bacteroidia; order Cytophagales; family Cyclobacteriaceae; genus Reichenbachiella. The sequence goes on from JAOPTS010000076.1 coordinate 4,361, forward strand.
ATATATCATCTACAAAAAAGGCTTCCTTTGGCGCTGTATCAAAATCAGAAACTCCTTTGTCAAATAATTTTGGCTTTACAGCAAAACTTGCCGCCCCCTGAAGGCAGTCTACTTGGACAGGTTCATTTACTGAATTATCTTTCCTATATATCCTGACTATACCTCCATACAACTGCTCTTTATCGCCATGATCAAAACTTTCAGGAACAGTCCAACCAGAAAGGGTCATCGCCGCATCTGGCAATTTCTTAGAGTTAGTTAAATAGTTTTCCACCATTCCTTTTGGATAAATTTGATCATCATCGACAATAATAATCAGTTGATCAGGTTCTTTTTCATATAAATCCAAAGTAGGTAACAACTTAGTCGCTGGCCCTAAGTCTTCTTCTATCCAATTGATTTCAATTAATGGATGACTTTTAACGAATTCCGGAATTGTATATTCAGTCTTATCTCTTCTAAAAGTTTTTGGGAGGTTAAAGATGATTTTTTTAGGTAAGACTGTCTGATCTGTGAGTGAATTCAGTGTAGGTGTCAATCCTTTGAATCGAGTAGGAAGTATCGACAAGGAAATAACTGCGTCTGAAGTTGGTTTCCCTTCCATTCTCTTAATCCAATAATCAGGACTAGTACTTCTCAAAGTAATTAGCCTTAGAGTTTCTGTGATGACTCTAGTCATTCTTGTTTGTTTGATTCGGAAGCAAACATAGTCATTCTATACACTTTTGAGATCTTCGAAATAGTGAAAGTTTTTAATCAAATCATTTTTTTCATAATTCATGGATTCATACAAGACACTTAAGGTTAAGTTAAAAATGAAAAATAATATATCTAAGAAAGTACCCCTTCAATTAAGCCCGGCACTGCTATAAAAACAATGACTACTATTAATTTCTTCAAAACCACAAAATGTATCTATCAAGAATAAAACACTTACCAAGGTTTATATTTCAAGTGTGTTTTTAACACAAAAGTTTACCTTTGCTCAAAAAACCAAAACGTCTATCATTATCATGCTGCAAATTGCATAATATTTCTACATGAAAGAAGTAATAAATTGATACAAAAAGATCACAACTATATAGGTTGATCATATCTATAGATTTCCACACAAATAATTCAAAAAACAGAATAGTTACAAAACCAATGGGATTAATCGCAAATATATTAGGTCAAAGAACAAAAGAAAAATGGAGTAGAAAGTTGGCTATATTAACCAATACGCATATAAAATCAAGAAAGCTAAGTGCATGGTCGTCCGAAGATTACAGAACTGTCACTATACTTCATACATTTGGATTTGACAAAGTTTTAGATATTGGCGCAAATATCGGCCAATTCACAGAATCTCTGTTTGATTTTGGATTCAAAGGAGATGTAGTCTCATTTGAACCTACTTCTAAAGCATATGATCAATTGTTGAAAAAATCCTCGAAATTAGACAACTGGACTATTGCCGAAAAATGTGCTATTGGAGACTTTGATGGAACTGTAGACATTAATGTATCAGAAAATACGGTATTCAGCTCTATTAAAAATATCAATTCAAAATTTGCCTCAGAAAACCAGCAAGCATCAGGTATTACTAAAGAAAATGTAAACATTTACAAATTGGATAGTTTACAAGACAAACTCTTCACACGTCAAGAAAATTTATTCTTAAAAATTGACACGCAAGGATTTGAAAAAGAAGTAATAGAAGGAGCTACAGAAATTCTCTCATATGTAAAAGGTGTTAAAATTGAGGTCCCCTTATTGCCTATATATGATTCTGTCAAATGGGAAATGTTAGATATACTACTCTTTTTCAAAGAAGCAGGGTTCAAATGCATCAGTCTCAATGAAGTGGCTGTAGATAAGAAAACAGGAATCGTTCATGAAGTGGATGCCATTTTCATCAAAGAAGAACTATTAGATCAACACACTAACAACAAAATATGAGTAATCCATTTTGGATTTCACCTGAGGAAAGAGTTGAGTTTTATTTGAACGGGCTTCAAAGCTTTGAAATTGACCCTGTTGAATTTAATACTTTGCAAAACAAAGATTATTGGAATAAACTCCATCTTCACTTGGTTTCATATACTGATTACAAAGGAACATTTACCCATTGGTATTGCAAACACATCGTGCACTTACCTAGAATTAAAAACATTAGAGTCTTACCTTATTACAAAGCATACAAACACCTACATTCATTAATGAACTTCTTTATTCCTTTTGATAAATTAGGGTTGAAAAGTAATGATTTTCAATATCCAATGTACTATGGAGAAGTAGAGTATACAGATGGAATTCCTTGCATTAGAAAATCAAGAAGAGGAAATGACGATATCAGTGTCATTTACAACTTTAGATCATTGAGGTTAACCTCACCATGTGAGACAGTTCAAAAACATGACATATCATGGAAGGATAAAAAAGAAAATGCGGTATGGAGAGGTGCCACTACTGGTGTAGAACAAAGAGCAAGTTTTGTTGAACGCTACTTTGACAAATACGATGTTGGATTTGCCACTACCAAACAAAAGCAGCATCTACAACACCTAAAAAGAAGTAAAATATCTATCCAAAGACAATTGGAATATAAATACATCATCAGCTTGGAAGGTAATGATGTGGCTAGTAATCTACGTTGGGTTCTTGCTTCCAACTCTATTCCAATCATGCCCAAACCATTTTGGCAATCTTGGATAATGGAGGACAAACTCGAACCTTTTGTTCATTATCTAGAGTTGAAAGATGACTTATCGAATTTGGAGGAATTGATCGATTGGGCAAAAAATAATGATAAAGAATGTGAACAAATCGCTCTAAACGGAAAGCTCTTTATGTCACAATTTTTGGACGAAGAAAATGATATCCCAGTTCAAAAATTATTACTAGAAGAATATGCCAAAAGAGTGTCTTACAAAAAACAATAGCAATGATTGATATTATAATGCTCTCTACAGAGCACATCGACATTTACACAAAGTACTCTATTCCAATATGGGAAAAGTACAGTAAAAAGCATGGGTATAATTTTTGTCACTATGGTGAAAATTTGCTTCCTGAAATGGCCTTCACATGGAGCCGTATCAAAATGATCCAAAATCATTTCAAAACGACTCAAGCAGAATATGTCGTAATGGTAGATGCTGATACATTTTTGTATAATGACATGTTGGATCTCAAACTAGAGGATCTAATTGAGAAGTATATGACCAACGACAAGAGAATCCTATTTCAAAAGGATGGGTCAGATAGATTGGGCATCTACTTTTCTCACAATTTTAAGTTGAGCAAAGAGATGAACAGATGGATACTCCCAAATGCAGGCTTCAACATTATGAAAAACTGCCCTGAAGTTCACAATTTCATAGATCAGTGGTTAGAATTGGGTCAAGGAAGGTTAAAACACCTTGCTGACATCCACCCAAGAACGCAAAACATCCTCTTGAGAGGTCTGATGGTGGAACCAGAATTAGATAAACTTATAGGGTACTTACCTTCTAGCATTGTCAGTAAGAGGAATACTAAGTTTTGCAAGCACTTATCAGCAATGACAAAGGAAGAGATCGCAACAGAAATAAAAGTAGCTTACGATAAAATTTTTATCTAATTCAAGCAAAGAGCAAAAAAGAATGAAAAAACTTTTACCATTAGTAAAGAGTAGATTAGGTCTCTTTATAGTAGGAGCTATTACAGGCGTATTATCTGGACTTTGTACTTCCAGAGTAATTACGATGCTAAAAATAGGTCTGGACTCAGTAGATAATATTAACGAAAGATTCATCCTTTCTATCATCGGCTTTAGTCTAGGCGCCACTATACTGGGAATTGCTTCTGGATATTTTATTGCAAAGATCACTTCGATCGTCATCCGTCAGCTTACCCAGAACCTTTCTGGCAAAATCCTGAAGGCTAATTATGAGTACATAGAATCCGCATCTGCTAGAATAGTCCCAGTGTTGACAAGAGACATTACGATGCTGTCAGAATTCATTAATCGTATTCCTCAGTTTTTAGTTTCTGCAACTACTGTGATTGCTACCTTATACGTCATGTTTTCGTCTAACGGGCAATTAACTTCATATTTTATGATTGCCTTTGTCATGCAAATCATCATGGTTGCCTCAACTCTACCACTAGTCAGAAAACTAACCCGTAGCTCTACAAAGTACAATAATTACCTCTATCATGATCTTTCAAGCTTGGTGTCAGGTCTAAAAGAATTGTCATTGAATGAATCCAGAAGAAACGATTACATTTCATTGGTAATCACTGATCACCTTACAAGCTGGAACCAATCAGAAGTTAAAAGAAAAGTTTTACTAGAAACCAATGACAGACTTTCTGACCTTTTGGTTTTTATTTTTGCAGGGCTTTTAATGTATGCAGGGGTAACCATATTACCCATAGACTTTGATCAATTCAAAGTTGTACTTCCTACTATTTTATTTTTATTTCCCTTTACAACCAAAATTGCTAGTTTCTTCAGATTAAAAAGTACGGCAATGGTATCATTGGAGCAAATAAATAAGCTTGGTATCGATATTGATAAAAGGAAAATTGAGTCTTCAAAATCACTCAGCGTAAATCACAATTCTGAGTCTCCAATACTCAAATTTCAAAATATCAAGTTCGCTTATCAAAACCAGCAGCATGAAAACCCTATCACTTTTGGTCCTCTAAACATATCGTTCAAAAAAAACAATATTACATTTATTATTGGTGGAAACGGGAGTGGAAAAACGACATTTTCAAAAATATTAACCGGGCTATATTTACCTGTTGATGGGGCCATCAATTACTTTGACGAACAAATTAATGAGACTAACCTGATCAGTTATCGAGACTTGTTTTCTGCATATTATGCCGATTCACATGTATTCGAACATCTCTCTCACATTGAACCTCAATATTTAGAAGATAAGGCTGATAACTTCATTGCCATGCTAGAAATGGACAATAAAGTAGGAATTGAATCTAATGCTTTTAATACTACGAAGTTATCTTATGGACAACGGTCAAGACTAGCGCTGATAGCCAACATGCTCGACAATAAAGAAATCTACATTTTTGATGAATGGGCTGCAAATCAGGACCCATATTTCAAAGGAATATTCTATCACAAAATCTTACCATATCTAAAAGAAATTGGAAAAACCATCATTGTCATTTCGCATGATGAGAAGTACTTCGATGTAGCCGATGAAATAATTGAACTAAAAGAAGGGATGACTACTTAAACATGATAAAGATCTAGATTCAAATGAGCGCAAATCACTCCCCTTTAATAGATATTCTAATTCTCAACTGGAACGGATACCAGTTAACCAAAGACTGCATTAGCTCACTTAAAAAAATCAGCTACTCAAACTATCGTATAGTCTTAGTCGATAATGGGTCTATTGACGGTTCTGTTGAAAAGTTAACCAGTGAGTTTGATGATTTGGTAATCATTGAAAATGAGACTAATCTAGGATATGCTGGAGGTAACAATATCGGAATAGATTGGATCATTAAAGACCAAAAATCTGAATTCACCTTAGTATTAAATAATGATACTACCGTATCTAAGGATTTCATGGAACCATTAATCGAATGCTTTGAAGAGCCATCTTGCGGTATAGTCACACCAGTGATCTTCTTCATGGAACCACGAGATGAAAAAATTATTTGGGCTTTGGGAGGTAAATGCAATTTTTGGATTGGTAAATTTGGTAGTTTCATGCGAAAGACTCCATATGAAGTTGTCAAAAATGATATTCCAAATATTCAAATGGACTATATTTCTGGTTGTTGTTTTCTAGTTCGCAACAGCATATTTAATAAAACTGAATTATTTAAATCAAGTTTTTTTGCTTACTACGAGGATACAGATTTCTCTTATCGACTTAAAAAACTTGGTTACAAACTCCATATCGCGACAAATTCTTTTATCAGACATGTTGCTGGTGGTAGTTCTCAACAAAAAACAGGAGGTAAATCAGCACTGGGATGGTATCTATACCTTAGAAATCAACTTTGGTTTTTCAAAAGACATGGACAGTTCTATCACTACCCAACTTACACTTTAGTTAAATCATTGGAAGTTATTTATTTGATTGTAAGTCATTTATTAAACATAAAAAAATTGAAGGGAATTACTTTCGGCATGATCCATGGCCTGTTCAGTAATGAAAACAGCTTCAATCGTTCCATACCGGTATAATTAATATACACTCCTTTCACTATTCGTCATGAACAGAATTATTCACATCCTAATATTACTTTTGGTCAGTATTGTTTCACAGGCCCAAGTATTTTATTTATCGGACGATCAATATGATTACTACCGCATCATGGAGTTTATGAATCCACAGATTGATCAAAGAATCAATACATACCCAAGCAATATCTACGCTTACCAAAAAGATAGTATCACTTGGAACCCCTTGGATATTGACTATTCTATCTCAGAGTACAAAAAAAATAAATACTTTAAAATTCTTCCAATACGACTAAGTACGCATTTCAATTCGGGCTATCCATTCGGTATGAATGATGGTGCTTTATGGCAAGGAAAGGGGTTTACAACTGCCCTTTACGGTGGAGTTACTGGAAAAATCGGCATCCTAGAGTACACCATTTCTCCGATGGTATTTCGTGCCCAAAACCAAGAATTTGAACTAGCCCCTAGTAATGGAGTCGCCAACCCATATAATTATCAGTTTGAAAGCAATAAGATAGATTATGTACAGCGTTTTGGAGATGAGCCACTTACCCAAATTGACCTTGGGCAAACCGAAGTAAGGTTAGTGTACAAGAAAATCACTTTGGGCGTATCCAACCAAAATGTAATATGGGGTCCTTCCAATTTCAACCCAATAATCCTTGGTAATAGTTCATCGGGTATCCCACATGTAGACTTGGGTACACATACTCCTATTAACACTAAAATTGGAGACTTTGAAATAAAACTGTATTGGGGCGCCTTGACGGAATCTAAATATTATGACAACAATGCTGAGAACAATACAAGATATTGGGCAGCAGGATCGTTCGGGTACCAACCCAGCTTTATCCCTGGTCTGTATATTGGCCTGAACCGGTCGATGTACAAAAAAGGAGAAGAATTTCACACTAAAGACCTATTTGCTATGTTCACAAACTACCGAGTACCAGATGACGCGGCAGTCGGTACCAATGATGAATATGATCAAATGGCATCTCTAACCTGTAGATGGACCTTCCCCTCATTAGGTTTTGAAGCCTTCTTTGAACTAGCAAAAAATGACTTTGGAGGTCAGGTAGTAGGATTTGAGCCCGAACATGGAAGAGCATACACCTTGGGCCTGACAAAGTACTTTGAGTTTAAAAATCAGAAGGTGCTTAGGTTCACATATGAAAGAAGTTTAGTCGACAGATCTAAATCAGCAGCATACCGATATTACAATGTATGGTATACACATGGCATTGTAAAACAAGGGTACACCCATAAAGGTCAATTGATTGCAGCAGGTATAGGGCCAGGGTCAACAACAGATGTATTACAAGGCCAATTTATTTGGCCCAAAAACATGCTAACTGTAATGGGACAAAGAATTAGATACAATGATGATTACTTCCTTTTCAATATAGCAAATTATCCACAACACGACCATGAATGGAATGTATCTGTCAGATACTCAAGAGTATGGGGTAAATTAATCTTCAATGGAGAAATCGCCGGTGCAGGAAGAGTGAATATGTACTATATAGAAGGAAATGACAAATACAACTGGCAATTTCGATTGGCAATAAACAAACAGTTTTAATTTTTCGTACTCTCCTTTAACATGAAGAATTAATTTGTCTTAAAATCACAAAATAATGTAACTTTGCCTCTTTTTTTGGCGATTTACAACTACCATAAAAATCATTTCATGAACTCAATATTTAATAAAATCCTTATCACAAGTATTGTAACATTAAGCATGGCATCTTGTGTCCCTAGTCCCAAAAAATTGGAAGAAAATAAAGAAGTACATACAATCCCTCCCCTTGAGGAAGGCTACTCAATGATTTTTTTCAGGCTGGATAATTACGCATTAATATATATTGATGATGAACTGGCTTTTGACACAAGAAAAGGAGGAGGCAAAGAAAATGCGATAAATCAAATCATGTACGACCTTAATGATTTTATTAATGGGAATGAAATGGAAATCCGAGTAGAAGGTTATAATACGGAATGTGCCGGTTGTCAAAACAATAATTATGAATATGTTTATGAAATTTACAAAAATGGTGATGGCATAGAGTATGTAAGCGAATACTCTAATCATAAAAATTCTGCAGTCGGGTTAAGCATGACTAAGAATCACACCATAGATATTGATTAACATTCTTCTATCACTTCTGTAAAAACACATTGCACAAAGGTATTCTCTGACTACAAACAATATTTTTGAGGAACCAATATCCATTCTCTATTAAAAAGAATACCGTTTATAATTTACCAAATGAGCAAAATCGTAGATTGTTTTACATTTTTTAATGAACTTGATTTATTAAAAGTTAGACTAGAGTATTTATATGATTCCGTTGACTACTTTATTATTGTTGAAAGTGACTCGTCTCATAACGGAAAATCAAAAGAATTTAATTATCTCAATAACATAGATGATTTTTCCAAATACAAAGACAAAATCATCTATTACCCAGTAAAAATGCCTCCATTTAAGGAAGAATTTGAGGTATCATGGATAAGGGAGAAATACCAAAGAATTTGTATAGATGAAAAAGTAAAGGAACTTAACCTAAACGAAGAGGATTTCATACTCATAAGTGACTTAGATGAAATCCCGAATAAAGAAATTATTAGAAAACTAAGAAGTAAAAATCTAGATCAGTTAGCCCCATATCTCAGTAAATCATCTCAACTAAAGATTGCTTTCAAAATTTGGACATCACTTTATAAAGTTGGGCGACATTACTTTGGCACTAAACGAAAAGAATCCATTACTCTTCTGAAAGCATTAGTTCAGATTCTATTTAGAAGACTTGATGCACCATATAGTTTTGAAATGGGTATGTATTACTACTACACTAATTACAAAAACAAGGACACTAATTGGCATGGAACACAATGTGTCACCTCTAATTGGTTTGAAACATTTACCTCCGATGAAATTCGTTCTTTAAGACTGAACCCGCTACAGACAATTAATAATGGTGGGTGGCATTTTTCCTACTTAGGAGGTATCAAAAATATCATCCATAAGTTAGAAAGTTTTGCGCATCAAAAGTACAACCTCCCAGAGATCAACAGTGAAAAGAACATACAGTTTTGCATAGACAATGGCTATAGCTTATTCGATTTTCACAAAAACCCTAACACTGCAAAAAGAAGCTTTAAAAAAATAGATATTGATCAATTTCCAGAAGACTTACAAAAAGCAATATTACCATTTGACAACTTTGTTATTTAGATAAATATTAACCTGACGGTAATAGA
>JAOPTS010000077.1:0-27833 GCA_051531955.1 Reichenbachiella sp.
GAACTGGAAGACAGTCAGTCTGTATCGATCACAGTCAACGAAGTAGCTGTAGAAGTCAATGTATCACCAGAACTTGCGATCATTTCAAATCAATCTACTGACGAAGGCACCTTTCTGACCTTTACGGTGACTGCAACAGACCCGGATAGTGAGACATTGACTTATAGTTTGGATGCAGCATCGATTGACAAAGATATGAGCATAGATGCTACAACTGGCGTTTTTAGCTGGACACCTTCTGAGTCTCAGGATGGAGAGCATTCGGTAACAGTTGCGGTCAGTGATGGAGAATTGGAGGACAGTCAGTCTGTAACTATCACGGTCAATGAAGTAGCTGTAGAAGTCAATGTATCACCAGAACTTGCGATCATTTCAAATCAATCTACTGACGAAGGCACCTTTCTGACCTTTACGGTGACTGCAACAGACCCGGAAAGTGAGACATTGACTTATAGTCTAGATGCAGCTTCGATTGATAAAGGTATGAGCATAGATGCAGCAACAGGCGTATTTAGCTGGACACCCTCTGAGTCTCAAGATGGAGAGCATTCTGTGACTGTTTCAGTCAGTGATGGAGAACTGGAAGACAGTCAGTCTATAACGATCACAGTCAACGAAGTAGCTGATAAAATACTTGAAGTCAAAGAAACAAGTACTCAAATCACTAGTTTTCCTAACCCCGCCAATCATTTCTTACATTTAGTATTAGAAGAAGGGCAAGGTTCCATGAAATGTTCAGTATTCACTATTAATGGATATTTGATTCTAAGAGTTGATATAGACCAAAAAAATGCGGAAATAGACGTTTCTGGAATACCCAATGGGATGTATTTGATGGTGATCACTAAATCAGATGGTAAAATAGAGACCAGAAAAAGTATCATGATAAGACATTGACAGAATTATCAGGTAGTCCTGCTTTGGGTTGTCTTCTGTTTTGTTAATCCTACATTTATTTGTCACTGGTTTTACTTGTCCTCACTCAAGTTGTCACCGTCCCACTTTGTTCAAAGAATATTGGAGCTGAATTGCACTGATAGGTGCAACCGAAACGGTAGTCAATTTCCCTGATGGTCAACAAAAGACCCAAGGGGAGGTTTAGAGTTACACGCCATTAAATTGTAGAATGAACCGACTGCCTTCATTTAGTTTACTCTCACACCAAATTTCACCTTTCATGGCTTCAACATATTTTTTCGCAATGGATAGACCCAGGCCGGTAGATTTTTCTCCACCGGTACTTTTGGAGGACAACGTAGAAAATTCTCTGAAAAGCTTTTTTTGTTCTTCTTCACTTATGCCCTGACCATGATCTTGAACAGTCAGTCTAAAGTCTTTATCTACCTGATCTAACGTAATGCTTATTTCCGTTGCGAAATCAGAATATTTGATGGCATTGGAAACCAAGTTTTCCAGCACTTGGATGAAATAATTTTTATCTATTGCTACTGTAGCAGCTGCACACTTTGATACCAGCTGCATTTGCTGCTTTTTTTCATCTGCTATTACTATAAAATTAATCATAAGGTCGTTAACCAGAGAAACCAAATCGACTTTTTCAATATTGAGCTGGAGTGTTTTAGATTCCAATGTACTAACATCCAATATTCGATCAACCATCTCCGTCATTCGATCCGTGGAGTTCAAGATCAATTCCATGAACCGTTCTTTTTCAGCTTTATTGGGCTCGTCCTTGATTATATTCAATAGACCTTTCACTGAGTTGAGCGGGCTTCTCAGGTCATGTGCGACCATGCCAATGAGTTTATTTTTCTCTTGGTTGAGTACTTCCAATTGCTCTTTTTGGTTGCGTATTTTCGTATTGTTTTCTTGCAGGGTAAGATTGGCTTGTTTCTTCAAATGATAATACCTGTAGCCAATGTATAGCAGTGCTATCAATACCAGTATTGCACCCAGACCAACGTTTTGGAGAACTTTTCTTTTATTGATTTCAGATTCAAATTGATTTTTTTGACTTTGTTGGATATTTTCTAATGAGTCATGCTGTTGCTTCATCTCATTTTTGAATGTTTGCTTTAACAGAGCGGTTTGATTTTCTATGTCCAATATGCTATCCCTTTCTGTCAAATACACTTCATGCATTTCCAAAGACAATTTCGGTTGATTAATTGATTTATATAGCTCGTACAGCGTATAGGCTGCATTCATTGTTTCTTTTCTTTTCCCAATTTCCTGAGCCAACTTCAGCGCGCGGGTAGAATATCTAACAGCACTCGTATAGGCGTTTGATGATGCAAATGAATTTTCGGAACTAAGTAGCGCATCACCTTTTAATTTATAGGTGATTCCAATACCATTCAACGTTTCTGGTAGGTCTTTTTTGTTACCATTCTCTTCATATATCGCCAAGCTTTGTTTGAAGTAATCCAGTGCCTGATCATATGCTCCATTTTCTTGATAGATGGCCGCTATGTTAATGTAGGATTCAGCTTCTCCATGTCTGTCGCCAATTTCTTTACGGATATTTAAACTTCGCATAAAGAATTCCATGGCAGGTTCAAGTTCTTCTTGCAGGGCAAGTATCGTTCCGATACTGTTAAGTGTATTCGCTATACCACCTTTGTCACCAATAATTTCAAAACTCTCTAAACTGCTATTATAATATTCCAAGGCTTTGGTGAGATCATCTTGGTTTTCAAATAGTATCCCAATCGCTCTCTGAATCATGGCTGCTCCTCGATTTTCTCCTATTTCTTCTTTAACAACTAAGCTTTGGTTATAGTATGCTAAAGCTTTGGCGAAATCACCTTGATGATAGTAGATAGTTCCAATATTGTATGCCGTGACTGCCGCACCCGCTTTATCGTTTAGTTCTTGTTTTATATTTAAACTTCTTTCAAAAAACTCCATTGCTTTTTTGAAATCTCCTTGTCCTTTATAAATGATGCCTATGTTACCCAAGGCTGTTGCCATTCCTTTTTTATTTTCAATCTCAGTGTGCAATACAAGACTGCGGCTGTGATAATAAATGGAACTATCGTAGTTGCCCTGTAGCCTGGTGATATTCCCAATATGTGTATAAGAGCGTGCAATTTCTTTTTTTGCTCCTGTCTCTTTAGAAAGGTTTAAGCTTTGATTTATATAACTAATGGCAGCAGGATAATCACTTCGCAAAGCAAATGAAACACCTTGGATGGTAAGTGCTTTGGCCATATGGGTTTTGAGCATTTTTTTGTTAGCAAAATCAAAATGGAGTTGTGCCAATAGAAAAGCACTGTCAGGCTGAGAGAATAAATACCCACTCCAGGCAATATCATGCATGGCATTTAATCTGGAAGTGTCAGGTATACTTTGATTCTCCCAAACTGACCATAAACTGTCTTTGTTGATAGATTGACAAAGGCCATTGAGGGTAGAAACTAGGAAGAGTAAGAAAAAAGCTGACTTTTTCATGTGGCTCAAATCATTCATTTTGTTAAGCAAATCACAAAGCGATTTTAATAGGAACACGCTTTTAATAAGGTTGATAGCATCGGTGCAATATGCCTGAAGCGTCAATTATATTCGAAAAAGATTAGATAACACAATAATGTGTGCACATTAACTAAACTATGTAATGAGAATGTGATGGACCATCAAAATGAGATTAACATTTCTAATTACCTGAAACAAATAATCGTAAAAAAGCCTTCATTCATCAGAATACTCTTTAGAATTTTTTTGGTTTGTGCGAATGATAAATGTGTATCGTGCATTTATTACAGATAATCTTCTTCTGAGCTTATATAAAAGGCTCAATCATCACATTTAGTAGTAACATTTGAAATAGGGTAGTGTTTAGCACCCCCATAATTGTAGTGCCACCACTCAGTTCTTATTGGTCTAAACCCAGCTTTTTTCATTGTCTCAACAAGAAATAGTCGGTTCTGAATTACTGTATCACTAAGTGCTGCATAATCATGATGTGCTTCCTTTCCAAAGTGATCAAAAGAAGTACCCATATCTAGTTGTTCGCCAGTTAAGCTCTCCAAAGTAATGTCTACTGCACCACCTCGATTGTGCACTGATCCATGCTTCGGGTTAGCAACATAGCGTCTATCTGGAAATGTCTTCCACATTTTCTTTTGTACATCTAGAGGGCGATAACAATCAAAAAATTTGATACTATAGCCTGATTCTTTGAATAACTTTTGTGCTTTTACGAGGGCTAAAGCAACTTTTTTTCTAATCATACATTTGTTACAGGCGTAAATTGCTGTATCCAAAAAATTATTAGTTGTGGCATAGCGCATGTCATAGGTAAAATCATCGCTAACGTCTTCCAAAAACAAGAAACTAGTGTCGGCAAGATCGTCTAAGGAAATTTTTACTTGCTGCTCTTGTTCAACCATTATTACGTCTTGAGTCTCTGATTTTGGAGCAATTTCGGTTATAGGTAGTTCTTTCTTTTCTGTGGTACAAGCATATAAAAGACAGGTTAGAATAAGTATGAAGGCGTTATTTTTCATGTTTGACTCTTTTATTAAAGTAGTAAATGATCATTAGCTCAACGATTATCAAATTTGGAACCCAACCTAACCAAGCTACCCAACGGTACAAATCCATAGGGTGGGGATGTAAGGTCAGGGCTAAGCCAAGTTTCCATAATCTCAATGTTATAGCCGACAATGTGAGGGCGTAGCTTCTCCATAGAAACTTCTTATGATTCAGAATGTTTCCTTTTTTAATTTCAATGAGACCTTTGGCCGTGAATACAATCCAAAGAATACTTAATATACTGAATGATATCTGTGAAAATATACCTCCATTGGCATAAACGGACATGACCAATCCAGAGGGAGCTGAAAAAACCAATAAAATAATAATGTAGAGATAACCCAACCTACGGTGAACATTAGGTTTGTTTTTTTGTAGGCCCTTGGAAAACTGTGTAAACCCAGCTAAAAGGCAAAAACAAGCACTAAACACATGAATATAAAAGGCCGATTTCCAAACATGATTATCAATTACCGGCTGTTTAATTCTTAAAAACGCTACATCATCCTGAATTTGAAAGTAAGGAATCGTAATTCTAATCATCAAGAATAGAAAAAAGGCAAGGGCTAGAAGTAGTGTGTAATATATGTACTTTCTCAAAGGTGCAATTGACAAATATTTTCTACTTTACAAATAATTCTAACCATAAAATACTCATGCGCAATATAACTCAAATGATAACAGTACTCTTTGCAGTACTTATATTTTCCTGTTCTAATAAAAAAGAAGGAACTAAAGGTATAATACTTGGTGCTGACACCACAGTTGTTAAAGAAACTGTAAAAGAACAAACACCTCTTGATGTTGAGAAAAATGCTCGATTGATGGGTCCAAAGAAAACAGCGGCACAGACTTTAGTAGATAATGACATTAAGAATATTGATGAATCTTTAAATCCCTTGTATGGTTATTGGGTAGGGATGTTTGGAAAAAACAAAATTAACATTGCTATATCTAACATTGAATCGGACTCCATATTTGGATATAGTGTTTGTGCAGGGAACTATAGAAAAATTACAGGAACAATTAAATCGACAACACCTCAGGTATATACCGTAGTTATGTACGAGCCTGGTGATGACAAGTACGATGGAAAATTTGAATTCACGATAGATGAGGTGAAAAAACAATTAAAAGGTAAATGGGCTTCTTATAAGAATACTGTTGGTGCAAAGGAGTATAGTCTAGAGAAGAAGGATTTTAAATACAATACATTAATTGGTGAATTCCCTGAGGCATCTATAAATTGGTTAGAGCCAATGCAAGTCGAGAATTTTAATACAGAGGAAATCGAATTGTATAGAAATATGATCTATGCTAGGCATGGGTATAGTTTCACTAACCTCAAGATCAGAAGAATTTTTGACCAATTGGATTGGTATATTCCGATGTCTACTGATATCAGAGAAGATTTAACAGATAGAGAAGTACAGAACATTGATATGATGTATAACTATGAAGATTATTATGAAGAGTACTATAATGATTTTGGTAGGTAGTAAGAAGCGAACAATGCACAGAGGAGTATAATAAAATGAAGACCGTTAAGACCTATCAAAAAGTAAATTCCGAGAATGAAAATGTAAGTTTTGGAATTTCCAAAATGGAAGATGTTTATGAAAAAAGAAATGGCAAAGTTGATGAGCCACACAGACACAATTTCTTCACTGTCTTAGTAATTGACAAAGCAAAAGGGACACATAAAATTGATTTTAACAGCTATGATTTGGGTGATAATCAAATCTATTTTGTATCTCCAGGTCAAGTACATCAGGTCATTGAGGAAGAAGCTAGTAGGGGGTACGCCATGACTTTTTCAACACAATTTTTAATCGAGAATTCCATTCAATTACCATTTATTGAGAGTCTTAATCTTTTTCAGGATTATGGTCAAAGCCCACCATTAACACCTGATGATACGCAGTATATAAAGTTAGAAAGCTATGCAAATGAAGTGTTCAACCTATACCATAGCACAGCAAATCTCAAAGAACAATCTATAGGTGCATTCTTAAAATTATTTCTAATTGAATGCAATAATATATGTTCTATTAACCCCATTGAATCGAACTCCGTCACCTCCAAAAATCATACGATCGGTAAGTTTAAGAGCTTGGTTAATGAATCATATAAATCAGAGCATTCTATCAGCTACTATGCGGATCAATTATTTATTACCCCAGATCACTTAAACCGAATAGTTCATACTACTATTGGTAAAACAGCCAAAGAGTATATCCAATCAAGAATTATTACGGAAGCCAAAAGACTTTTGTATTTCTCTCATTTGTCCAATAAAGAAATCGGTTTTGAGCTAGGTTTTAGCGAGCCTGCAAACTTCAGTGCATTTTTCAAAAATTGCACAGGTTTATCTCCTTCTAATTTCCAAAAGAAAGAGGTTTTGCTTGTGAAGTAAACAACCAAATCGGATTTTCATAAGTCAATCCTGATTTTTCATATTCTCTATCTTAGTATATCATACAACCTTTGTTTTGTGAAAATCACAAGCGTATAATACGCCAGGATTTCATAAGAAAGTCACTTTTAGAAAATAGAGGTATAGGTTATGAGCGAAACAATTAAGCATGAATGTGGAATAGCTTTTCTCAGATTGAAAAAGCCCCTTTCATTTTATCAGGAAAAGTACGGAAGTGCGCTATATGGTATTGAGCAAATGCAACTGCTTATGCAAAAGCAGATCAACCGTGGACAGGACGGGGCAGGGATTGCAAATATTAAGCTCAATACAAAACCAGGGGAACGATATATCAGTCGAAAAAGAGCACTTGGAAAGAATGGCGTTGAGAAAGTATTTGGTGCTTTGTTTAAAAAGTTTGAAACACTTAAAAGAAACGAACCTTCTTTATTCTAAGACACAGATTATCTAAAGAAAAATTGCAGTTTTACAGGGGAGGTTTTCCTTGGTCATACGCGATATGCCACTTATGGTAAGAATTCAATTGAAGCTTGTCATCCTTTTTTAAGACAAAACAATTGGAAGAACAGAAACTTAATCCTTGCTGGAAACTTTAACCTTACCAACGTTGACGAATTGTTTAATCATTTGATTGAATTAGGGCAACACCCTAAAGAAAAAGCCGATACAGTGACGGTAATGGAAAAAATCGGTCACTTTTTAGATGATGATAACCAAAGGATATTTGATCAATTCAAGGCTGAAGGATATTCTAATCAAGAGGTGACTAAACTTATTTCTGAAAAACTGGACTTAACGTCAATATTGAAACGGTCTGCCGATAAATGGGATGGCGGGTATGTAATGTCGGGATTGGTAGGGAATGGAGATGGATTCGTATTGAGAGATCCTAATGGGATTAGACCTTATTATTATTATACTGACGATGAAATCATTGTCGCTGCTTCCGAACGTCCGGTCATTCAAACGGTGTTCAATCTAAAAGATGACGCGGTGCATGAATTACCACCTGGTCATGCATTGATTGTCAAAAATGATGGGACGCATTCAATTGAGGAAATCATTACGCCTGGCACCTATAAACCTTGCTCGTTTGAGCGTATATATTTTTCCAGAGGCAATGATTTTGAAATCCACAATGAGCGCAAACAACTTGGAAAAGAGTTGGCCCAACGTATATTGAATGAATTGAATAATGATGTAGACCAGACAGTTTTTACTTACATACCCAATACGGCAGAATTAGCATTTAATGGATTAGTGGATGAAGTCTGGTCCATTACAGGAAAACAAGTAAGGGCTGAAAAACTTATTTTAAAAGAAACTAAGCAGAGAACCTTCATCACAGAAGATGTTGAAAGAGACAGTTTGGTTACACAGGGATATGACGTGACTTATGGCATAGTCAAGCCTACGGACACCCTTGTGGTGGTTGATGATTCAATCGTGAGAGGTACCACGCTTAAAAGAAGCGTTCTTAGAATTCTGGAACGTCTATCTCCTAAAAAAATCATTTTTGTTTCTTCTGCTCCACAAGTGCGTTACCCTGATTGCTATGGGATATACATGACTAAATTGGCTGAATTTGTGGCATTTAATTCATTAATCGTCAAGCTGAAAAAAGACAACAAAGAAGATTTAATTGATTCGGTCTATCAAAGCTGTAAAAAGCAAGAGAATAAGCATCGATTAGAAATCATAAACTATTTTTCGGAACTCTACAA
Organism: Reichenbachiella sp.; assembly: GCA_051531955.1. GTDB lineage: Bacteria > Bacteroidota > Bacteroidia > Cytophagales > Cyclobacteriaceae > Reichenbachiella. The sequence goes on from JAOPTS010000077.1 coordinate 8,659, forward strand.
TCAATACTCATATGAACAAATCTCTGAAGAAATCACAGAACAGATAACACCAGTGGATTATGCCATTCCAATAAAAACAATTTATCAAACAGTAAAAGGATTGCATAAATCATGTCCAAAAAACAAAGGTGATTGGTATTTTACAGGAGATTATCCAACGCCAGGTGGATTTAAGGTATTAAATACGGCTTTCGTTAACTGGTACGAAGGAAATATTAACGCAAATTCATATTGAGTAGACTATGGAAATAGTGAATAATAAAGAAAATGGGCAGTTCGAAATTAGATCAGAAACCCACTTGGCTTACGTCACTTATAGGATACGTAAGAACACCATGTATTTTATGCACACGGTCGTTCCGGAGGAGTTGAGTGGAAAAGGTATTGCTTCCACTTTAACTTTAGAAGCTTTGGAATATGCAAAGTCTCATAACTACAAAATAGCTGTCTTGTGCTCTTTCATCTCCAACTTTGTCAAGAAGCATCCAGAGTGGTATGAATTGTACGATTATGAATACCACGTCAAGCATTAGAATAAATAGAACCATTTTATAAGTAATAACTTAACCGTAATCCATCTCTAAACTTTAAGGAATTATAACATGTATATTAAAAGAAATTACAGCTTTTGGATGACCTTCAATTGGTCTAGGAAACCTTTTCTAATAGGTCTTATCTATTCAGCAATTGTCATAGGGATATTTCACTTTTTAGATTTGAAATTCACTGTTCCATGGCAGCCTATCAGTGTAATTGGTGTTGCTGTAGCTTTTTATCTAGGGTTCAAAAATAACAGCTCTTATGATAGAACATGGGAAGCCAGAAAAATATACGGTGGCATTGTAAATGATAGTCGATCATTGGGCGCAGCAGTAGTTGCCTTCGTACAAGGGGAACATGAAGTGTCAATTAAAAAAGAGCTTATCTATCGCCATATCGCTTGGCTCACAGCGCTAAGACATCAACTTAGGCTGAGCAAGCCTTGGGAACATTCTGAAAATAGATTGAACGGACTGTATTCACCCACTGTATGCGAAGACTATGACAATAAACTGCATCAGGAATTACAAAATTATTTGACTGAACAAGAAATTGAGGGCATAAATAATAAGTCAAATAGAGCAACACAAATTATAAAGTGTCAATCGGTAAGATTTCAAGAGTTAAAAGACATAGGGTATTTTGATGATTTTAGGCATATGGAATTTCACAAACTCATGACGAATTTATATACAGGCCAAGGGAAAGCAGAACGTATAAAAAATTTTCCATTTCCTCGCCAGTATGCTTCTACGGCCCTTTGGGTGACTGTTGTCTTTTGTGCACTTGTGCCGTTAGGTCTTATTGGCTTATTTCAAGAAAATATTTGGGTCGAATCTATTGGCGCCTTTCTCTCAGCTATCATTATTTGGATTTTTTTCTTAATGGAAAAAATTGGAGACTACTCTGAGAACCCTTTTGAAGGAACCTATAATGACGTACCCATTACATCCGTTTCAATTGGCATAGAAATAGATTTAAGAGAAATGATAGATGATCAAAACATACCTAGCCCTGTTGAAGCCAAGGATGGTTTTTTGATGTAAATCGACAGTTATTCTTCAAGATATCGGATTTTCATAAGTCAACCCCGATTTCTAATATTCTCTATCTGGTGACAATGTCCAATCTTTGTATTGTACAAAAACAAAAGCATATGGAACGCAAGGGTTTTATTAAAAAATCAATTTTAGCAAGTGTTGTTGGTGTTTTAACTCCGCAAGTGTGGGCAGAAGCCAAAGTAGCGCAAGGAGAATCGACATACGACAGGCTAATGCAAAAAGTAGGCTTTAATCATTTACCAAATAAAGAATATAAAACTATGAATACTGTAATTCACAAATCAGAAACGAGAGGAAATGCAAATCACGGTTGGTTAAACTCTCATCACACTTTTAGTTTTGCTAATTACCACAATCCTGAAAGAATGAACTTTGGAGCACTTCGAGTGTTGAATGATGACAGAGTGCAAGAGGGGATGGGTTTTGGAACGCATCCACATGATAATATGGAGATTATATCCATTCCGCTATCGGGTGATTTGGAGCATAAAGATAGTTTGGGGAATGTGGCAGTCATCAAAGAAGGTGATGTGCAAGTATTGAGTGCAGGGACAGGGATTACGCACTCTGAATACAACAAGAATAAAGACAAAGAAGTGAAGTTTCTTCAAATCTGGGTATTCCCAAAAGAGAAAAGTGTGACACCTCGATATGATCAAATTTCAATCAGAGATATAGAAAAAGATGGCGAATTTTATCAAGTACTGTCTCCTAACAAAGATGATCAAGGTGCATGGATCAATCAAGATGCATGGTTTAACATTGGGAAATTCACAAAAGGAAGTTCCGACCAGTACAAAATTCAGAAGGAAGGAAATGGGGTCTATGCTTTTGTACTAGAAGGAGAGGTTGAAATCAATGGTGAGCAGCTTTCACAAAGAGATGGAATGGGCATTTGGGACACCGAAAACATAGATGTGACAGCTACTAACGATGCGCGTGTATTGTTGATGGAAGTACCTATGAACTTGTAATCATCTAAAAAATGACATTGATAGATGATTTGAATTATTAAGCAGACAGTAATAGAATTAGGTATTTACTGTCTGCTTCATTGTTCCATTTTTTGAACCATTACTATTTCATGATGTTTGATTTTAGAGTCAATATGTAACACCTGAGAAACTAGTATTTGAAACTGATCGTTGTGATTGCTCCAATACCGAAAATACTCGAAAAACATTGACTCTAACACTGCACGCGCCGATCTCATGTTTTGGGCAAGGCCAATGAGCCTGGGGATTAATAATTAGCACTTGGTTTTTACAATTCTAGGAGGGAAAGGGTGTAATACTTTTTTGACTCATTAATATTGAGGTTAGTTGAGCGATTGGCAAATCTGTGTGTGGAAGGCATAGGTTGAAAAATACAATCTCACACACTATCCATGAACCTATCACGCCATATCCAGATTAATTGGATATTTTCTCTTCATTTTGGGAACGTAGAAGAAATGCTTGATATAAGATACTTCTTCGGCTCCATTTACATTGTAAAACTCCTCCAGATAAGTATTAAACGTCTTTCGATCTGATTTTGCTTGCAGTTTGGCTTCTTCAGTAATATCCACAAATTCAAATGTAACCTGTCGTTTGGGCAGAAAGAATATAAAATTGGCAACTAGGTAAAACATTCCTTTTAGCAAAGTATAGAGGAAGTTGGGTCTTTTACCCATCCAAGCCACCGACCACATACTACCCCATAGTCCGTTGACTCTTACGCCGATTACTTTTATACCATCGGGCAGGTTGGACACCAATGCATGGGCACTTTGTTTATTTTTAATACGCTCCACTGGTCCGTTGGTAATTTGTCCAGATGGAGCAATGAGCACACTCTTGCCTCGTTCGAGCGCTTCCATTATTTTCGAGAACATGTTTTTTAAAACATGAGGGTCACGATTGCCGTGCTTCAGGTCGCTTACCGCTACGGCATCCCAAGCCCTCAAAATGGAACCAATCACTGGTATACCTAGAAACTTCTCTGATATTACAGGGACAAAGTCACTGTGCTGTGCTACAAATACACCCAATAACTGTGGGTCGATATGGGATTGATGACTTTGTAAAAGTAATTTTGGACCATTGTTTTGCAAAATATTTACCCCCTTTACATTGATAATGTATCTCCTTGAGAGCAGGAATGAAAAGACGCGTAACATAGCGTCTATTTTAGTAGAAGACTTCTTTTTATTCGAATGCATATCGTGGTGATGTATATGTAATTATTTATGATTTAGCCATGGTTTGATATATCTGATTGGAGCAATACTCAGCTCACTTTTCAGAGGTGTATGAGCATATATGCTTTATTCGCTCAGTACAGGCGAGGGTACAGGTAGCTTTTCAATATTCAATAGTAACTCTCGTACCGTTTCAGTACAGGTTTCCAACTCACTAAGAATGTCCGTCTTTGAAAGGCTAAAAACATCCTTCACATCACGGAACAGTGCTTGATAATAGCCGATACCCTCTATAAGGTTATTTGAAAACTTCATCAGGCGATTTTTTTCTTTTTTAGTTACAGACTCACTCGAGTCGGCTATTAAATTCGTTAAATACGAGACATAGGCCCTCAGCTCTTTTATAAACATGTGCGGTCGGTTGGTGACAGCAATAACATTTTCCCTTCCGTATATATGGTTGGTAATTTCCTTCAAACTCATTTTTTTGGTGAAGTATGCCATATTTGGACCTGGACAAATAGCTACTCCTTTACCTCTTCCATCTTTAACTTTTAAATCATTCACTATTAAGACCGGATTCACTAGCCCTGTACAAAGACATGTTTTATCAACAATTTTATCATATCTCTTTTGATATATCTCCGGTTGCAAAGCCTCTTTATCAAGTTCTTTAATTTTTAGATTTTGATATTGGCGAGACGCAGTACAGATAGGAATATCTGTGAATTCTTTGTTGAATAAGGCTAGATTTCCTTCAACGCAAGGGCTGCCGGGCCTGCCTTTTGCAATTCTCTCTTGTCTTTCAATGTCTTTTGAGTCACCTCTCAGGCTATTGAACTGCACACCTAATGGTGATATATTGCTCAAAAACAAATCTTCTTCTTTAGCTTCTATCAGTTTGGTGAGCGTAGGGTTGTCCACGTTGGTCGCTTCAGGAACCAATAGAAAAGGACTACCCCAGCCAACTGAATCTACCTGATAGTGATCCAGCAAAAATTGGTGCTCTTCATGCGTACCCACACCGCCTTGAGCCGTGAATTTCAATGGTAGCAATTCCTTGATAACCGAACGTTCCTTACTATCCAGTGCTGATTTTAATACTTCATAAACCAGGTCAAAAAGCTCCTTTCTATTTTCTTTAAATTCGGCTAGTATAGGGCCCATGAGGAATCCCTCTGTGGCAAATGCATGTCCACCACAGTTTAAACCAGATTCTATTCTGTACTCGGATACCCACAGCCCTTTTTTAGCTAAAAATTTTCCTTGAATAATAGCAGATCGATAATCACTTACCTTTAAAACTATTCCCTTTTTTATTTTGCCCTGTTCATTGGGGTAGAAGTCATCGAACTGCTCCATATAAGTAAATAATCGGGGATTCAATCCAGCCGAAAGAATAACAGAAGAGTTAAGTGTGCTATTCGCATATCCTCTTATTGCAACATGGGCATCATTGTGTTCGGGGGGCAGTTTTTCTCCCTTAATATGGTTCTCTTTATCCAATTTGGTCATGATGTTCACATCAATACTGCCTGCGACCAAATTAGCGGTTATCCAATCACTGATTTCATCAATATCAAGATCATTGGCCATTAAATCATGGAACTCCTGTTTTGCTTTTGCGCCATCAGGTAACATATCGATGTGTGCCTCTATTTCTCCTTTATGTTGCAAAGGAGACGTTTTATACGCCTCAATCGATTTTGCTACTAACTCATCAACAAGGTTTAGATAGGCTGTTATTCTTTTTGCCCGATAGTCATGGGCTTTTTCAGTGATCTCTACGTAAGCAATGTTATGTTTCTCGAGGTAAAATTTTCGTAACCGCTCATAAAGCGTGTCACCCGCCAGTGCCATCACAGAATCAATTCCGAAGCGTGCCACCTTTAATGGTGTATCAATAGTAAATCCGATGCCCATTACCGGGATGTGAAATGAATGTGTACTTTTCATAAAAAACACTTTAGTATTTTAATTCTGATGATAAAGAGAACAACAAATCTGTAGTATTTTCATATGCCAAAAAATGATAAAAATCATACTATCTGGTTTATTTCTGTTTGGCTCTGTCTTCGAAGAAAAGAACAGGTGAGTTTCTACACTTTGGCTAGTGCGGTTGTTACGGTTGATTGAGCGAGTGGCAAATGTGTACGCAAGTCAAATATTCATCAATGTTAAAGTTTATGGAGGATAATTTATCACATGGACTTAGTCAATAGGTTTAGTGAAATTTTGTCTAATTGCGTTATATTGCACCAATAGTATGATTATGTACTCATTTATCTATGAATTATGGGAACTGTAAGAAAAACAATAACATTAACAGATCAGCAAGATCAATGGATCAAGGCACAAATATCTGCTGGAGAGTTCACAAATGACAGTGAATATTTACGCCATTTAATTCGTATTGATCAATCTAAAAATGCCAAGTTTTCCACTTTGAAAACTGCCATTACCAAGGGATTAGAAAGTGGGATAAGTGAGAGTACCATTCCTGATATTATGAAACAAGTCGAAGAAAGAATGAAAGCGGATGGGAGATTATAGGCTTTCCAATGAATGTGAGCTTGATATTTTTGAAATCTATGAATATGGTATTGAAAAGTTTGGGTTAATTCAAGCTCAGGAATATTTGATTGGTCTTCATGATCTATTTCGAACTTTAGCAGAAAACACCAATATCGGTAGAAATGATTCTGAATTTCCCCCATCTTTAAAACGTTTTGTTTACCGTGCACAGAAGATCTTTTACCTCCAAACTGAATCTGGGGTTTTCATAGTTAGAACTCTCAATCAAAGTATGGATAACGAGCGTCATTTAACTTAGTAAGTACACAACTACTGACAATAAGTCTCAAATTCCCGTTTATTACTCGCATTCTGCAGAATCGTATTTGTGTCAAATAATGGATTCGTATTATGACTGGAATTCTCCGATAAATCAGCTTTGGGTGTGGACGGCTAGTCTTTGGGTAGGGGATTAATAATGAGCACTTGGCTTTTTTTTACAAGTCTAGGAGAGAAGACTGTAGCACACTTTTGACACTTTGGCTTGCGGTTGGTTAAGCGAGTGGCATATGAGAATGAAAGCTAGGGATGTCTATTTTCTTTTGCAACGTAGTATCAAGATCTGCCTTCCTATGAATTTTGAAACCTCAATCTTCCATCTTGATTGAACACTTTAAGTACATGTAATATTTCTAGTTTTTTTTCTTTAGTAGATGACTTTCCATAATTCTAAGACCCATTATTTTTGATGGTAACATTAAAAACGAGTACTGTAGTGGGTTTTTTGGATTTCGACCATATATTTGAAGGTTCATCCCACAATCTGGACTTAATGAAAACTAGCAAAGCACAACCTGAATCAGATTTTGATTTAGAAAAAGTAGGTCAAGAATGTCTTGAAAAAGCAAATTTGTCTCATGCTCCAAAGCGCAAATTTCATCAACCTCGTCTAAAAAATCTTAATAGAATTGAGGTACAAAAGTCTCGTACTCACAAAGGCTTTCTTGCAAGACTCGGACTACTTTTGGTAGAGATATATTCCAGCTGGTTAAGCTTTTCTGAGAAAATTTACAATAGGATGTTTCCTCGTCGCAATAAAATCTATGGAGATCCCAACCCTGATCATTTGGTAACGGGCCATCTTACGTTTGGTAGTAAGACGGTTGATGCAGACACCCCCATTTTCAACATGCATCTGGAATTATGGGCAAGAACTTTCTGGGGAGGGTATAGAAAGCTGAGCCAGGGAAAGTCGGATCGTGAAGGGAAATTCAGTCTTCCTTATGATTTGTTTTACGTTCATCGACTCTACATCAGGAAGGTTTGGTTAGCAGTTTACCAAACAAGCTATGATCATTTTACAAAAAGTGGTCAACGTGCTCCTGAATTCACCGAGTTCAAACGTGTACCCATAAGCAAGGGAGATTTAGTTGGTATTAACTACTGTTGTCGTCAGGTTCAGCTTTTTTATTGGGAATACCGCAAAGACACCTTATTACCAAGGGTAGTTATTAAGGATCATGATAAAGATGCACCAGATGAATACTCACCTGGTTTTAATGAAGCAATTGAAAAAACCTTTATTCCTACCGAATTGATCAAACTCAAGCACCTGGAGATGATTCGAATGAACCAAGGACTGACGTATCAGCAAATAGTGGAGGATTACCCGGAGAATTTAACCGTTTGCATGGAGAAGAAACTACGGGGAATCACAAGAGGGGATGACTGGTTTGGCCAGCGAATGATGAACGGAATGTATGCGTGTGATTTCGATCGTGATCCTAAGCATCCTGAACTTTATTGGGTTCACCATCATTGGGGATCTTATGAAAAGACTAATCACTATTATGCTATGCCAGATGTTGACATGTGGTTTGAGCTAAAAGATGATGGACTACCAAAGCCCATAAAGATCACACTTACAGGCCCACTAACGGCAGAAGAGAAGAACGAAAAACAAAAAAGAACTTTTACTCCAGCTGATGGAGAAAAATGGTTGGCGGCAAAACGTATCTGTCGTGTCAGTGCAGGACTAAATGCTGAGCTCTCACACCACTTCGCAGGCACCCATATTAATTCAGAACAATATGCTATTGCATGTTCTAGAAATTTAAGACTGAATCCAATCTCTGGATTGCTTAAATCCTTCTTGCGCTCAGTCGTATTAGTGAATCATACCGCAGACCGGATTTTGGTTGGTAGTGGATATATCACCTCTGCCTGCGCCCTTACTCCAAAAGGAATTGATCAAGTAGTTTATAATACAATGGGTACTTTGGATTGGAAAGGTTATCGACCCATGCAGCCAATTAGCGAAGCGCATACTTATGCAAAAGCCTCAAATCTATTCTGGGATATTGTCTATGACTTTGTTTCCAACTTCATTGATGCGCCTGCTAACAGAGAACAAATTTTGGAACACTGGTTTGAAATATATTGCTTCTCTGAAGATTTAGTTAAACATAGTGTACCATTTTTTCTTTGCCATTACCTACAAAATGCTTTACTTGATGGTGGAGGAAAGATAAAAGGTGATGGTGCCTCAGACTGGTACAAACAAGATCATAGAATGGATTTAAATGACGGTCGACCAGAGGCAAACGGAATCAAGAAGGCCATATCAAGAATTACTGATAAATCAGAGGGTAACGACGTGACTGATGAAAACCTGAACCAGCTGAAACAAGCATGCACTTATATGATTTATCAGGCCACTTTTGGACATACCTGGTCCAACTCAAAACAGTACGATGATATTGGAGAAGTGCTCTATGGTAGCCTTGGGGTTCGGTTCGGAGATGGTCCAGATGGTGTGATGGGTCCAGAAACAGATTATTCTATTGCTCCAGACCTTACTCGTTCCACACAAATGATGTGGTGGAGTAATATGCTATCTCATACAGGATATGGATTCATCATGGCTGATGAAGATGGGGATGTCCCGCCTGATTTAAGAAAAAGGTTAGAAGAGCAGCGTCAAGCGTTTGCCGATCTCGATTTAGACATAGACATTATCCAATCCCGAACAAATATTTGAGGTCCATAAACATGAAATCAAACCGAATATCAATATTCAATTCACTTACTACTGCCTTTCATCGTTTATTTGGAGTTATGATACTGTGGATCTACACCACCGCATTTACTGGGGTACTTACCATCTTTGGTAGTATCATATTCCGATCTAAGATGTCCCATAACAATGGGATCGCTGCGGTCGGGTCCATACGATTTGTCGATAACCCTGGATTTCCCTTGCATCCGTTTTTTGAGCCAGGAAAAACACTGCCATGTAGGATAAGACATGCTGCCGCTTCTTTTATGGATGATGCCATGCGCGTGGTGAGGAGTATGTCCATAAAAATGGCCGATACATCCAAAAAAAGTCCTATGGATATCGAGTTGAATACAGGTGAAACAGCTCTATTCTGGTCGATTGCTAGCTTCTTTCGGTTTGCTAAATACAAGAAGACCCGATTTGGGATGCAGTACGAAGATTATTACCGAAAATATCCGGCCGGAGTGGAAGGTGCACATGTAGGAATGAGAAGAGATCCAACCTCATTTTCTAATTTAAGGTATCATTCGCAAACACCTTTTTTATATGAAGCTGATGACAATGTACTGCGTTATATTAAATACCGTACAATGCCTGCTGAAGACGTACCCGAATCAGGTCTGTTAGACGCATACGATATGAAGATCCCCACGGAGAATCAGCGCATTTTGCCAGGAGAGACACGTGTTAGAAATTATCTAAAAGAAGAATATGTTGAAAGGCTCAGGGCTGGTCAAATAAAATATAAACTTCAGGTTCAGCTTCATGAAGCGTCTGATGATGATGATGCAGAAGTCTTTAACAGCTGCAAAAAATGGGATGAGGCCTCTCACCCATGGATGGATCTTGCAGATATCACCATCAAGAAACCCCTTGACTGGGCAGAAAGTACCAAGATGATTTTTACGATGAAAAACCTTCCTAAAGGTCTAGGTATCATACCATCTTATTCTATTTATGATTATAATTCACTAAATTTTCTTCGCAGGCACTCAGACCTAGCAAGAAACGCACGTGTGTTAGCAATTAAGATATTTGGGATGCCTCCAGAGATTCCTGACAATGATGAACGAAATCGCTAATAGCAGTTAACTATGAAAGAACAACTACTGTACGAAAGCAAAAGCTCTAAGGTCTTTTTAACGGATGACAAAGGCCTGAAAAACAAAGTTATTACCAAGATTCTTAACGAGGAATACCCTTCTCCAGAGGTGATCAATAAGTTCTATAACGAATTTGATCTTACACATAAACTGTCGATTGAAGGAGTACGTCAAAGCTTTGAGAGAAGAAAGGTGAACAATCGTCACGCAATAGTGCTGCAATATGTTCCTGGTAAAACCATTAGGGAAAGATTAGATGGTGGTGTATTCAGTATTGCTGATTTTCTAAAACATGCGATTGAAATAGCAAGAATTTTATCCGAGGTACACGATGCGAAAATCATCCATAAGGATATAAATAGTCACAACCTGATTATTGACAATGAAAGTGGAAAAGCTCACCTTCTAGACTTTGGTATTTCTACGAAACTGAATCTTAAAAAACAGAACCTTGAGAACCCGGAAAGGCTGGAAGGTTCACTCATGTACATTTCTCCAGAGCAGACCGGTCGAATGAACCGCATGGTTGACTACCGTACAGACCTGTATTCTCTTGGTATTACTTTTTATGAAATGTTGACGGGGAAAGTGCCGTTTCAACACACAGATGCTATGGAAATGGTACATGCACACATTGCCAGTCAACCTGCTTCCATTTCATCCCATAGGGAAAATATTCCCAAAGTACTACAGCAGATCTTAGACAAGTTAATGTCTAAGAATGCTGAGGATCGCTACCAGTCAGCCAGAGGGCTAATGAAAGACCTAGATCAGTGTTTGGAAATCTGGAATGAGACAGGAGATATTCAAGATTTTGAGTTGTGCCAACATGATTTTTCAGGAGATTTTCTGCTACCACAAAAACTCTATGGAAGGGAAAACGAACTCAGCCTATTAATGGATGCTTTTAGTAGGGTAGCTGAGGGTGAGTTAGAAACGGTGTTGGTAGGGGGGTATTCAGGCACGGGTAAATCCGTATTGGTACATGAGACACATGGTCCAATCACCGCTAAAAGGGGCTACTTTATCGAGGGTAAATTTGATCAGTTTCAACGGTCGAAACCATACCTTGCTTTTGTACAAGCTTTTACCAGTTTCGTTTCCATATTACTTACGGAAAAGGAAAACCGACTAGAGCCTCTGAGGGAGCAAATCAAAAATGCTGTTGGTAATGAAGGCAAAGTATTAACAGATCTCATCCCAAACCTGGAGATGTTGATAGGGGCGCAACCCAGCATCCCTAAGCTAGGAGGTTTGGAGTCGCAAAACCGATTGAATTATTTGTTCAGCTCCTTTATTAAAACCATATCTACTGCAGATCATCCCGTTGTTTTTTTTATCGATGATCTACAATGGGCAGATAGTGCTTCTCTGTCTTTGTTGAATGCACTGATGTCCGATAAGGAACTAAGTCATCTGATGTGTGTTTGCGCCTATCGTGACAATGAAGTGAGTCCAGATCATCCTTTTATGATTACGGTAGAAGATATCCGTGAAAAAGGAGGGAAGATCAGCGAGATAAACATAGGGAATCTGGAAAAAATCAATGTTCAACAATTGATTTCCGATGCTACAGATCTTGCTATTGATTCTACTATTTCGCTTTCAGATTTGGTCTTTGAGAAGACCCATGGTAATGCCTTTTTTATAACGCAATTCATTAAAAACCTGGTAGATGAATCACTATTGTATTTTGATCAAAAGGAAAGGAAATGGAAATGGGATATCCAACAGATCAATGAGCGCAATATCACGGATAATGTAGTCGAACTGTTATCAGGAAAGATTGTCTTTCTACCAGAAGAAACTCAGGAATTTTTAAAAATCGCCGCATGTATTGGTAACAAATTTGATGTAGAAACACTTAAAGCAAGTCATGAAGAGAATTCTGATTCAAAGACTATCGACGAAGAGATTGACCTTGCGATAGAAGTACTACAAAGTGCACTTGCAGAAGGATACATTACACCAATAGCGCATGAATTTCGCTTCACTCATGACCGGATACAACAGGCAGTTTATTCATTAATACCAGAAAAAGATAAAAGTACTTTCCACTACAGAATCGGATCCCTTTTATGGAAAAAAGCATCAGTGGAACAGCTGGAAAGCCAACTTTTCGAGATTGTTAATCAACTCAACCAAGGGCTAGAACTGATTGATTCTGAAGAAGAAAAGGAATCGATTGCAGATTTGAATCTTCGTGCTGGGTTAAAAGCCAGGGATTCCTCAGCCTTCCAACCATCTTTCAAATATTTTGAAACAGGAATTGGATTATTGAAACCTAATCACTGGGAGTCTCAATATGACCTGAGTCTTGGACTCTTTACAGAAGCTGCTGAGTCGGCATACAATATGGGCGAATTCGAGCCTATGGAAGAAAAATTGAAGGCTGTATTGGACAACAAGAAAGAGCTCATGGATGTGGTTCGTCCATATGCTATACGGATCAATGCATTAAAGGCTCAAAACAAACTCCAGGAGGCTATTGATACGGGTCTTGAAGTACTGGATCAACTGGGAGAGAAATTCCCTAAAAAAGGACCTTTGCCTCTGGTAATGGTTGATTTGGTCAGAACAAAGATTAAGCTGATGGGTAAAGATCATGATCATATCTTAGGAATGAGTGAGATGACGGATCCCTACAAAGCCGCTGCCCTTAGAATTCTCAATGATATTGCTTCACCTGTTTATTGGGCTAGACCGGCTATTCTACCTTTCATCATTTTCCGAATGGTCAGGATTTCATTAAAATATGGAGTGACAGAGATCTCAGCCTTCGGGTTTGCAACTTATGGGTTACTCATGTGTGGAGTATTAGGAGATATGAGTGGAGGGTACCGTTTTGGCCAGATCGGCTTAGCGTTACTTGATCGATTCGAAGCAAAGAGATGGCTATCTCAGATTTACACGCCTATCTACGCACTGATCAATCATTGGAGTGAACATGTTCATAAGTCATTAGACCCTTTTTTATATTCTTATAAAGTAGGTTTTGAGACAGGTGCCATTGAGTACGCTTGTATTAATGCAAATATTTATTGCAATCATATTTACCTGGGAGGGAAGCCACTCGCTAAGTCTGAAAAAGAAATGAGGCTATTTAGCGAGCAGATGTTGAGATATAAGCAGAAGACTAATTACAATTATAACGAAATATACCGCCAGGCTGCACTCAATCTTCTTGATCGTTCCAAAGATCCAACAGTACTATCAGGAGAAGCCTACGATGAAGTAGAGATGGCACCTATTCATGAATCAGAGAAAGATCGTGCCGCTACATTCCTGATACATAACAACAATTTGATGCTTAACTACCTTTTTCATGATTATGATAAAGCGCTGGAGCATGCCAAGCTTACAAGACCTTTATTGGATGCCGTTTTGGCAAAATATGATGTGGCCATTTTCTGGTTTTATGAAGGCTTGGTAAGTCTGGCTGTAGCACGAGAGGCAAGTGGTAAGCAAAGGCGTCTATTGATTAGCCGAGCTAAAAACAATATTTCACAATTTAGAAAATGGGCGAAGTTCAACCCTGTTAACCACCAACATAAACTAGACTTACTCATCGCAGAGTACGCTTCATTAAAGGGCAGCAATGATAAGGCCCGCAAACACTTTGATCTAGCAATAAAGGGGGCGGAGAGTGGTGAGTTTCTCAATGAGGAAGCACTTTCATTAGAAAGAGCGGGGATTTATTACCTATCTACTGATCAAGATTTCATAGCTGAGAATTACTTACGTAAATCCTATCAGACGTATAAGGAATGGGGTGCTATTGCAAAGATGCATGACCTGAAAGAACGTTTCCCGAAGATTTTGATAGGTTTTGAAAAAGACGATTCGATCAACACGACTAAAACATCAAAGGGTAGTAGTAATTATACAGATAGTTCTTCTCTAGACCTGGAATCTTTAATGAAAGCGGCGCAAGCGATTTCAGGAGAAGTAGTATTAGAGCAATTATTAAAAACCCTGTTAAACATCAGTATGGAAAATGCGGGTGCGGAATCGGGTTGTATACTTCTTAAAGTGGGAGACCATTGGTTTATAAGGAGTTCAAAATTTGCAAATAGTGAATTTCAGTCTGGAAATATTAAAATCCCTCTTCTTGAAAATAAAAGGGTTCCGGAAAGCCTGGTACAATACATTCAAAACACAAATCAAAGCCTAGTTTTGGATGATATTTCCAAGGATTCTAGGTTTATGTCAGATTCTGCTGTAAAGGAAAATAAGCTGAAATCAGTTTTATGCCTTCCGATGCTCAATAAAGGAAATCAGGAAGGGATTCTTTACTTGGAGAATAATTTACAGGAATCTGTTTTCACAGAAAATCGAGTTCGTTTTCTTGAATTGCTATCTGGACAAATTGCCGTGTCCATGGAGAACGCTCATTTATATGAAAATTTGGAAAATAGGATCGAAGAAAGAACGTCCGAATTAAAAAAATCATTAAAAAATTTAAAGTCCACTCAAGAGCAGCTTAGAATAGAACATGACAAGTTGGATGTTGCCAATAAGACAAAAAATAAATTTTTTTATATCATCTCCCATGACCTGAGAGGTCCTATGACTAATTTTATGGGGCTTACTGAGTGGATTAATAGCCATATAATTGAAACCTATGACACAAAAAATGATAAGCAATTAGATGAAATAACTGGATACCTTAAGAATTCTGCTAATCAAGTTGCATCTCTCCTTGATAACCTTTTAAACTGGGCCCTACAAGAGGAAGGAATTATACCTTTCAACCCTGCGTTGCTAAATGTAAAAGAATGCCTCGATGAGACCATTTCATTGATGACATCTCAAGCCCAATCAAAGTTCATCACCTTGCCAATGAATTGTGATGAATCCATAGAAGCTTATTTAGATAAGAATAGTTTTATGACCATTTTGAGAAATTTAGCTGGTAATGCTATCAAATTCACACCTGAAAATGGAACTGTGAGTTTTTCTGCATGGGTTGAAGGGAAGGAACTTGTACTCACAGTCTCCGATACAGGGATAGGGATAGAAAAAAATAAAATCTCTGAAATTTTCGAGCTAAGAGATGATAAAGTAAGATGGGGAACTAGTGGTGAAAAAGGCACCGGATTAGGCTTGAAATTGGTTCATGATTTCATGAAGGCTAATGGAGGAAGTATCATGATAGAGAGCGAAGTAGGGAAAGGTACTATTTTTAAGATGAATTTTCCATTGAGGTAAACATATGTAGCGGAGTATCCCCACGGCCTTGGGCGTCTAGGTTTTATGCCAGTTTCTTATTATTGATAGGAAGTAATACCATTTTAATTATTAAAGTTCGCATTTAATTCGTTTAAAAAATGATGATTAGCTGTTTCGGATGCAAAATAGACAAAACTTCGATTTGGTCTATTCCTTATCAGTTTTTCCAATAGAACGAATCGAATATTTGTCGGGGCTAGAGAATTAATAAAAAGCTTTCACTAGTAGCTCTCACTATGAATTTCCTATACAATGTTGTATGCCTTTCCTCTTCGGGTTTTGAACAGTCGCCTACTCAAACTTCATTTCTTTAAGAAAATACCGCAAGCTTTCACTAAAGGAATTTTGTACATGATCGTTTTCTGCTTCTACTCCTAGCACATATTTATTTCCTTCATTGTCTGCCATATAACTTGTCGCTAGATGAACAGATTTATCCTTTGTAATTGGAAATTCAACTAAAGCTGTAGTGAGTCCCCTCGTTTTACCGCCAATTAGCACCGTATTCCTTCTTCCTTTCAATGCAATAGCTATGGCCTCTCCGCTACTTGCTGTTCTTTTTCCAATTAACACAATGATTGGAATTTTGCGTAAATAGTCATCGTTATTCGATCCCTCAATTGATTTATCATTTGAGTTTTGAATCTTCCACATTTCTTTTTTATTACCAGGGTATAAAAACATTCCTATATGATCTTCATCAAGTAAAATTGAGATCCCTTTCAGCATAGGCCACATATTTCCACCACTATTAAATCTAAGGTCCAAAATCAGCGTATCGACTTTACCTTGTTGGATAAGATTCAAATTATCAATTAAATTTTGGGAATATTCCTTGGCGAACAGTGTGTTTTCACTCCCCCGGAAAGCAGGAATTTTTAGATACCCATAGTTATCTCTAATTACAGCTACATTTAAAATATGATTAGGTGAATGCCTTTTTTGAGTTTGATTTTGGGTGATGTGAACTGTGTTTTTGATAAATGCATGGTTATCTCCTATTTCTATCAACAATTTATTTTTAAGTCTATTCACTTCAAGGTCTGTCTGAAGAAAACGTGTATAATTCATATACTTACTTTCGATTACACTCGAAAAATTATCTTTATACAATGATAGTTTTTTTAAGATCACCATGAATTCAGACATCTCCGAAATATATTCACCCGTACTTACAGTTCTTTCCGCTAATAGAAAATCATCGTACCAAATGGTACCGTGCCCAGCCAGCATAGGCCCAAATATGACTTTTGAAAAAGAGGAGTCTGCGAATATTGGAATGGAAACTTTATGCCACCCTAAGGTTCCATTCTGTCTCTGATCATTCATATTGTACCTATACGCTACATTTCCATGATTATTTTCACTATTTATAGAAACACCCCCATATCCCATTTCCATATCTTTACATTTAGTATAAAATGATAAATCTATGACGTGATCCGCCTTACGAGGAATAGCAACTGTTTGTTGAACAAAAATTGGTTTCATTAAAGTATTATTTTCAATTTTGAGTGAAAAATCTCCAGAAATACTTATCGTGTCAATAGCCAAAAAGGATGTATCACTGCTAATAGACCATCCAAATTCTAGGTTCTTATCAAGTGGAGTTTCAAAACTGTTATTTACTATTGGTTGTGACCATATTGTCAAGCTATTTGCTAAACAAATAAACAGTAATACAATACAATTTTTCATGTTGATTTATTAAAAATTAAAGTTAATTTCAAAATGCTGCTTTCTGCTCTAAAAAATATAAAGGTGTAGTTAAAAACTACACCTAGTGGGGGAAATTATCTGAAACCTATTCTTGATAAAAAGGCTGATTGAAGGATCCACGTTACGATTAGAAAACAGCAGTTTATCCTTTACTTCTTTGTCAAAAATTTGCCTTGATTACAACTTACATAAATCACTATGATGATAGTCGTATTTAAAGGTATATATGTAGCTGTATCGGGCTGTTATCAGTGTCAAATAACTGTCAAATTTTCTTGCTTACATCAAAGTTGCTAAATACAGACCAAGAGTTTGTATCAACGACGTATTAATGGCGTATATCCTTAGCTATAGTTAGATTTTCTATGATGTTACTTGCGGCTTTGTCTAGTCGATCATGTGTTTTTTGGCCATTTTGGTTGGTGATGATAAATACAGCTATTTGATTTTCGGGTATCAAAGTCATCCAACATGCTGTTCCAAACGATCCTCCATTTTGGAATATTTTATTTGGCCCGTCTTTAAATATAAACATCTGCCAAAACATTCCGTTATCAAATTCATCCCAGAGTCCAAGCATTTTCTGATGAGACTTTTTGATGATAGCATTGTTTTCATCCAAATGGTATATGGCATACTTCATCATATCATTAACGGTAGATTTAATACCTCCACCAGCACTTACGTCTTTTTCTGGTATAAAGGGCATGTCCCTATGATTATCATTATGTCCCTGGGTCAAATTATCGGTCGCTAATACTGTTATTTTGGTGTGATCCATTTTCAATGGTGACCATATCTTTTCTTTTAATATTTCTTCGTAGAATTTATTGTAAATACTTTCTAAACAATAGCCCAATAATTCAGCTCCTGCTCCTGAATATCCAAATTTAGTTCCAGGTATGGTATCAATGGTTGCCTTTCTCAATTCTTCAAAAAATACTTCTTTCGTTAAACTTTTCTCAAGTTCTCTTATCGCTTGTAGCATTTTGTAACGGTCTGCGATTTCAAACACCTCCGGTTTATTTGGAAACATTGATGGAAGACCACTTCAATGGGTGACTAGATGACGAAATGTGATCGGATTACCTTCGTATTCCAGGTTTGGAAAATCACCTTCCAAAACTGTTCTGATATCATCATCTAGTCCTACCTTATTCTCCACAATGGCTTGTGCCAATAAAGTACCTGTGAATGTTTTAGTAAGAGAGGCTACTTCATACAGCGTTTCATCAGTTGGTTGGTAGTTAAGACCTACTGTCAATTCTCCTTTATGAAGTGTATAAGTTTTACCATTGACATATACCCCGACTGAAACGGCATCTATCTCGGAGTATAAAAGCAAACTATCCAATTCCGTATGTAAGACATCTGTAATAGGGTCGGTTTTAGTGTCTGTGTTTTCACAACTTATGAAGACGACTACTAGGAGGATTGGAATTAAAATGTACTTTAAAATCATGATTTTTTACTACTGATATCCGAGGGAATCAGTGGTATTACGTTGATGCTTAGAAAAATACAATAGCGAGGATTTGATACATCTTGGCTAAGAAAAAGGAAAAATGGACACCTAATCAGATGGCAAGAGCGGAGATACTGTTCAGGGAATACCCTTTGATAAAGCAGGCTTATGATCATGTATTGAGCTTTAGAAATATCTACGAACAAGACACCCTAACTAGTGCAAAAGAAAAGTTTGAAGCATGGATTGAAAAATCATTTAACCATGAAATAAAAGAATTCAATACAGTAGCACATTC
>JAOPTS010000078.1:0-5525 GCA_051531955.1 Reichenbachiella sp.
AGGAAAGTTGAATGTGAGCAGATATTATTCTCCTCTCTTGTATTGTGTTAGTAACTCATCTTTTTCAAGCATGTTGTTGATAGAAAACAACACATCATCAAGATTGTTAGATTGCCCTTTGAGCATTTCGATAAGCTCAAGTACTTCTTTCATCGTTTTCTTTTCTTCAAACAATTGAATGATACCTTTAATATTGGCTACTGGAACTCTCATGTTATGGGTATTAATAAATGCATATTCAGCCAGCTTTTTATTCTTTTCAATCAGTAAAACCGTTCGTTCCTTTACCTTCTGTTCTAGGTTCTCATTGATTGACCGGAGCTCTATTGCTTGCACAGCAATGCGATTATTTTTTATCACCAGTTCTTCAGTTCGCATATTCACCATATCTGTTAATCTATTTTTTTGTTTGCTGAGATAGGATGTGCGAAGCTTTACTATAAAAAAAACAGTTAAGAAAATGATGATAGAAAATAATGTATATGCCCACCAGGTTTCCCACCATGGTGGCAATATGGTGATGGTTAGTGAAGCGCCTTCTTCATTCCATACTCCATCATTGATTGAAGCTTTAACGCTGAAAATATATTCACCAGGGTCCAGGTTGGTATAGGTAGCAATTTTCCTATTCCCTGTAAAAATCCAATCCTTGTCAAAGCCTTCCATTTTGTAGGCGTATTTATTCTTTTCTGGGTTGGTAAAATTTAATGCAGCAAATTCAAGAGAGAGTTCAGTCTGGTCATAATTCAATATAATATTTTCTGTTTCTTCAATGGGGTAGTTTAAAACCGAATTCGCTGACTTATGACTCACTTCATTATAAAGAATAGACAGCTTGGTAAGCACAACATTTGGAACCTGTAAATCGTCTTTTATATTAGCCGGGTCAAAAGTATTATAGCCATTTATCCCACCAAAATAAAGAGTACCATCTTTAGCTTTCATTGAAGCGCCGTATTGAAAATCATCACCCTGAAGGCCATCATTCTTGAAATACGATCTAAATTCATTTGTCTCTGCATTAAGAGTGGTCAAACCGTTGCCCGTAGCAATCCAAAAAACACCTTCATCATCCTGCAATATCCCTTGAATGATGTTACTCGGTAAACCGTCTTTCATTGTATAATGAGTGAATTTTTTATTTACTTCATCATATTTGTCTAGCCCCCCACCATTAGTACCAAACCACATTATCCCATTTTCATCTTGTAATATGGCTATTACCGCGTCATGTGCTAATGAATTTGCATCACTCGGGTCATTGACTAGGTATTCAAAATTTTCAGTCTCAGGATTTAGTTTATTCACACCTCCATTAAAAGTGCCTATCCAAATGATACCATCGGTATCCTGATACATAGTTCCAATATCAATATCGTTCGTCTTATTAGGCCCTTCTGAAAAAGGACCATAATGTTTAAAGGTTCCGTTTTTAGGTATATATCGATCCAGCCCTCCATTTAATGTACCCAACCAAACACTGCCTTGTTTATCCACTTCAATAGCCCAGATGTCATTTTGGACTAATGAATTTGCATCAATAGGATTATGGAGGAATTGTTTTGAAACTTTAGTGCTCTTGTTAAATACCAATAAGCCAGAATTCCATGTGCCCAAATATAAATTCCCTTGCTTATCCTCTGCTATGGACTTGATAACATTACTCTGCAAACTGTTTTTGTTTGAGGAAGCATGCCGGTTGTGTTTAAATTCATTAGTCAATGGATTGTATTGATCGAGACCTCCACCATCAGTGCCAATCCAGATGCTGCTGTCTGTATCCATATGAAAGGCAAGTATGGCATTGAGCCCTAAGGATTTCGAGTTACTGGGGTCATTGCGAATGGTATTAAAATCCTTTTCGTTGGCATCAAAAAAGCTTATGCCAGAATTATATTGTGACAACCAAACAATTCCATTTCTGTCTTCATATATATCATATATTCCGTTATTAGTAGATAAGGCAGTTGGGACTGCAGGGTTCGCTTTATAATTTTGAAATGATGTTCTATCGGGGTTAATAACAAGCAGACCATCACCGTCAGTACCCACCCACAAATTGAAATTACTGTCTACAAAAAGGGAACGGATCACCATATCATTAAAATCTAATTCACTACCGGGAATTGAATAATTACTTAATTCTTTAGTCAAATAATCCATGCGAAATAAGCCATTATCAAAAGATGAAATCCATAATACATTAGTAGAATCCAGCACTATTTTTGCCAAATCAGCTGTTTCCACTTTTCTATTTATGTATTTAATTTCTTCAGGTTCATAAGTCTCAGTATTAAATATTACAATACTTCCTGCACCGGTAACAAGTATTAGATTTCCCTCTTCATCTTCTACCATTGAAGAAATGATATATTCATGTATTAGAAAGTTATTCTCCATCAGGGTGTCATGGTATAAAAAATACTCAAAATCATCCGAAACATAATTGTATCGTGCCAAGCCATTTATTGTAGCAATCCATAGTTCTCCCTTCCTGGTGATAAGTAAATCATTTACATCGTTATTGGGTAAACTGTGTGGTTTTTCACTATTTAAATACCGGGTGAATCGATCTGTTTTGAAGTCATATTTGTTCAGTCCATGCTTAGTGCCAATCCATAAATGGCCGTCAGAATCTTCGACACATGATTGAACCCAAAAGTCTGAAAGGCTTGTAGGGTCATAGGGGTCGGGTACGTAAATTTTAGTGTTGGTTCCATCAAACCGATTTAACCCAGCATAGGTACCGAACCACATATACCCTCTACTATCCTGATAAGCAAACTGACCTGATTTTTGTGAGAGCCCGTCATCAATGGTTATATGGTTGAACTTTCTATGAAATTTCTGCGCTGAACTATCGTGGGTTGAAAAAAGACATATGCTCAGAAATGTCAAAATTAATATTAAGGCTCTATTTCTGAGACAATGAGTAGTCATTATTAGTATTTTATNNTATTAGTGGTGTCCGACTAAAAATGCCGTATTTCTAAACTATCTTAAAAAAGTACAATAGCGAGGTGTTGCCACCTCGCTAAAATTCATGATGTTTGAGTTCCTACATCACAAACGTCATGGCCAAAAATACTTATCTATCTGGACAACCTATCTTATGTCAGCTGCTTTCTTATCTACCTAATTCAATAATAGAGCAAAGTGTTGCAGAACATCAAAGTGATCGATACTACAAGACAATGACCACCTACAAACAGCTCGTCTTCATAATCTATGGTGTGGTGATGAGATGCAAATCACTAAACAACCTTTGCAAGAACATGTTGTTGCTTGATGATAAGCTCATGTATTTGGGTATTGATCAGCTACCTGCGACAAGTACGCTCAGCGATGCTAACATCAACCGAAGCAGTGATGTGTTCGCCACCATATATCAAAAACTCTATGACCATTACCGTGATCAACTCAAACCAACTGTATGTCACTTTACCGATTACTTAGACATAGAAAAGGTGTTTTGTTTTGACTCTTCTACCATCACTTTATTCAATTCAATTTTCAAGGGAGCAGGTCGCAATTCGATTAATGGAAAAAAGAAAGGAGGGCTGAAAATCCACACTAAGATGCCAATGACAGGTTTTGTGCCCGACCTAGTTCATATTAGTGAGGCGGCATGCAATGACAAGACGTTTCTCGGACAGCTTGAAGTGCAAAAAGGAGGTATTTACATCTTCGACAAGGGCTATGCCAACTACACAGTCTGGGAGGAATGGACAAAGAAAGGAGTGTTTTATGTTACTCGACTTAATGAAAACGCCAATTATGAAGTTTTAGTCGGACAGCCCAACGATATTACAGAATACGCGGCTGGTGGAATTATCAAAGACCAAATAATCCAGCTGAAAGAAGGTCACAAAGCTCGTCTGGTAGTATTCAAGGATCATGAAAGTGAAAAAGTACTCCAGTTTGTATCAAACATGTTTGATTATGATGTGATGACCATCGTTCAACTCTATAAATACAGATGGAATATAGAAGTACTATTCAAACAGCTCAAGCAAAACTTCGAGCTATGCTACTTTTTCTCGGACAGCTCAGAAGGTATCAAGACGCAGATATGGATAGCACTAATCGCTCAATTGATATTCTCGGTTATACATAGACAAATAAAAGAGGCAGAGGCTTTTGTCACACTGGTAAACGTGGCATCTAACAATATGACTTCCTACGTCAGCTTGGTCAAAATAATGAAAGCTGGCAGATTGTCGGCGCAGGAAAGAGACCTTGAAAAAGTACAATTGGAGTTGTTTGAAAATAAAGGAGGGGGGTCAGGGAAATCGCTTTTAAAAAAGGCTGTTTAAATTGAATAAAAGGAGTATATAGACTACATTAGTAATGTGTTAAATGAGTACGGTCAAAAAAATGACCTTCTCAAAAAACGCCAAAAAATCCTGCCCGGTTTTCCAAAATATTTTTTCTGAATTGACTGATCCACGTCGTACTGATAAGGGTAATTTCTATTATCCATTTAACGAGATTTTATTTTTAACAATCTCAGCGGTTATCAGCGGAATGAATAACTGGACTTCAATAAGCAATTTTGGAGACTACAAACTCGATTGGTTAAGGAAATACTTTCCTTTTGTAAACGGAGTCCCATCTCATGATGTATTAGGCAAAGTGTTTGCAGCCATCGATTCTACTAAGTTTAGTGATTGTTTCACCCTATGGATTAATACGTTTGCCACTGTGACAAAGGGGGAAGTAGTGGCTATTGATGGTAAAACGGTTCGTAGATCGGATGATAAAATTCTGGGCAAACGAGCACTTCATATAGTGTCTGCTTATGCCGCTGACAACAGGGTGTGTCTTGGTCAGTATTGTGTAGATGAAAAAAGCAATGAAATCACAGCAATCCCTGAGTTGTTAGAATTGTTGATGGTTAAAGACGCTGTAATTACCATTGATGCTATGGGCTGTCAAAAAGACATTGCTGAGAAAATAATAACCAAGGAAGCGGATTATGTTTTGATGGTTAAAGGAAATCAAAAGAATTTGATGCAACAAATTGAGGCCACATTCGAAAACGCTGTGGCAGAATCAAGTTCAAAAAAACACGACATCGGCCATGGTAGAATAGAAACACGACATTGTCAGGCAACTGAGAATTTGTCACTTATTAAAAACAAAAACGATTGGACAGGTCTCAAAAGCATCGTTAAAATCATTTCTGAACGTATAGATAAACGAAGTGGCAAGTCTTCTCTCGAAACACGGTATTACATCAGTTCATTACCCAGCCAAGCTGACCGTTTAAATGATGTGGTTCGAAATCATTGGAAGATTGAAAATAACCTTCATTGGGTACTAGACGTGGTATTTAAGGAGGATAATTCTTTAAAGAAAAAAGGAAATTCCGCACTCAACTTCAATATCATAGCCAAAATAGCTCTCACTTTGATTGACAAAGATTCGTCAAGTAAAAAATCAAAAGTGGTCAAAAGACAATCGGCGGCCTTAGATGATAACTATCGTGCCAATTTACTCAAGATCTAAAAGCGATTTCCCTG
>JAOPTS010000079.1:0-67725 GCA_051531955.1 Reichenbachiella sp.
TCTATTACCGTCAGGTTAATAGCAGGGGCGAGAGTTTCATAAAAATGATTGAGTTTGTCTGGTATTTGTTTGAGTACGAAAGTTTTTCAGTTAAAATCTAAGAGGGCTAAGTTGTTTTCTATGGATTTCCAGTCTTTTTAGTCTGCTTTTAGCAATTGGACACACCTATCCTGTGATTTGGTTAAAACCTTCTTTTTCAGGATAAAGGGCCGTAATCCTTATTTGTGTATAGTTTTAGAATGTGTTGTCTACCACTCTTCACCCACTGAGCAGCCACTGTAACAAATCGGAATACAAATTTTTTCAAACGAAAGTTATCCTGTAACCATGACAGCTTTTTGGAAAAGCAGCTAATCATGTACCTGTAAAAATTAGCGTACATGGAGGTGATAATCATGAAAGCTGTATTCTGATTTAAAATGAGAAAGGCAGCTTACTCCATCCAAAATCATTGTTCATTGCATCAAAAGTACGCTCAGAGCTGCCTCTCTTATTGTAAAATGATACTATTTCCTTTTGACTCCACTCTTGATTGTTGGTGATGATTGATCTGTATTTGTAAATTGTACCTGAAAAAAGATTGGCTTGTTGATCTTTTCGTTTGATCCCACTTACCACTAATCTATAAGAGTGATCTTGGCCGAATGGTTGGTAATTTATTTCAGTCACGTCCATTTGCTGAACACCCAACCGTATTTTCTTCCAATTGTCCTCAGAAATTTTTCCGATCTGTTGCTCCATGTCTGCGCAACTTTTTGCTCGGATGTAAAATAATAGGTCTTTGCCTGTAACCAAATCGAGAACCTCTTTTTGGTAGGATGCTGCATCTGCTCTGAAACAACCTGTTTGTATATTTTCGCTTTCTAACAAAGAAAAGGTTCTTCTCAACGTTTCTTCTTGCTTGTAGCTGGCCGGACTATTGCCATTACGTCCTTCTACTGCCACAATCAAATCACCAATACTTGATATGCCTGATTGGTACCCCCTGCATTTTTTGTAGCTCATCTTGGCATCATACTTTTCGGTAGGCACTACCTGATTGTCATAGTCCAAAGTGTACTTTGTATGGGAGTTCAATTGATTGGTCTTCTTTAAAGACTTGACAAGCAATTTATTGAGCCTTGTATTGACATTGAACTCATCGACGATACCATTAGCACTTTTATATTCAATCAAGGGTGTAGCAAGTTCATCTATTCCTCTCAAAATTGTATCAGCACTGCAAACCGAGAGATCCGGTATCTGCTTGAGTGAATCTCGGAAATGTTCATTGGCATCTTCGGTGCAGTCACCACCACCTAAAAATACCGACAAATGGGTTGTGAAAATATCAGAGTAATCAAAGCCTGCCATCTTTACTCTTGCTCCTAAATGATGATCAATAAGAGCTTTTATTTCAGCGTTTTTGAATAATTTATGACAAAAATTTAATCCGCCAAATGCTGTGATTTTCTTCTCTGAGTGCGTAATTTTCATTCCTTCCTTTTTGTTTGTTTGCACACCCAAATAAGTGAAGAAAATCGAGCCGAAAAAGTTTAAATGCTTTTATATTAAGCACTTTTTGGCTCCTTTTTATATATCCCTTGCGGATTTAAGGTAGTACATTTCAAATTTCATAATTTGAATTATAGAAGCTGGAATTGCTATGCTCATGATTTTTATCATCTCGTTTTCTACGTAGTTTTTTGCTGTATCATTTTGAATACGCATGAATATTTATTCTTTTTGCGCTCGCAAAATTAGCCCTATAGCGAATTCACTACTAAGTTATTATGGATATTAAAATCATTCTCGTTTCGATTATATTCTGTGCTGGTCTTTTGGCAATTGCCACGGAACATCAATTGGGAATCAATAAAAGTTGGACTGCTCTGTTTACCGGTACGATCCTGTGGATCATAGTATCTTTTGGTGCAGACCCAAAAATTATGCATCATGCTATATTAGAAGGTTCTGCAGAGATATTTGAATTGGTGGTCTTTTTAATTGGTGCGATGACTATTGTTGAGATGTTGGGACATTTCAGATTCTTTACTTGGATCGAACGTCAGTTGATGGCTTATAATATTAGCAATACCATTCTTTTTTGGGCGCTAGGATTGTTGACGTTTTTTGGTTCAGCCATGTTGGATAACCTGACCATCACATTGGTTATGATCCAAATTGGAAGAAAGCTCTATATCAAAGAAGAGAATTTTAATATTTTCTTGATCAATACTGTCATTGCAGCAAATGCAGGTGGGGCTATGTCTCCTGTCGGAGATGTTACCACTATTATGATGTGGTTGGCAGGAAAGTTTACTGCTTGGCAGGTTTTATTAGAAGGGTTTTTGCCTTCGTTAGTCGCTTGGGTGATCCCACAGGCATGGTTAACTTCTAAAATCAAAGCAGAAAATAGAGATGGAAACCATGATGAAGATATTCCTCCATTGAAATGGTATATCATACTATTAGGGCTGTCTTCATTTATCTTGGCTGTTTTGGTTAATGCATTTCATTTACCTCCATTCTTTGGTATTCTGCTTGGTTTGGGATTGTCAGCAATTGTGATTGATTATAAAATGAAGAGAGGAAAGTTGAAGCAAAATGCTAATAAAATTGTCAACGTAATTAGAGAAATTGACATGGCGACCATCACCTTTTTTATAGGGATACTGTTGGCTGTCAATGCACTGGGTTATGTGGGGATTTTGGATCACATTGCTTTGATGATATTTGGAGAGAACCCAGCGGAAAACACCGACATGATGATTGTGGGGCATACGGCACTAGGCGTTATATCTTCATTTGTAGATAATGTGCCTTTAACTGCTGCTGTGATTGATATGTTACCAGATGGTATACATTATCAGTATTGGGTTTTGTTGGCAATTACGGCTGGAACTGGAGGGAGTATTATGATAATAGGTAGTGCTGCAGGAGTTGCGGCTATGGGACAAGAGCCCAAGTTGACCATTACTTATTATGTCAAACATGGTAGTCTACCTGCTTTGGTTGGTTACATTTTTGCAGTATTGACTTGGTTGTTGCAGATGCAAGTGATTGGATAATGTTCTTGTTTTACAAGTATATCTTGTGATTGGTGAAATCTCTCCTGAAAATTTTGAGGTTAGTGGAAGATAATGGCATCCATTTATTACTAGTTTCGTAAAAGCTAGCAATTCTAACTTTAGACAAGATATTTTCACATGCAGGTCAATTCCATTTCTATTGAAAAAACTAATGCTTTTTCAAAGTTCTTTTTAGACTATCTATCTGGTGATTCAAAATTGAAGGCATTTTATGGTGAGACTCCAGATGTCTCCTCATTTGCTGCCCAAATAGAGAAAAAGAAATTTCCTACAAAAAATCGTGAAGTACTATGTACGATTCTGAAGGAACAGTACAATGGTTATCAAATTGCTCCAGCTGTAGAGCGTGCTTTTTCTGCTATGGCAGATGAGAAAACCTTTACAGTGACTACTGGACATCAGCTCAATATTTTTTCTGGTCCGCTATATTTTATTTACAAGATTGTGACAGCAATCAATGCGTGCAAGGAGTTGAAAAAGCAATATCCTGAATACGAATTTGTTCCAGTGTATTGGATGGCTTCAGAAGATCACGATTTTGAAGAGATATCGTATTTCAATTTATTCGGGAAAAAGTACCAATGGGAATGCGAAGACAAAGGGGGGGTCGGTAGATTGTCTACTGCATCGCTGACTAGTCTGTTGGATGAGCTTCCAGAGAAAGTAGAGTTGTTTGAGAAGGCATATAGAGACCATGGTAATTTGGCTGATGCAGTTCGATGTTATGTCAATGATTTGTTTGGGGAAGAAGGACTGATTGTAATAGATGCAGATGATGACAGACTCAAAGGTCTATTTGCCTCTGTGATCAAAGATGATGTTTTGAATCATACAGCAAACGCTTTGGTTGAGCAGAGCAATGAAGCTTTGAATGAGTTAGGGTATAAGCCTCAGATATTCCCCCGTGAAATCAATTTCTTTTATTTGGACGAAGGAATACGTGAGAGAATAGTCAAAGAGGAAGGAGTGTATAAGGTCAACAACACTGAAATGACTTTTTCAGAATCGGAGATCTTAGAGTTGATAGATAGTAATCCAGAAAAATTTAGTCCAAACGTAGTAATGAGGCCTTTGTACGAGGAAGTAATCTTACCAAACTTGGCCTATATAGGTGGACCAGCTGAGATGGTATATTGGTTGCAGCTGGTGAAAGTCTTTGATAATTATGAGGTTCCTATGCCGATTCTATTGCCGCGTAATTTTGCATTGTATATTAATAAAGGTACTCAGAAGAAGTTGGATAAGTTCGCTTGGTCTGATGAAGAATTATTTAAAACAACAAGTGATCTTCAAGCTGATTTTGTAAACCAACACGGAAGTAGTGAAGTGAGTTTGAATGGTGAATATGATGAACTGCGAAAGGTCTTTGATACATTGGCAGAAAAGGCCGGTATAGTTGATGGTTCACTCAAAGGATTCATAGCCGCTGAACATTCTAAAGCTGTGAAAAGTATAGATAACATTGGTAAACGTCTCAAAAAATCTGAAGAGCAGAAGCATGAGGTATCATTAACTCAAATAGCTGCTGTCAAGGAAAAGCTCTTCCCAAAAGGAGGTTTACAAGAACGCCACGATAACTTGTTGAACTTCTATATTAACAATCCTAATTTTATCAAAGAACTACTAGGAAGCCTAGATGCATTTGCATTAAAAATGCATGTACTAAGAGATTAATTACCTTTTAAAAAGTAGTTTCAATGTAATTGAATTCGATTCCTAACAGATCAGAATAGTCCAAGCCTGCTTCATGCATGTCTTCATCATCTGGTTCGTAGTACCAGTTAATAGATACTTTGTTGCCTTGTTGCTGTACCAATGCTATTTTTCTTAAGACATCAAATATGCATTTGGAAGAACTGGTGTTGAAATATTCCAATTTAAAATTAGTCACTAAGTTTCTATTGCCTTCCATCGCAAATAGATGAATAGCTGATAGGAGTTTACCATAGAAACTAATTGCATTTTCTGGGCTTGATTTACCTCTCAATTCCAAAAGACCTCTACTTGGGTCAAAGAATATCAATGGAGTTACTCTTGTAGGTCTGAAAATCAGACGTTCAAATGTACGCGTAGGCGTTGCAGGTTGATTGGTTGAATGTTTGCTAAGCGCTTTTTCTGGCTCCATTTGGGATAATTATAACTGAATGTTTAGGTACTAAGCAATAGTCTTGATGGTGGTAGACGGCTTGTCCTGCTAAGATATTCTATTACTATGAATTATAGAATGATCGATGGAGAAATATCATATGATGAAAAGGTACTTTATATTTGATGCATGAACAAGAAGGGAATTTTGGTTGTCATAGTGGGGCCGACTGGTGTTGGTAAAACTGCTATTTCTTTAGATATCGCCGAACACTTTGATACTGAGATTATATCAGCGGATTCAAGGCAGTTTTTTAGAGAGATGGAAATAGGAACAGCTAAACCAACTCTCGAAGAACGAGCTAGAGTTCCTCATCACATGGTGGATTCTCATTCTATAGTGGATGATTATGATGCTGGTGCTTTTGGTTCTGACGCTAATAAGTTGTTAGATGAGTTGTTTGATCAACATCAATGTGTGGTGATGGTAGGAGGGTCCGGCTTGTATGTTAGGTCTGTTTGCGAGGGGCTGGATGATATGCCTGATATTCCAGATGAGTTGAGGGATGAGCTGAAAAGTGAATTGGAAAACAATGGGCTTGAGAATTTGTTGATAGAATTGGAAGCTAAAGATCCCATCTATTTTGATAAAATTGACAAAGGAAATGGTCAACGAATTATTCGAGCTTTAGAAGTGATCAAGATGTCAGGGAGACCTTATACTGAGTTTAGAAAGTTGGAGAAATTGGCTCTTGAAAGACCATATGAAATTATCAAAATTGGGATTGAAGCAGAAAGGCCCTTGCTCTACGATCGAATCAATCATCGAATGGATTTGATGATTGAAGCTGGGTTATTCGAGGAGGCAGAACGATTATATCCGCATAGACATGTTAATGCTTTGCAGACCGTAGGGTACAAAGAGATTTTTGATTATCTGGATGGTAAATATGATAAAGAGGAAGCTATTAGGTTGTTGAAGCGGAATTCTCGACGCTATGCCAAAAGGCAATTGACGTGGTTCAAAAAAGATGAAACGACACAATGGTTCACTTTGGCAGATAAAGATAAAGTTATACAACTCATTACTCAGGCAGCTGGGTAATAATTAGGTGATAATAAAGTCGCTAAGGTCTGGTTGACACTACGACTGTAATTCGGTTAGAAATCTTCAGTTTAACTGGTGTACTCTTGTCTAACTTGTTTTTCTAATGCCTTTTGTTTTTTAGTATATAGCTTAAATTGATCCTTGCTTAGGATTTCTTTCATATCTGAGTTTCTTTGTTTTTTGAACCCTTTGTATGATTTATAGGCTGCTGATTTTGATCCATCCAGAGAGACTGTGTTCAAATCATTGTAATATTCAGTTTGAATGGCGTCAAAATGAGACTGTTGTTCGGCTGTTAAGTTCAACTCTGAAAAATATTCATCAGGATCGATTTCAGACACCGATTGTCCATAACTCAAGGTTGTCATCATGAAGAACCCAAATACTAGTAGAAGGATAATATTTAATTTCATATAGTAATAGATTGAATTTGTGATTCAGGATGAAAATTAAATCAAAACACCTGTGTTTTCAAAAGAGTGTCAGATTATTTAATGATTCGTCGGATGGCTTTTATTTTTGGTTCGTAATAATTGGAAGTTAGTTCAGATTGGACGACACCTCTTGAGGAAGAAGCGTGGACAAAGTAAATGTGATCGCCTTCTATTTTGGTGACCAAGCCACTGTGGTACCATTTGTCTCTTTTGTCTTTGAATTTGAAAAACACTAAGTCTCCAGGTTTGATGCCACCCATACTAATATTTTTACCTGTTTTGGATTGTTCTTTTGCGGTACGTGGGATTTTGTAACCAGCAGAGGAGAAAGAGTTTTGCATCAAAGCACTACAGTCAATACCAGATTTACTGGTGCCTCCATATTTGTACGGTGTACCCTTATAGCTTTCCGCTGTGTGGATGACAGTATTTATTTTTTTTTGTTTTTTCTTCTTTTTACTTTGTGCAACCGTGATGGTTGATGCACACAAGATGAAGAGCACCGAAAGAAGAAGATATTTTTTCATATGAAGTTTTGGAACTTATATCCAAAATTATGCCATTGTCTTGACTTGTCTTTTGGTTTTAAAGAAAGAAAATAAATTTATAATTTATTTTCTTTCTTTTACTTTTGCAGGACTATTTAATTATCAGTTTAATATGGCTTGGCAATTTGAAGAAGAAGAACTAGTTCTGGTTAAGGAAAAGAACGAAGAAGGAAAGGTCTTGGTGGTATACAATGATGATGTAAACTCTTTTGATCATGTGATTGACACCTTGGTGAAAATATGTGAGCACGAACGGGTTCAAGCTGAACAATGTACTTACATTATTCATTTCAAAGGGAAGTGCGATGTAAAGAAGGGAACTTACGAAAAATTGAAGCTGATGAAAGAGGGGATGATAGACGCAGGGATTAATGCTGTCATAGCTTAATATGGAATTTCCAAGCGAATTGATAGAAGAAGCAGTGCGTGAGATATCGCGATTGCCTGGTATTGGAAAAAAAACGGCGCTGAGATTAGCGTTACATCTCTTAAAACAAAAAGAAGCAACTACAGAAGAATTGACAACAGCTTTGTCAAAATTGAGAAAGGATACCAAATATTGTGGTACCTGCCATATAATATCCCATACGACCGATTGTACTTGTAAGACCATCAGTAGAGATCAAACTGTGATTTGTCTGGTTGTCGATACACCGGATATGTTGGCTATCAGGAGTACTGGTCAATATCAAGGATTGTTCCACGTATTGGGAGGGTTGATTTCCCCGATAGAAGGGATAGGGCCAGAAGAATTAAAAATTGAAACTCTGATTAGTAGGATTAAAGAATCTGGGGGAGAAGTGAAAGAAGTAATAATGGCGTTGAGTGCCACGATGGAGGGCGATACTACTGCATTCTATATTTCTAGAAAGTTAGAGGCGTTGAATGTTAAGGTTTCTGCAATCGCAAGAGGTATTCCGATAGGAGGTGAATTGGAGTATGCTGATGAAGTGACGCTGGGTCGAAGTATCGTGACCAGAATACAATATCAAACTGACGGAAATCAGTAATCTTCTATTCCCGTAGAGAATATGTTTTTTTTGAACGAAGTTTCATCGTTTTGTTAAATTATTAAATCTTTTTCTCTTTAGCCTTGAGTAAAGCTTAACTACTTTTGCCCCATCATAATAGCTTGAAAACAAATCAAATGGAACAGGTTTCTAATAGAATTAAAAACATGGCAGAATCTGCCACTTTGGCGATGGCTGCCAAAGCAAGAGAATTCAAAGCCAAAGGTGTTGATGTAATAAGTTTAAGTTTAGGGGAACCTGATTTTAAGACGCCTAAGCACATACAAGAAGGAGCTAAGGAAGCAATTGATTCAGAAAAATATTTCGCTTACCCTCCAGTAAACGGCTATGCTGATTTAAGAGAAGCTATTTCTGCGAAATTCAAAAAGGAAAATGGATTGGTGTATACTCCGGATCAGATTGTAGTATCTAACGGTGCTAAGCAGTCTATTGCGAATGTATTCTTGTCTATATTGAATCCAGGTGACGAGGTGATCGTTTTATCTCCTTACTGGGTGAGTTATACAGCATTGATAGAATTGGCAGAAGGTACTCCGGTATTGGTGAAAGGTGGAATCGAGCATGATTTCAAAGCAACTGCTGAGCAAATCAAAGCTGCTATCACACCGAAGACTAAAGCATTGATCTTTTCTTCTCCTTGTAATCCTACAGGGTCAGTATTTACTAAGGAAGAATTAGAAGCTATTGCTGATGTATTGAAACCTACAGATATCGTAGTGATCTCTGATGAGATTTATGAGCATATCAATTTCTCTGGTGGTCATGCTAGTATTGGTGCTATCGATGGTATGCAAGATCAGACTGTCACTGTCAACGGTGTAGCGAAAGGTTTTGCTATGACTGGATGGAGAGTGGGATATATTGGTGCTCCTACTTGGTTGGCTAAGGCTTGTAACAAGATACAAGGTCAATTAACATCTGCAAACTGCTCAATTGCACAAAGAGCAACATACACTGCCTTGACGACTGACTTAGCTCCAACTAAGGCAATGACTGAGCAGTACGGTAAGAGAAGACAATTGGTACATGG
Source organism: Reichenbachiella sp. (assembly GCA_051531955.1). Classification (GTDB taxonomy): domain Bacteria; phylum Bacteroidota; class Bacteroidia; order Cytophagales; family Cyclobacteriaceae; genus Reichenbachiella. Next base: position 9,308 of record JAOPTS010000079.1, read on the forward strand.
CTTATTGAGTGATATACCTGGTTTTAAAGTGAATATGCCACAAGGTGCATTCTATTTCTTTCCAGATGTAAGTGCTTACTTTGGAAAGTCAGATGGTACTGTGACGATCAATAATGCATCAGATTTTTGTCTATATATGTTAGAAATTGCTCATGTGTCATTGGTGACGGGAGAAGCATTTGGAGATCCTGACTGTTTGAGATTGTCTTATGCGGCATCAGAAGAGAACTTGATAGAAGCAATAAAAAGAATTAAAGAGACAGTTGCGAAACTGAAATAATTTTTAAAATATATAGAATATTAATGGAGGGTTGATCATTGAATCAGCTCTCCATTTTTTTTTGTACTTATTGATTGATAGTTTTAACTAAATTATTATCCTAACTATCGATTTGAACCGCCACCTGCATTTATTAATTATAGGCACGCTGTGTGCCATATTGAATTTCTGTTCTCTGAATATCAGTGCATCAGATCTTACTCCTGTAGTAGAAAAGGGAGTAATTGATTTGAGAGATTGGGAATTCAGGACTGATGGGCCTGTTGAGCTCAATGGTGAATGGGAATTTTATTGGGATCGGTTGATTTTCCCTGAAGAATTCCATTCTTCTAGAATTGAGCCAATTTTCAGGTCATACCCCAAACTTTGGAAAGGAGATACTATCAATGGTGAGCATATTACCTCTAAGGGGTATGCTACTCATAGGATGCGCGTTATACTCAACTCTGTTAACACTGAACTGTCCATAGCTGTTCCTCAGCTGTATAGTGCTTACATCTTGTTTATCAATGGTGAATACATTTCCTCCAACGGACAGGTAGGGGTTAGTTTGGAGACATCTAATCCTCATTGGAAATTAGTGACAAGGGATCTGAAAGTGACAAGTGACACACTTGAAATAGTCCTTCAGATATCAAACTTTGAACATTCAAAAGGTGGTGCACGAATCCCCCTGAAATTAGGAGAGAAGGTCACCATGCAGACCATCAAGAGAAGAGGGGAGGCTAATGATTTGATTATGAGTGCTAGTCTATTCTTTGTGGGGGTGTTTTTCATGGTGTTGTTTTGGTTTGGTAGGCATGAGAAATCTATTTTTTATTATGCTTTATTCTGTTTGTTTTATAGTTATCGAGCTATAGGTTCTGGTAATTATATTTTTCATTCACTATTCCCAGACTTACCCTGGATATTGACATTGAAACTGGAGTACATCACGATGTTTTTGTCTGCTCTCTTCTTTGCCCTTTATTCCTATCACTTATACAAAGAAGAGACGTCCAAGTATTATGTGTACTTGGCGAGTGTCTTTTGTCTTGGGAGCGTATTGTCTGCATTGTTTTTGCCAGTAGATATATTTACTAGGTTGGTGATACCGTTCTCATTGTTCGTGGCAATCAGTGCGGTGTATTTGTTTCTTACCTATGTTGTTGCAGCCTCGCGAAATAAGGAAGGGTCAAGATTGTCATTGGTAAGTTCTAGTTTTCTTTTTGCTGTTATAGGAGCTGTTATTTTAGAATATTTTGGTAAAATTGAAGTTCCAATCTTATTTTATTTCTTTGGGTATCAGCAATTCTTTTTTATTCAATCTATCATTCTTTTTTATAGATATAATCGAAAAATTGAACTCGCAAAAGAGACAGCAGAAGCTGCTGCTCGGTCTCAATCTGATTTCCTTTCGATGATATCTCATGAGATCAGAACACCACTCAATGCCGTGATTGGTCTTACCAATTATTTGATTAGCGATGAACCCAAGAAGGATCATGTAGACGATCTCAAAACATTAAAATTTTCCGCTGAACATTTACATGTATTGATCAACGATGTATTGGACTATAGCAAGTTGGATGCAGGTAAAATTGAGTTTGAATACATTGATACCGATATCATTGAGGTCTGTAGCAACATTGTGAAAGGGCAGGAACCAAAAGCGCGTGAAAAAGGGGTTTACTTAAACTTTTTGCATGATGAAGAGATTCCTAAATTCATCGTTTGCGATAGTTTGAGAATGAGTCAGATATTGACTAACCTGGTCGGTAATGCAATCAAATTCACTAACAAAGGTGGAGTGACGTTGAGTTTGAGTAAAGTGATGCTGACCAAAAAAAGAGTATCAATTAAGTTTATTGTAGAAGATTCTGGGATTGGTATTCCTAAAAATAAACAGTCAACGATATTTGAAAGTTTTTCTCAAGCGTCAACTTCTACTACACGAGAATTTGGAGGGACTGGTCTTGGGCTATCCATTACCAAGCGGATTTTGGATTTGCAAAATACTAAAATCAATGTTTTCAGTATTGAAGGGCAGGGTTCTAGATTTTATTTTACACAAACCTTCCAGATTAGTGATAAGCAAGAACGTGTCATTGAGACAATCAGTAATCAAACATCTCACGAGTTGTCGGGTAAACGAATTCTACTAGTAGAGGATAATCCTATCAATGTGATGGTGGCTAAAAAATTCTTATCTAGGTGGAAGATTGAAGTCGAGGTAGCTGAAAATGGTCAAGAAGGGGTTGAACAAATAGCCAATAATGATTATGACCTAGTATTGATGGATTTACAGATGCCAATCATGGATGGGTATTCTGCTGCCAAAATGATGAGGCAGAATGGTGTCAAAGCACCTATTCTTGCACTTACAGCATCTGTCATGCTAGATGTCGGAGATAAGGTGTATAAATGTGGGATGAATGACTTCATAACCAAGCCATTTGACCCCAATGATTTATATAATAAAATCAGAATCCATATTGAGGAGTCTGAAAAATCAAAAAAGTAGCAGCCTAGTTTAGGTTCTCCAGTTTTTTACCGTTTCGATGAATACCTTCACTTTGTTAGGATCAATATCTGGATAGACTCCATGTCCAAGGTTGGCGATGTGTCTGTGTCCGCCGAATGACTCAAGCATCTTGATGGTTTGTCTTTCGATTTCTTCATCAGAACTGTATAATACACATGGGTCTAAGTTTCCTTGTAGGGTTTTACTGTCGCCAATTAATCTTCTAGAAGCCGATACGCTCATATTCCAGTCTAATCCTATCGTCTCACAATTTAATGCTCCCATTCTTTTTCTAGCAAAGAATGCACCTTTGGCAAACACCGTCACGGGTACTTCGTCTATAGCATCACATATTTGAGTAATGTATTTGAGCGCAAACTCATCGTATTGTTCTGGTGAAAGTATGCCTGCCCAAGAATCAAAAATCTGCACAAGGTCAGTCCCTGCTGCAATTTGTGCCTTCAAATATAAAATTGTACTTTCTGTAATCATCTCTAACAATTGATGAGAGAGTTTTGGCTCAGCGTACAACATCTTCTTAGCTTTCGAAAACGTTTTGCTTCCCGAACCTTCTACCATGTAAGAGAAAATGGTCCAAGGTGCTCCAGCAAAACCGATGAGTGGAACTCTGCTTTCTAATCTTTTTTTAGTGATTTTGATCGCTTCTAGAACGTAATTGAGATCTTCTTCGGGCTTGGCTATTCTGATTTTTTTGAGATCAGCGGCTGACTGAACAGTATTCTCAAACCAAGGGCCTTTTTTTTCTATCATCTGATATGGCAACCCCATGGCTTCTGGTATTACCAATATATCAGAAAAAATAATGGCAGCATCTACTCCCAAAATGTCTACAGGCTGAATGGTTACTTCAGCAGCTAGCTCCGGTGTTGTTGCCAATTCTATAAAGCCACTTACACTACTTCTTACTTCTCTGTACTCAGGCAATATTCTACCAGCCTGACGCATCAGCCATACAGGTACTCTTTCAGTTTTTTCTCCTTTTGCCGCTCGTAGTAGTAAGTCGTTTTTCAATTGCATATCCAATGATTATATAGAAGCGGCAAAGATACATATCTAGTTTAGATATGAAATTGAACTGATGAAAAATGAAGCGTGTTTAGTCTAAAATTGCTCTTGGTTGAGCTTGATGTTAATCTCTCTTATAATTTCATCCATATCTTCTGCAGTTTGATAGGTGAGAGAAACGAGTTCTTTTATTTTTTCATGATCCTTTTCGTCTTCTATGAGATTGAGTAGGCCCATGACACTAGATAGCGGTCGTCTGATGTTGTGTGAATTAATGAAGGCAAATTCTCTTAGTCGTTTGTTTTGACCTTGAATCACTTTTGTTCTTTTGACGACTATTTTCTCAAGGTTGGTGTTGATTTTTTCTATTTCGTCATTCCGCTCATCTATTTTCTTGTTTAGGATCAGAAGTTTCTGCTCATTCCGTTTTTTCACTATGTAAAACCAAACGAGAACGGTGATTAAAATGGCTGAGAAAGTGAGTGCAGTTATGAATAGAGCGTTGAGGGATTCTTGTTTCAAGAGTTCGTTTTGCGAGAGTTGGAGTGATCTTTCTTTTTCAGCCACCTTATAATTGGCCTCTAGCTCCACCAAGTCTGTGTATTGTCCCTGTCTAAACAAACTATCCTCAAGTGTTGAATATTCGATGTAATAATCTAGCGCGTTTTTGTAATCTCCTTTTGCTGTCTTTACTTTATATAATAATTCTAAAGCATTTTTTTTCTGAGTTGTAGAACCTGCTACTCTTGCGAAATAAATTCCTTGCATCAATGAATCTTCGGATTGCTGATACAGTTGTTGTCTGTAGTAAGAGTCGCTGAGGTTGATGAGGTTGTTGGCTACTTCATAAAAATCCTTCCTTTTCTTATTGAATTCCAAAGCTTGTGAAAAGTATTGATTAGCTGAATTATATTGACCCAATTCAAGTTGAATGATACCAATATTATTGATATTGACTAGTTCATTTTGTGTGTTATCAATAGAGCGATTGGTTTTGATGGCCTCCTCCAATTTGTTGATAGCTTCAGCATACTGCTTCATATCTTTGAGTACAACGGCATAGTTGTTCAGAGTTAGTGCTAGTAGGGTGTCGTTTTTGCATTTAGCGCAATATTTCTCACCTGTTCTATAATAATGAAGCGCTCTTTTTTGATCGTTTTGTTTATTGAAATTCCAACCAATGTTGTTGTATACTCTACAAAGAAGCTCGTAGTTGTTACTGACTTCATTGAGGTTGTTTAGAGCTAGGAAGTAGTTTTCTGTTGATTTTTGAAGATTCTCCTCATGATACCAGATAGTGCCAATTTGATTATATGCATTTGATACTGATGGTTGGTCATCAATAGATTTGGCCAATGCTATAATGCGCTCATATGTTGGTAAGGCAGATATGGGGTCTGCATCTTTTTGGATTTCACCTAGTTCGTTTAGTACAACTATTTTTTGAGTAGGAGAATTAGTATTCGTTAGTATTTGGTTGAGGCTGTCAATACTTTCTAGACCATAAGAATTCTGACATAGCAAAATTGTCGCAATTAAAAAGGCGGGTCTCAGGGTGTTTAACATGTGGATTCTCGAATAAAGGCTGAAAGTAGTTTAATAAGTCCTATTAGGAAAGCCTTTCCACTTATTCTTGAAACAAAAAAGTCCTGTCACTCAAAACTGAGTAACAGGACTTTTAAATTTATTTTTAAAAGGACAATTATTTCTTGTCTTCTACTTCTTCTACTTCTTCAAATTCTACATCAGATACATCTGATGCTGCATCAGCAGGAGCACCTGCATCAGGGCCTGGTTGTGCACCTTCAGCACCATCTTGAGTAGCTGCGTACATTTCTTGAGAAGCACCTTCCCAAGCTGTGTTCATTTCCGCAAGAGCAGTTTCGATAGTCGCCAAGTCAGCAGTCTTATGCGCTTCTTTCAACTTTTCAAGAGCTACAGTGATCTTAGCCTTGTTATCATCAGATAACTTGTCTCCAAATTCTGTCAATTGCTTTTCAGTTTGGAAGATCATTGAATCAGCAGCATTGATCTTTTCGATCTTTTCTCTTTCTGCTTTATCAGCGTCAGCATTTGCTTCAGCTTCTTGCTTCATTTTTTCGATTTCTTCGTCTGTCAATCCAGAAGAAGCTTCGATTCTGATACTTTGCTCTTTGTTTGTTCCTTTATCTTTAGAAGTAACGTGCATGATACCGTTGGCATCAATGTCAAAAGTTACTTCGATTTGAGGAACACCTCTTGGTGATGGAGGAATACCATCTAAATGGAATCTTCCTAAGCTTCTGTTGTCCTTCGCCATTGATCTCTCACCTTGTAACACGTGAATTTCAACAGATGGCTGGTTATCAGCAGCAGTAGAGAAAGTCTCTGACTTCTTAGTAGGAATCGTAGTATTCGATTCGATCAACTTAGTCAATACACCACCCATAGTTTCGATACCTAAAGACAATGGAGTAACATCAAGAAGCAATACATCCTTAACTTCACCAGTCAATACACCACCTTGGATAGCAGCACCTACTGCTACAACTTCATCAGGGTTTACACCTTTAGAAGGCTTCTTACCGAAGAATTTTTCTACTTCTTCCTGAATGATTGGAATTCTTGTAGATCCACCCACTAAGATCACTTCGTCAATTTCTGATAAAGCAAGACCAGAATCAGCTAAAGCTTTCTTTACTGGTACCATTGATCTTTTAACTAAAGAATCAGCTAATTGCTCAAACTTCGCTCTTGTCAATGATCTAACCAAATGCTTTGGCACACCGTCAACAGGCATGATGTATGGCAAGTTGATTTCAGTAGTAGTACCACTTGATAATTCAATTTTGGCTTTTTCAGCAGCTTCTTTCAATCTCTGAAGAGCCATTGGATCTTTTCTCAAGTCCAATCCTTCGTCACTTTGAAATTCGTCAGCTAACCAGTTCATGATTACAGCATCAAAATCATCTCCACCTAAGTGTACATCACCATTAGTAGATTTTACTTCGAATACACCGTCACCTAATTCTAATATAGAAATATCAAATGTTCCACCACCAAGGTCAAACACAGCGATTTTCATGTCTGCATTTTTCTTGTCAAGACCGTATGCTAAAGCAGCAGCCGTTGGCTCGTTGATAATTCTTTTAACTTCTAAACCAGCAATTGCACCAGCTTCTTTAGTTGCTTGTCTTTCTGCATCATTGAAGTATGCAGGGACAGTAATAACTGCTTCTTTTACTTCAATACCTAAGTAATCCTCAGCAGTTGCCTTCATTTTCTGAAGGATCACAGCAGATAATTCTTGAGCTGTATATTTTCTATCACCGATAGCTACTCTTACAGTATCATTATTGCCACTTTCCAATTTGTAAGAAACAATTTTAGCTTCGCTAGAAACTTCACCGAATTTCTTACCCATGAATCTCTTCACAGAACTGATAGTGTTTTGTGGGTTAGTGATCGCTTGTCTTTTTGCTGGATCACCCACTTTTCTTTCTCCTTTTCCTCCGTCCAAAAATGCAACGATTGAAGGTGTTGTTCTTTTACCTTCGCTGTTTGGAATTACAACTGGCTCGTTACCTTCCATTACAGACACACAAGAGTTGGTAGTTCCTAAATCGATTCCGATTATTTTCCCCATGACCTAATTTTATTTATTACTTCTTAAATTCTTTTTCAATTCTATATAGGTCCCTAACAACTGCTGTGCCAATTGATAAATGACTGACATTTGTGACACAATGTCATAATGAAACATTAATACAGCCGTATGAAATATGACTAATTGGATGAAATACTGTCAGAACATTGAAAAAGTAAAATATGGGAAGGAGTGTTTTTAATTGGTCAAAGGTATCTTAAGCTGTTCTTTTCTTATTTTAGTAGATATGTACAATATGCTTAGTCCTACGAGGATAGAGATGGTAATGCTTGGCCAGTCATACCAAATAGCTATTTGGTTTATACTGAGGGTAATAATTAGTGTAAAACCCATGAAAAGGAGTCTAATGATTTCTAAAATTGGAGACCATTTTTTGGACTCTAATAATCCGCCCCAACTGATGATCATCAAGAATATGCCGATAGACAGAATGGCTCTTTCAAGATAGCTAATATCTAATTTCATGTTGATCGTAAACAATAAGAAGGGGATAGAGATGATGAGTTGAATGATCAAATAGAGGTTGAGATTTTTGAATTGCGTACTGACATATTTGACTTGATCTTTGAGCGAATAGCCTTTTGTCTCGATACTGTATTCGTTGGGTTGCCAGCCTAGTGGCATGAACCAAATTCTTATTTTATCCCAATATCGATCTGCTTTTCTCATGTCTTGCCATAACTGATGCCAATATTGAAAGCTGATGAATATGGGGTTCCAAGTTCTGGGGGGATGGGTGACGCCAAAGCAGACCTCTTCTTTTTCTGGTTCAAAAGTCCCGAACATTTTGTCCCAGATAATTAGGAACTCGGAAAAGTTTTTGTCCAAATATTGCGTATTCACGCCATGATGAACACGATGATGGGAGGGGGTGACAAAGTATCTTTCGAACCATCCCATGCTTTTGATTACTTTGGTATGATGCCAGTAGGCTAATAATAAGTGTATAGCAGCGATCGCATATACAGCATCGGGGGAGTAGCCGACCAATACCAAAATCCAATTGAAAAAAACAAATTGGAATAGTCGCTGAGTAAAGCTGGCGCGAATCCCAACCGATAAATTCATTTCTTCAGAAGAGTGGTGAGGCATGTGAGCTGCCCAAAAAATGTTGATGGTATGACCTAACCTATGAAACCAATAGAAGATGAAATCTTGAAGGAGTAATAAGAATATGAGAGAATACCAGGTACTTGGAATCTTCCAAAAACTATATTCATATAACCAATTGTAAGTTTTGAAAACAAGAAAGGCTACACCTATATTGATACATTGATTGCCAATACCTGTGGCAAGATTGGCCATAGTGTCCTGAAAAGAATAAAGCTTTCTTCCACTCTTGAGACTGAAGGTTATTTCGGCCAAAAGAAGAATGAGTACTATGGGCGTTATGTAAGTATAAACATTCACAGTATTGAAGGGATTACATATTTATACAACTGAAAAATATGGGGATTTGTTGTCTGTTTTGACTTAAATAATATATTTCATCTGTGAACTATGAAGCATGTGTTTATGATGTTGACGTTTTCTTTTTTTAGCTTTGCCGACTATTTGAATTACTCATGGCAATACAAGAAGAAATACAAAAACGTAGAACATTTGGTATTATCAGTCACCCTGATGCAGGTAAGACAACTTTAACTGAAAAGCTGTTGCTTTTTGGTGGAGCGATTAAAACTGCTGGTGCAGTGAAATCGAATAAAATTAATCGTCATGCCACTTCGGATTTCATGGAGATTGAAAAGCAGAGAGGTATCTCTGTTGCTACTTCTGTAATGGGATTTGAATATAAAGACCGTAAGATCAACTTACTTGATACACCTGGTCACCAAGATTTTGCAGAGGATACCTATAGAACTCTGACAGCAGTCGATAGTGTGGTGTTGGTTGTAGATTGTGTGAAAGGAGTAGAGATTCAGACAGAAAAGCTGATGGAAGTTTGCCGTATGAGAAATACGCCTGTCATGGTGTTCATCAACAAGCTTGATCGTGAGGGCCAAGACCCTTATGATCTGTTGGATGAGATAGAGGCTAAACTGAATATTAAGGTTCGACCTTTGAGTTGGCCAATCAGTATGGGAAAAACCTTCAAAGGGGTTTATTCACTTTATGAGAAAAAATTAAAACTGTTTACTGCCAGTAGACAAGAATTGGATAAGGCTAATGATGTCAGTATTGATGATATTAATGATCCTCAGTTGGATGATTTGATTGGAGAGAATTATGCCAAAACGTTGAGAGAAGACGTAGAGTTAGTAGATGGAGGCTATCCAGAATTCGATATTGAAACTTATCGATCGGGAGAAGTCGCTCCGGTATTTTTTGGTAGTGCGGTCAACAACTTTGGGGTTCAAGAATTATTGGACTGTTTTATTGATATAGCACCAAACCCAATCAAAAGAGAAACTGACTTAAGAGTTATAGAACCAGAAGAAAGTAAGTTCTCAGGTTTTATTTTCAAGATTCATGCGAACATGGATCCAAAGCATAGAAATAGAATTGCCTTTGTGAGAGTTTGTGCAGGTAAATTCCAAAGAGGAGCTACTTATTACCACACCAGACTAGATAAAAAAGTTAGATTTTCTAATGCAACAGCTTTTATGGCACAGAGCAAAGAGATCATTGATGAGGCATGGCCAGGAGATATTGTAGGTTTGTATGATACGGGTAACCTCAAAATCGGAGATACTATAAGTGAAGGGGAAAAAGGTACTTATAAAGGGATTCCAAGTTTTTCTCCTGAGATCTTTAGAGAAGTTATTAATACAGATGCCATGAAAACCAAGCAATTGGAAAAAGGCTTGAACCAGTTGATGGACGAAGGTGTGGCACAGCTTTTTACTTATGAAATGGGTTCTAGAAAAGCTGTAGGGACTGTAGGAGCACTTCAGTTTGAGGTGATTCAGCATAGACTGTTGCATGAGTATGGGGCTTCTTGTCGATTTGCTCCAATGAATTTGTATAAGGCATGTTGGTTCAGTAGTACTGACAAGAAGAAGCTGGATGAATTTATTGATTCAAAATACCGTCATGTGGCTAAGGACAAAGATGGGAAAATAGTATTCATGGCTGAGTCAAAAGCGTGGTTACAGATGGTTCAAGATAATTTCCCAGATATCGATTTCCATTTTACAAGTGAGTTTTAATCTTATCGATTCGATAAAGAATTCTCTTATTTTAATAGCTCTTGTTCTAGGGTTTTCTTCTAATCTGTTCGCTCAGACAGTTAAGGGGACTATTGTGTCTGACGCTGATGACCTTCCTATTCCTTTTGTCTCCATTGCCATTAGTGATACTGGCGTAGGGACAGTGACAGACCTTGATGGTAGATATGTTATCAACCTTCCTTTTGATTATAAGGGTGAAATTTGGATTCGTCATGTAGGACATGTCAGCTTGACTATTTCTGCTCAGCAATTGAGAGAGTCGTCTGACATAGTTTTGGAAAGCAATGTAAATGAATTGGATGAAGTCATATTCACTGCAAAGGAAAACCCAGCTTATGCCATTATTAGGAAAGTAATAGATAATAGGAAATTGCATGATCCTGAAAAGTTAGAATCCTACTGCTTCAAGTCATACGCTAAGGAGATCTATCGTCTTGATCCGAATCAAGCAATGACTGATTCTGTATTAAAAACATTAAATGAAAAGGATAAAAAAGATTGGAAACGTCAAGATAAAAAGCAATATACCCTTGAAAGTAATGTAGAGACCAGTTATTTGTTTATAGCTGAATCAGTAGCTGAAGAGCGGTTTATACAGCCAGGTATGCGGAATGAGGAAGTACTTGCTACCAAAGTGTCAGGTTTTAATAATGGACTTTTGGCTGCCACGGGATCCAGTTACCAGCCTTTGGGTTTTTATGATGATGTGATCACAATACTGGGATTAGAATATATCAGCCCGATACGTCCTGGAGCACTTCTGCAATATGAATTTTACATAGAAGATACAACCATGTATCAGCAGGATACTGTGTATGTTATTAGCTTCGTTCCTAAGAAAAACAGGAAGTTTGAGGCATTGAAAGGTACTATGGAGGTAAGTATGAATGGTTATGCCTTAAAAAATGTAAAAGCAGAAACAGCCAATGTGAAATCTAAGATAGGGGTGAAGATCGAGCAAAATTACGAATTAGTAGAAGGGAAATGGTTTCCGGTATTCCAGTATTCGAATTTTGTACTACAGGATATTGATTACTTCGGGCATCAGATCATATTAGAGAATAACAGGCATATATCTGATATTGATTTTGAGCCCAATCTATTGAGAGAAGATTTTAGTGATGTCAGTCTGAATATTCAGCGTGTTAAGGAATCGGAGAGCTTAGCTCTAATTGAGGCGCATCGACCTATTGATTTGGATACGATGGAGCTGAGGACATTCGAACGATTGGATTCAATGACTGCTAAGTTAAAACCAATCGAAACATTAGTTGAAGCGGTGTTTACTCAACGTTTGGATTTGGGTAAAGTGGATCTCAGGATGAATAACTTGTTTAGCTATAATCGGTATGAGCAGGTGCGTTTGGGTGCAGGTTTTGAGACCAATCAATACTTCTCTGACAAACTGAGAATCGGTGGATATGTAGGATATGGTATAGGAGATGGAGCGTGGAAGTATGGTGGTGACATTCGATATGAATTCGATGAACGTAACAGTACTTTTGTACAGTTCAAGTACTTTAATGATTTACATGAAGTGGGGAGAGTGGAATTTTTCGAAAAGACTACTATCGGTATTTCGGATTTGATACGTTCTTGGCAAGGGAGTCAGTTTGATCAAGTGGAGACTTATAGATTTACATTGAATAGTAGGATTGCACCATTTGTGTATGCACAGTTCAATACGACCTTGACTGCTCTTGACCCAACTTATGCCTACAACTATACCAGTCCCGAATTCTCTGCTAGTAGCTTTCAAGTCAATGACATGTCACTTTCCTTGCGGTATGCCAAAAATGAACGGTATATAGACGTGTATGGACGTAAAGTGTCAACGGGGTATGATTACCCAGCGATTCAGTTGATGTTTACACATGGTAATTCTACTTGGCTACAAGGAGATTTTGATTACAATAGATTGGATTTGCAAGTAGAATATCAGAAGAAGTTCTTTTTAGGGAAGTCTTATTTCGTGCTCAAGGGAGCTTATATCAAAGGTGAACTACCATATGGATTGTTGGTGACAGGCTTGGGTAATAAAGATTCATTTTTTGGAGTGTGGGGGTTTTATCAAACGATGAATCGTTATGAGTTTTTAGCGGACCAAGACCTTTCTTTATTTTATAAACACAACTTTGGTAATTTCTTGATGAATAATAAATTTATGAAGCCTGAACTGGTGCTGTTTCAAAATTCAGGGATTGGAAATTTATCAGATGCTTCGGTTCATGAGGAAGTAGTATTTCGACCGATGAACAAAGGATATTTTGAATCAGGTCTTGGTTTGAAAAACTTAATTCGTCTCAATTATTTTGATGTAGCCTATTTCACATTTGGAGTAGAAGCTTACTATCGCTACGGCTATTATTCTTATTCCAATCCAGAAGATAATCTAGCATTGAAGATAAACTTATCCTTTAGTCTTTAGAACTACTTTCTGTTGGTGCAATAGAAATAGAATGTTCAAGTAGATAGTTTTAGAACCCTACTGACAAATTAGTTTATTGTTAGAAAAGTCTATGTGATTGATTTAGCTTTGCAACCAATGATAAAGGCATTTCATACCATTCACGAGGACAATCATTTATTAATTGTCGATAAGAGACCAGGAATACTAGTCCAAGGAGATAAAACAAGGGATAAACCATTGTTGGATTACTGTAAGGACTATGTAAAAGAGAAGTTTAATAAGCCTGGAGCTGTTTTTTTAGGTACCGTTCATAGATTGGATCGACCCGTCAGTGGCTTGGTTATTTTTGCGCGTACATCCAAATCTTTGGAACGTATGAATAAGCTTTTTAAAGATCGGAAAATCAAAAAGGTTTATTGGGCCATAGTGAAAAGGAAGCCACCTCAAAAGGAGGGTAAGCTTGTTCATTGGTTGAAAAAGGATGAGAAAATAAACAAAACGACTGCTTATGATGAGGAAGTAGATGGATCCTCTAGAGCTGAGTTGAAATATAAAATAATGGGTCACCTCAATGATCACTATCTTTTGGAGGTGCAGCCTTTGACAGGTCGTCCTCATCAGATTAGAGTGCAATTGGCTTCTATGGGATGTCCGATCAGAGGAGATATCAAGTATGGTTTTGCCAAACCAAACTTAGATGGAAACATTAATCTACATGCTCGTTCTTTAGATTTTATTCATCCTGTGAGTAAAGAGCCAATCAAAGTATTTGCAGGTGTGCCTGCTAACGATTTTTGGGAACAATATCTTGTACTCGATAAAGATGCCGGTAAGACTAAAAGTAAGGATAAGTACATAAATAAGCTGCATTAAATGGGGCTTCTTGGTAAGCTACAGGAACGTTGGGGTTTGAATAGTATTGGGCGAGTAATCGTTGTACTATTGGTATTTACATGTACTGGGTTTACTGTGATGTTTTTGAGAAGACCAATTTTAGGCTTGATACCTGGCTCAGATAGTTATCCAACAGTTTTTACTATAACCTATTATATTGTTATACTTCCTGTCTACTTTGTTATTCTATTGATCTATGGTTTTATTTTTGGGCAATACGAATTTTTTTCTACGCTTGTTAAGAAAACGCTAAATCGCATGAAAAGAAAAAAAAGTGAGAATGATAAGTAAGAAGGAAGCGATCGCCAAGATCAATTCCTATAGTGCCAATGCTACTCCTTTTCTTTTTGTGTCAGATTATAAAGGAGAACAAAATTTGGTCTTGACAAAGGAACAAATTGATAATGAGGAGCTAATTTTTCAGATAAATGGGTGTAAAAACTGGGATGTGCAACCGTCTGATTTGCCATCTGCTAAGTTGACCAAACAACCAATTGAAGAGAAAGCCTACCAAAAGAAGTTTAACTTGGTGAAATCCGAGATTGAAGCTGGAAACACTTATTTGCTCAACCTTACTTGCCAAACACCTGTGCAGAGTGATTGTACTTTGGAGGAGGTTTTTTATCAGAGCAAAGCCAAATATAAGCTTTGGTTCAAAGATGAATTTGTTGTATTCTCTCCAGAGATATTTGTTCAGATTCAAGAAGGGAAAATAGCTTCATTTCCTATGAAAGGGACTATCGATGCAGACCTGCCAGATGCCAAGCATGTTTTATTGTCTAGTGAAAAGGAAATGGCGGAGCATGCAACCATTGTGGATTTGATCCGAAATGATATGAGTGTTTTTGCCAAGAATGTTGAGGTGGAGAAGTTTCGTTATGTAGAGGAAATCCGTACCAATCACAAACACCTACTGCAAGTTAGTTCTAAGATAACAGGGAATCTGCCGATTGATTACCAATCTCGATTGGGAGATATTATTTTTTCTTTGCTGCCGGCTGGTTCGATTACAGGTGCTCCCAAAGGAAAAACAATGAAGATTATTGAGGATGTAGAAGGCTATGAACGAGGTTTCTATACGGGGGTAATGGGTTATTTTGATGGTAAAAATTTTGATAGTGGTGTGATGATTCGCTTTATTCAAAATGAAGGAGGGAAATGGTCGTACAAAAGTGGAGGCGGAATTCATGCATTGAGTGATTTGCAGTCCGAGTATCAAGAAATGATTGACAAAGTCTATGTGCCAGTATATTGAGAGTGTATGTTACTTAGAGGGTGAACCACAACTCTTGAGCCTTCATCAAGAAAGGATGGATCGTACGGCCAAAAAGGTATTTAGTAATGGAGCCAATTTTAACCTGAGCCTACTATTGCCAGTGATTCCAGACCTTGATAAACACAAGTGCCGTGTGGTCTATGATAAGGATGGTGTGTCTGTGGAATACGTAAAGTATCAAACGCCTCAAATTCGTAGTTTGAAAATAGTAGAATCATCTTCGATAGCCTATGAATTCAAAAGTGTTGATCGTGATCATTTGGCAGTATTGTATGATCAACGTGAAGAGCAGGATGATGTGATCATTATCAAGGACGGTTGGGTCACGGATAGCTTTTTTTCCAACCTGGCGTTGTTTGATGGTCAAAAATGGGTAACGCCTAGTACACCTTTGCTAAGAGGTGTCAGACGTCAATATTTATTGAAGACAGGAAGTGTTATTGAAGAGAGAGTTAGAGCGGAAGATTTGCAACGATTTCAACAAATATCACTGATCAATTCGATGAATAACCTAGGGGATATTGTTGTAGATATACAACAGGTCGTCTAACTGGATGTTGGGATGTTGAATTATTTTGTTTGAAATCAACAATCAATTGAATAATTCATAGAGCTTCTTCTTAGTTTTTATTTAATTTGATGTTTAATTGACAGATTGAAACGTTGTATATGTCCAGATTAAACAGAAACAGAAGTAAGCAGACTAATCAGCTTAATCATTTAAAGAATATCATAGCCTTTCAGGATTTGATGAATGAGTCTGATGCTAATATTGTGTACTTGGGTAGAGTTACTCAATCCACCATCGATGGTATTACAGATATGATGGAGGAAAGCATGGTTGATCGACAAGAGACTAAGCAGACAACCAAACGTGTTTATCATGTGATGATTGAAGCTTTACAAAATATCTGTAAACATGCTGATAGTACTGCGGAATATGCTTCTAATAATTTGGAGAAAGGATTAGCCAAGGATGGTATATTTTTAATTGGTCACAACGAAACCGAATATTACGTTACAACGGGTAATCAAATTACTACGGCAAATACAATCTCACTTAGAGACACGTTGGATAAGATCAATGCGTTGGACAAAGATGGTTTGAGAGAGATGCACAAAAAAGCCATGTTCACAGGTGAAATATCGGACGTGGGAGGAGCAGGTCTTGGGTTTATTGATATCAAAAAGAAGACTGGTACCGAATATGAGTACTATTTTGACCCAATTAGTGCTGATCACTGTTTCTTTATCCTGACTATCAGGATTTTAAAAGAATCTGTTAAAGATTTTTAGATGCTAATGGCATTACAAATTGCTGAAGAGCAATACAAGAATCTCCTATAACAATTAGGTAAAATAGCCTGTTGTTTAGAGACAAGGAGTTAATTATTTTTGTAATGCAGTAGAATCAATATTCATAATTGGATTAGAAAACCCAAAAAATAAAAGTAGATCATGGACGGATACTTTATAAGAGCAACTGGATCAACCCCCTCGATAGAATTTAGCCCTGTCAAAGGGTTTTTAGAAATCACTGGGGTCTCTACACCAGATGATCCGTTAAGTTTTTATGGTCATATATTTAGTTTGTTGCATGAGTTCGAAGCAACAGATCACAAAGAGATTCAGATTAATTTTGGATTGAAAAATATGACAGGGTCTACGACCTATATTTACATCCTGATCAAAAAATTGATCTCATTGGCGAGTGAAAACAGAAAAATAGTTTTTAACTGGTATTATGAGAAAAACAACGAAAAAATACTGGCTGCAGGTAAAGAAATCAGCTTGCATTATCAAATACCGTTTAATTTTATCGGAGTTTTCAAAATAAAAGAGTCATTAAGACAAGCTAGTTAAACTAGTTTATTACTTTTAATACAATATCCTATTGTGGATTCTTTCTACTGCATTATTAGTTAAGAATATTATTGTGAAAAAAAGTATATTTCAATTCGTTTTTATTACCAGCCTGACGATATCAGAGGGCTTTGCGCAAACCATTTCTAAAGAAGAGATTGCAAGTCTGAGAGATCAAGCTGGATCATCTACTATATATCTGATAATTGCTATCCTGTTATTTGTCATTCTCGTGGTGGGAGGACTATTGATGTTTTCTCAGTTGAAAAGGCTCAAGGAAGTAGAAGGAAGCCAAGAAGGAGTAACGGCCAATTTCAAACATCAGGTTACTCTACTCAATGAAGAGATTAAGGATTGTAGAGTGCAAGGACAATCAGCTTATCAAAAACTGCAGGCAATGGCCGGTAAAAACAAGGAGATCAAAACAGTCTTCAAACAAGCCTATGATAAGGTGATTGCTCAAAATAATGATTTAAAAACTCGATTAGGTCTTAACGAGGTGTCGGGTAAACAATCTGAACTAGATAAAATATATGGTAAACTAGAGGATGCTCAAGCAATGGTGCTACATTCTGAGAAGATGGCGTCATTGGGGCAGTTGACAGCAGGTATTGCTCATGAGATCAACAACCCGGTGAACTTTGTCTCTAATGGGGTTAACTCTATCAAAGATAATTTTGACAAGTATCAAGTTTTTGTAGAGAACTATAGAAAAATCTGTGAGCTCAATGATCTGGCTAAAATCAAAGAGATGTATAGTATCATTAGAGAGGATGATAAAGAATATGAGGAGCTAAGACAGATCACTGAAGAGTCAATAGATGATGTGAGTTATGGTACATCAAGAATTACTGAAATTGTAAATGGGCTCAGAACATTCTCTAGACAAGATGAACATGAAGTGAAAGAATCAGAGTTATCTACCCTTATAGATAATGCACTCTTGATCTTGAAACCAAAGTATAAGAAGAAGGCTAAAATTCTTAAGGATTTTGATCACAATATCAAAGCAATTAAATGTTTACCAGGTCAATTGAACCAAGCATTGGTTAATTTGATAGGTAATGCATCTGATGCAATAGAATTTAAAGGGACAATTACCATTAGAACTATAGATAAGGATGCAGATAATGTTCAAATCCAAGTACAGGATGATGGAAAAGGGATTCCAGAAGAAGTAAGGAGGAAAATATTTGATCCATTTTATACAACCAAATCGGTGGGTAAAGGAACAGGACTTGGTTTATCTATAACTTATGGAATAATCGAAAAGCATGGCGGAACAATTACAGTCGATAGCACTGTAGGTAAAGGGACAATATTTACTGTCAATATTCCAAAACAAATTAAATTGAAAAAGAGTAGAGATTAATTGATCTACCAAAACAACTAAGAACTTGTTAGACAGAGGCTACAAAGAAAATATTGAGAAGAAGTATACTATACTTTATGTAGATGATGAGGAGGTGAATCTCCGTGTATTCAATCGTAATTTTAATAAATATTACGAAGTGTATACGGCTATTGATGGAGAGGAAGCACAGGAGATATTAGCAAGTCATCATATTGATCTGATTATGACAGATCAGATGATGCCGGGAATGAATGGATCTGAATTGTTGTTGAAAATAGTACCAAAATATCCTTCAATCATTAGAATGATCATGACTGGCTTTAGTGATGTAGATGATATTGCTGAAGTAATTAAGAAAATTGGACTTCATAAGTTTCTTAAGAAGCCATGGGACACGCACCGTTTGAAGCAGACTTTTGATGATGCATTGGAAGATCGTGAGGGTAAAATCTCTGAAAAAGCAGCAGCAGTAAAGAATGAGGTTAGAGAAAAGCCTTCTATATCTGTGAATGATAACGAGTCTTTGGATTTATTGGAGTCTACCATGTCATTGGTAGAATCAAAGGAAAGTCAACAGCTCAAGAAGGATTTGACCAGCTTGGTTAGTGAGAGTAAAAGGAAGAAGTCTGAATTCATGGATGGTGGATTGAACTATCTACTGAATTTGAAGGATGCATTATTGCCAATTCAGGGTGAATTGAAATTGTATGTAGAAGACGCCTTTATAGTATACGACAAAAAGACAGTCAATCAAAATGGTTATTGGTTTGGAGAGAGAGATGAACTTTTAGTAGTTGTATCTTATTTTTCAAATAGTCACGCTCGGGAATCTTTGACATTCAATTCATTTGTCAGTGCGGCATTAACGGAAATAGTCTATAAGGAACGATGTTCTAAACCAGACGAGATTTTAAAAATGTTGTCTACACAGGTGAAATTTCGTTTTGTGGAAAATGGCAAAGAGACATCTTGTCCTTTGGAGATTTCAGTTGTGGTGATCAATGAAGGTAAGGATGAGTTGACGTATAGCGGGGCATATCATGACATCTATTACTTAGATGATAAAGGTGGTTTTATTGAATGTAAAGGGAATGCGGAAGCATTGGTTCCAGGTAATAACATAAAGTTTAAATCTCATGGAGTGGAGCTATCATCCATCAAAGCGATGTATGTGGTACCTTTCAATGTGATTGAAGAAACTAATGAAAATAAAGAGAATTCGTCAGCACTTAAAATGCTATTAAATGAGGTAGGTAAGATGCCTTTTGGAATGCAAAGTAAGATGTTTGAAGAATATGGATATAGAAGTGTCATAGGCTTGAAATTTTAAAGTAATGTCGATGGAAGAAAATATTGAACAAGAAGGTAATTTGAAAGCAGAATTGTCACCATTAGACGAAGGTCAGTCGGGTAAAATCTCCGAGGAGGAAAAGCTGAAACTGATTAATGAAACAGCAAAAGCTGTGAAGGAAGCTAATAAGGCAGCTTACGATGCTGATCAAAAGGATGTAAATGATGAAAAAGTCATGTTGGTGGCCTTTGAAGTAGGTAATGAGCATTATGCAGTATCTATTGATATGATCAAAGAGGTTGTTTCATGTCCGCCTATTGCCCCAGTGCCGCAGGTTCCAAAGTATGTTTTGGGAGTAGCCAATGTGAGAGGTAACGTCTTAGCTATTCTTGATTTGGCTATCAAGTTTGGTTTAAAAGAGGATGGAGACAAGGGTAAATTTGTCTTTGTGGTTAAGAGTGAGGAACAGCATTTTGCTATTAGTTCCAAATCGGTACCTAATACCATGATGGTGAGTAAGAAAAATATTGGGTTGGCCTCTAACATCATTTCCCAATCAACGCTTGGGTTGAATTATGTTAAAGGAATAATAAAAGAAGATGGTAAAATGATTGTTTGGATCGATTTATTAGAAATGGTAACTGGAGAAAAGCTAGCAACTAGTTGATTATGGTAAAAATCAAGAACTTATCTGTACGAACTAAAATGATGGTCTTTATTTTAGGAGTCACATTGTTAACCTATGTGGTTTCTATGGTATTTGCCTTTTTTAGTTTTAAAAACAATTCCTTTCATCAGGATATTACCATATTCATTCTTATCGGTGTAGTAGGAGTAGTTGTTTTGGGAGGTGTGATTTGGTTTATTGGAAGTTATATTTCCTCTTCAATAGAAAAGTCAAATGATCTATTGAAAATAATTGTACAAGGTGATTTGGACCCCTCTAACAAATTGGGAAAAGAAAGCAATGACGAATTAGGTCAAATATCTGCTTCTATTAATTCACTGTTAGAGGAGCTTATAAGAAAATCTAACCTTTCCGAAGCGATTAGAAGTGGGAATTTGGATACGGAATATGAAGTAAAGAGTGAAAAGGATGTTTTAGGAGCCTCTTTACTCAAGATGAGACGGCAACTAAAGTATGCTGTGGACGATGTGGAGGAGGTGTTAATTGCCGCAGTTGATAAAGGCGAACTTTCTAGTCGAATAGTCAAAAGAGAAGGTTTAGGAGGGGCTTGGGAGATATTAGGAGACTCTACAAATAAGTTGTTAGAGTCATTTTACAGTCCTTTGATGAAATTGAATGTAATATTGAAAGGGATGTCAACAGGAGATTTGTCACAGCGGTATGATGATGGAGCAAAAGGTGATATAAGGGTAATGGGTAACCATCTTAACCAGGCCTTAGAAAATATTGATGGGTTGTTACATCAAATCACACAGAGTACGACCATTGTAGAAGAGTCTTCATCGGAAATGAGGACTTCTAGCGAAGAGATGAGTACTAATACAAGAGAAATTGCATCAGCTATTTCTCAAATGAGTCACGGTGCGCAGAGTCAAGTGACCAAAGTAGATGAATCTTCTAATTTGATCGAAGCTATTCTGAACTCTTCCAATGAAATGGCAGAGAAAGCTGAGACAATTACTAATGCTGCGAAAATTGGTGTTGAGAGTAGTGAGAAAGGCAAAGATATGGTGAACAAGGTTATGTTCAATATGGGAGATATTTCGGCATTTTCTGAACAAACTAATGAATCCATTAGTGTATTGACCGAGAGATCTAAGGAGATTGCTAGAGTGCTAGGTGTGATTACCGATATTGCTTCACAAACGAATTTACTTGCACTTAATGCTGCTATTGAAGCCGCTCAGGCTGGTGATGCTGGACGTGGGTTTGCAGTTGTTGCAGAGGAGATTAGGAAATTGGCTGAAGATTCACGTAAATCAGCACGTGAGATTGAGACATTGGTGACTGGGGTGCAAACTGATACTGAAGATGCTGCCAAAGTAATCAAGATTATGATTGACAGTGTCAAGAGTGGGGAAGAGACATCAAAAGAAGCGTCAAGTGTTTTTGAAAGTATTTTGTCTTCAACAACGAAGACATTGAATTATTCTGAAGAAATACTCAACTCAGCTCAAGCACAGACTACAGGAATCAATGATGTGGTGATGATCATCGAAAGTGTGGTTGTTATTGCTGAACAGACAGCTGCTGGTACCGAAGAGGTCGCTAGTTCATCAACTGAACTATCTGCAGGTATGGAGTCTTATAATGATAAGGCGCAGAAGTTGGCAGAGGTTGCCGAAAGTTTGAAGGAAGGAATAAGCATGATCAAATTGTCAGGGACGGCATCTGAGAATACTGCAATATTCCAAATGAAGGAAGCCTATGAGAAGGAGAAGTATTTGCTAGACGCATTGCTTAATCATATGCCTGATACGATCTATTTTAAGGATACAAAAAGTAGGTTTATTAGAAATAGTGTTTCTCATGCTAAACAATTTGGTTTAGAAGATCCCAAAGAGTTGGTTGGGAAAAGTGATTTTGACTTCTTTGGCGATCATGCTCAGGTGGCTTATGACGAAGAGCAAGAAATAATGAATACGAGAGTTCCTTTACTGAATAGTGTTCAGGAAAATGATTTGCAGAATGGAGTGACTATATGGGGGTCAACAACCAAGCTACCATTGATGAACTTGGAAGGTGAGGTTGTTGGGACGTTTGGAATGACGCGTGATGTTACCACACTTAAAATGTCAGAGCTCAGATCTGTTGAGCAAGCTGAAGAATTGATTGTTAAGGAGCGTGCTTTCCAAAACGAGAAAGTATTATTGGATGCATTGTTAGATTATATGCCAGATGCGATTTATTTCAAGGATGTTAATAGTAAGTTTATAAGAGCGAGTAAATCTGTTGCTAAGTATTTTGGAGTTAACGATCCTAAAGAAATTATTGGAAAGTCAGACTTTGATTACGATAGAGATACTGCTCAAATAGCTTATGAGGGTGAGCAAAATATAATTAAAACTGGAGAACCTATTATTGATCAAATGTCTGAGGAGGAATTAGAGGACGGCAAGTATAGATATGTATCTAACACCAAATTACCATTGAAAGACAAGGATGGTAATGTTATTGGTACAATGGGGATATCTAGAGATATAACTGATCATCTGTCGGACAAAGGGAAACAAAGTAAGTAATTGATTTAAAGAAAAATGGCATCAATAATAACGATAATTAATCAAAAAGGAGGGACAGGAAAGACCACTACATCAGTGAATCTTGGTTGTGCCTTGGCTTTGAATAAAAAGAAAGTATTATTAATTGATTTGGATCCTCAAGGTAATTTGAGTTATTGGTTGGGTGTACAGAAAGTAAAGACAACTATGGCAGAGGTCATGATGAGAGAAGCAAATATCATTGACATCATTGAGAGTAGAGAAGGGGTTGATGTTGCCCCATCTGATATTAACTTGGCTAATGTTGAAATTAACATTGCAAGTGTAGAAGATCGTGAGTCACAGTTGGACGAAGTGTTATCTTCTGTAAAAGATAATTATGATGTGATTTTGATAGATTGTCCTCCATCATTATCATTGTTGACAATCAATGCATTGACGGCATCTGACAAGGTTATTATTCCTTTGCAAATGGAAGTACTGAGCTTGCAGGGGTTGAACCAGATTTCGGATTCAATATCCAAAATCAAAGAAGTGCTTAATGAGAAGTTAGAGATCATGGGACTGTTACCCGTGATGGTAGATAGTAGGAGGAATTTAAGTAGGGAAGTTTACCAGCATATTGAATTAAATTATGAATTGAAATTATTCAAGAGCAGAATTAGAAATAATGTGAGAATCAGCGAAGCACCATCATTTGGTGAAAGTGTGATGAAGTATTCACCATCATCTAATGGTGCAGTGGATTATAAAGCATTTGCAAAAGAAGTTTTGAGTTTGTTAAAGCGATAAGTGGAAAATATGGCGCTAGGAAAAAATCTTAAAAAAGACACTTTAATCCCTTCTAAAAAGAAGAAGAAAAAAGAGGAGGGTGAAAAACCTGTTGCAAAGTCAGTAGACAAAAAGAAAGTAAAAGTTGGAGCGAAGAATGCTCCTGTGGAAAAAGTTGCAACAAAGAAAAATGAACCTAAAAAGGTTGAGTCTAAAAAAAGTGTAGTAAAAAATAAAGTTGAGAAAATTCCTAATCCAGTTCCTGTACAAAAAGTGGAAAAGGAAGAGGTTGAGTCTTCGGTAATTGAGGCACCAGCCGAAATGGAGCAAACTCTATCTCCTGCGCAAGCGATATTAAAGGCTGAGCAAGAGAACCCAGAGACAGTAGCTGTTCCTGATGTGGTAATTGAGGAGGAGCTGGAAGAGCCTAATGTTGAAGTGATTGAAAAAGTAGTCAAAGAAGAAAAGGAAGCTTTGATTGATGTTACTCATAGTCCTAAGCTGTATGAGGGAAGCTTGATGGATATGCAGCGTGATATCATCAAAAAGCAGATCGGGACCATCAAGTATTTGACTGAAGAGGAACATAAAGAGAGAGAAAGGTTAAAAGTAAAATTTGACAAGGATATATCCAGTTATGCTGGAAAAGACATACAGTTGATTACATTTAAATTAGGTATTGAAACCTATGCAATTGAGATTGATAAGGTAAAGGAAGTGGTTCCTACTCCTTATATTTCAGCTATTCCACATGCCCCTACCTTTATCAAAGGGGTAAGTAATATTCGAGGAGCAGTGATGGTGATATTAGATCTAGCTGATAAGTTTAAGGTTGATGCAAAGGGACAGACAAAAGAGTTTGTATTGGTCACGCAAAGTGGTAATTCAAGAGCTGGTCTATTGGTTAATGAAGTACCTATAACCATGAAAGTGTCTGGAGATACCATCGTGAGCTCTAGCGGGATATTACAAAACACATCCTTGGATGAGACTTATATAAAAGGATTGATCAAAACGGAAGATGGAATGATAATTTTCATCGATATAGCGGAATTAATAAAAGAGGATGAGGTGAGTATAGTTTCTGGCTCAATAATGTAATTAAAGAATTGAAAAAAATTAAAGTAGTAGTAGCGGACGATTCTGGATTTATGAGATTACTCATTTCTGATATTTTGACAGAAAGTGGAGTGGTGGAAGTGATTGGGACAGCTGTGGATGGCAAAGATGCTGCCAAGAAAGTGGCTGAACTCAAACCAGAAGTATTGTTACTAGATATGAATATGGGGGAGTACGATGGTCTTTATGCTGTCGAAAAGATAATGGAAAAGACTCCATTACCTATATTGATATTGAGTTCGTTGGGTAATACCAACTTGCAGCCCATTTTCGATGCATTGGATATGGGAGCAGTTGATTACCTTAACAAACCTGAGCGAGGTAACTCGAAGCTTAGAAATATTGAGAATGAGTTAATAGAAAAAATTAAAAGCGTAAAACGAGCAAATCCTGGGGCTAACGTGACGCAGGTAAGAGTTAATCACCATGAGCATACATTTACTGAAAAGAGTAGGTATGACATCATCGCGATTGGCGCATCAACAGGTGGGCCTAGTGCAGTTGAGAAGGTTATTAGTTCATTGCCTGCTAACTTAAATGTGCCGGTTTTGATTTGTCAGCACATGCCAACAAATTTTATACCGTCATTTGTCAATAGGTTGAATTCGATGAGCTCGTTGGAGATTGTGGTTGGAAGGCAAAATATGAGACCAAAATCAGGGCAAATTATAGTAGCTCCTGGTGATACAAATATGATTGTTCAAAAGAAAAAAAGTGGGCAAGTGGTTATTGATTTTACGGATGAGAAATTTCCAGAATACAACAACCCATCTGTCAATGCCATGATGTTGTCAGTAGCTCAGGCATATGGTGCCAAATGTATTGGTGTTATTCTGACAGGGATGGGTAAAGATGGAATGTTGGGAATGATAGAGATTAAAAAGAAAGGTGGTTTTACAGTGGCTCAGAGTGAGGAATCATGTGTAATATACGGTATGCCGAAAGCGGCTGTGGAGAAAAAAGCAGTTGACCGATCGGTAGATATTAAAGAAATTGGAGGTTTTTTAGTTAACAGTTTATAAGACAAAAGGTTGGATTCAAAGGAACAGCAATATCGAGAATTATTTCATCAAGAAGCAATAGAAAGCTTTGAAGACCTAAATAGGCTTTTTACAGATCTGGAAAAAGATCATGCTAACAGAAATGCGATCGATTCTATATTTAGAATCACGCATACGATGAAAGGCAATGCAATGGGCATGGGCTTAGATGACATTGCCAAATTGGCTCATATCATGGAAGATGTGATGGGAGCGGTCAAGAGTGGAGCGATTGCTTTGAATAGTGAAATATTCGATGGCCTTTTCAAGGCCAATGACAAACTTGGAGATCTTATTGATTCCATTAAGTCAGGTAAGAAAGTCAGCTATTTGGGTGTTAAAACAAAACTGAGTGTAATACTTAAAAATGTGTTACATCCTAAGATTCAAAAAGAGGAAGTAGGGAAGACTCCGGATCTAGTGGGTAATTCTACTGCAATAGAATCCGGATCTGTTGAGTCTTCTACCTCTGATGATGAAGATAGTGAAATTGATGATGCTACACCTAGCATTACCTTTACAGATGTAATCCAAATTCCGGTTAAGAAGATGGATGAATTGATGAATCAGGTAGGTCAGCTGATGATAGAGAGAGATCGTCTGATTAGTATCAGTAGTGAAAATGGTCATCGAACTTCAGAGTTTGAAGGCCTACAGAGAATATCATCTGACTTGCAATACAGTGTGATGAATGCACGTATGGTTCAGGTTGGGTTCTTATTTAATAAATTTCATAGGATCGTAAGAGATGTTGCTAGTATAGAAGGTAAGAGAGTGGATTTGGTAACGAAAGGTACTGAAATCGAAATTGACAGAAATATTCTTAAGATCATGAGTGATTCTATGATTCACTTGGTGCGAAATGCAGTGAGTCATGGTATTGAAAAAGGAGACGAACGTGTTGCCAAAGGCAAGTCTGAAATAGGTGTCGTAACACTGAATGGTCGTTACGAAAAAGATAATGTGGTCATTCAAGTGAGTGATGATGGTAACGGAGTAGATGCTAGGGTTATTCGAAAGAAGATAGTTGAAAAAGGTTTGGTTACTAAAGAAGTGGCCGCTCAAATGTCTGAAAATGAGGTGATCATGCATATTTTTGAGCCTGGATTTTCCAATGCTGAAAAAGTGACAGAGATCTCTGGTAGAGGTGTAGGAATGGACGTAGTGAAAAAAGCTACAGAATCCATTGGTGGTCAGATTTCTGTCGAAACAGAGGTAGGGAAAGGGTCTACCATTAATTTAATCTTGCCGTCTTCAATGGCTCTGAAAGGAGCTTTATTGTTCGAGGTAGAAGAGCAAGTGTATGCTGTGCCATTGACATATACAGAGGCTGTAATCTCAATCCCGACGGGAGAGATACATAAGATCGGAGACGGTCTAATGGCAACATATTTAGAAGAAACGATATCGATTATTTTCCTAAATGATTTTATGCAGGCAGAGGAGTTGTCTGATATTTCCAAGCCAGGAATGTTGCATAAATCTTATGATAAAATTGTTGATAATCGAAACTTAGACGTAATTGTTGTATCTTATATGGGTAAGCTAGTAGGATTGGTTGTTGATAAGCTCCTTCAACAAAAGGAGGTTATTGAGAAGTCACTAACCAAACCACTAGACAACGTCAAATTACTCAGTGGTACAACGATACTTGGGAATGGTACCGTTTGCTTGATAGTAGATGTTGCCTCCATTACGGACTTGTTGTACAGAACAATGGGTCAAAAATCAAAAGTGAATTAATGTTATATAAAAACCATATTTAGGATGTTTAGCGATTTGACTGACAAAGAAAAAAGCGTAGCTGAAAGACTGATGAAGTTTGGGCTCGCGAAAGGTGCATTGTCCTTGGAAATGATGGTGGGTAGTCCTGTAGTGATGAAGAGCATTGATCTTGGTATACCAAGTGTAGATGGGATTCATCAGTACACCAAAAAAGAAGATCAAAAACTATATTTGTTAAAAACAGATTTGGTTGGGGATTTAAAGGGCTTTTGTCACTTAATATTTTCTGATGAAGATGTACACAAAATTCAATCAAAATGTTTGCCCGAGGATATCATGGCAGGCAACAACTCACAAAGTAGGTTGATGAAATTGGAATTCATGACAGAGATAGATAATATGGTAGCAGGGGCAGTAGTGACTCAGTTAGCGAATTATTTGAATCTAGAAGTATATGGTAATGTTCCAATTTTGACAACAATGCAAGCGAATGAGGTGAATACCCACATAGATGCGGAATCTCAAGATGCTAGTGCTGGGAGCATATTGAAAACTGTATTTCATTTACCTGAACTCAATGTCTTTGCTGAATTTATTTGGTTGTTTCAAGATAAATTTATTGAGTTAATAAGTGATTTTTCGAAATCTGAGAAAGCTGGAGAATTGGCAATTTAATACTGATGAATAATAATATAGTTAATTCATAAAGTCAATAATGTGATTGATAGTATATCAGACCAAGAGTTGGAAGCCTTGATGCAGGCGATGAAGAATAGGTATGGACTCGATTTTACCAATTATGAAAAAAAGTCATTCAAACGAAGTATCGTTAGACTGATGATGAAGCATAAAATCAAGTCGATGCTCGAGCTCTGGTCAAAGATTTTGAAGGATAAGCAGTTTTTTCTAGATGGAATCGATGATTTGCTTGTCAATCTTACAGAATTGTTTAGAAATCCAGATGCTTGGATTAAGATTAGGGATACTATCCTGAATGATTTTGTTGATAAGACGCAGTTCAAAGTATGGCATGCTGGTTGTTCTACAGGCGAAGAGGTCTATACAATGGCGATGGTGCTTGAACAAAAAGGGATTTTGCATAAAACTAGGGCTGTTGCTACTGATTTAAGTAGTGTAGCTTTGGAGAAAGCAAAAAATGGTATTTACTCAATGCTCATTATGAAGCAGTATTTGAGACCATTTCTGCAATATTTCCCAAATAAGAGAATGGAAGATTTTTTTGATTTTCAGGAAAAAGATGCCATTATTAAAAAAAGCTATAGTAAGCATGTGCAGTTTTCTAGACATAATTTGGTCCAGGATGCCATGCCTCAAAAATTTGATGTGATTTTTTGTCGAAATGTTATGATATATTTTGATGAAACTTTAAAACTAAAAGTACTAAACTTGTTCAATGATTGTTTGAACGAGGGAGGCTATTTAATAATTGGGTATTATGATATCATGCCAGATGGTGGTAAAGTGATATTTGATACTTACGATGTGAAAACAAGAATTTATAAAAAGAAGAAAAAATTAAATACTTAAGCTTATGAGCAAGAGAATATTAGTAGTAGACGACTCTATGTACATGCGTACGTTAATCAAGGATGCATTGACGAACGAGGGCTTTGAGATAGTAGGTGAAGCTCCTAATGGTGAAACGGCAATTGATTTGGCAATGGAATTGAAGCCAGATTTGATTACTTTGGATAATATCCTTCCGGATATGATCGGTACAGATATCCTGAGAGTTTTAATGGACGAAGGGTTAGAGTCAAAGGTTATTATGGTAAGTGCTGTTGGTCAGCAATCTGTAATTAACGAGGGTATAGAATTAGGTGCTTCTGATTATATCGTTAAGCCTTTCACGGCAGATGATTTGGTTAGTGTTGTGAAAAAGTACATCTAGATAGTAAGACTGCAAGTCTAAAGATATGATTTTGTCACTGGTTGTTTTTAAATAACCAGTGTACAAGTATGTACATTAATTTGAACCCTACTCACCCAAGAGTGGGGTTTTTGTATTGTTGATACTTAGTCTTTGTTTTTGTACTTAATAATCATGATCAAAATGATCATAGTAAAACAAAAGGTTATACCATTGGCTAGTATGATGGGTAGTGCTCCTTGAATAATTCCATAACAAAACCAAAGTGCAATTCCGATATTAAGCGCTAGATACATGTTCAAAGACAGGTCTTTGGTATGCTTGGTCTTGATAGTTTTAATTGCCTGAGGAATAAAGGCTGCTGTAGTTAGAGTTGCTGCTGCAAAACCAAGAATATTGATTAAATCCATTGCTTTTTAAAAAGGGTAAAAAAAAACTACGTTGAAGCAACGTAGTTTTTAATGATATTATTCGTCGTGGAGCCAAGCTTTTTTTGCTAAAAGCTCGCCTTCTGTTTCTTCATAGTCAGGGTCGTCAACACAACAATCTACTGGACAAACAGCTGCGCATTGAGGTTCTTCATGAAATCCATTACATTCTGTACACTTACCAGGTACAATGTAATATAAATCTTCTGATACAGGTTCTTGCGCGTCGTTGGCATCTACCTGTGATCCATCTTCGAGTTCAACCTCGCTAAGGCTAGTTCCACCAGCCCAATCCCACTCTACACCACCTTCATAGATAGCTGTATTTGGGCATTCTGGTTCACAAGCTCCGCAGTTGATACACTCGTCGGTAATAATAATTGCCATTTTAGTATACTTTATTTGTCCTAAAAATTAAGTGTGCAAAAATAAGGATTAATTTTGCCTGCCAAAGATTTTGTGGCATTACTTTATTTATACTCCATTATAGATCATATGTTGTTAGCAGATAGAAAAAAATCATTTATTGAACTAGGAAGATATATTGCAAATTTATCTGAGTCAAAACTAGAAGAGTTGGCCAGGTCAGCGAATAATCAAAATTCGTGGTTTACTGAAGCTAGTGTGTCTCAATCTTTAAAAGGGATAAGCCTGTTTTTAGATGAAAAGGTAATTACTGACTGGCTTAGTCATTATGATTTGAATCAGGTTAGGAGTAAGAAGGTTGGGGTGATTGCAGCGGGTAATATTCCTTTGGTATGTTTTCATGATATGATGACAGTATTGTTGGCTGGACATCAATTAATGATCAAACCTAGTAGTGATGACACTTATTTGGTTCATTTTATTATTAATGAATTGATTAGTATTAACCCTGATTTTGGGGAGTTAATTCAAGTGGTTGAGCGGCTCAATGATGCGGATGCTTATATAGCTACGGGGAGTGATAATTCTGCTAAATATTTTAAATACTACTTTAAGGAAAAACCAAACTTGATCCGTGCCAATCGATCTTCTGTTGCTGTATTGACTGGTGATGAATCAGATGAGGATATTATGAAGTTGGGTCAGGATGTTTTTCAATATTATGGACTTGGCTGTCGCAACGTATCTAAACTACTAGTACCAAAAGGGTATGATTTTGTAGCGTTTTTAGATGGTCTGAAAAGTTTTGAATGGGTTGGGAATCATCATAAGTTTAGGAATAACTATGATTATAATAAGTCTATTTATTTGGTCAATAGAGAAGAACATTTGGATACGGGTTTTTTGTTGGTCCGACAAAGTTCGGATTTAGTATCACCAATCTCGGTGCTCTATTATGAATATTATGAGGGAGAAGAACAAGTTAAGGATTGGTTGAGTGATAATAAGGATAAAATTCAATGTGTGGTAGGAGATGGATATATTCCATTTGGAGAGGCTCAGTGCCCTGCCATTGATGATTATGCAGACGGTGTAGATACGATGAAGTTTCTATCTCAAATCTAGTTGTGTTGATCAACCCAATATCCGCTTTCGTTTTTTAATTCTAGTTCGATGGTGGCATGGGTGATATTATGTTTGGCAAGGATACTTCTTGCCGAACTTTTGATCTGAATTCGTTGAGGGAAGTCATCTTCCTTTTCTAATACTAAATGGACCGTTAGGATATGAAATTCTCCATCCATACTCCATGAGTGCATATCGTGAACTTCAATTACATGGGGTATTTTAAGTAATTGAGATTCGATTGTATCTTGATCTAGGTCTTGAGGGGTGCTTTGGAGTATGATGTTAAAGCTTAGTTTGAGGTTTTTAAACACATTGAAAAGAATATAACCTGCAATGAACATAGAGAGTATTGGGTCGAGAACAGGTACGTTATAAAAGTTCATGACGATACTGCCAATTAGAATAGCGATCCAGCCTAATACGTCTTCTAAGAGATGTAAGGATACTACTCGTTCGTTCATAGATTTACCATGTCTTGTTTTTAGAACGGCTAAGCCATTAACGATAACACCTAATATGGAGAGTGCTATCATGCCGTGGGTTTCTGGCTGTTCAGGTGACCATAGTCTTGGAATGGTGTTGGCAATTATGAATATTGATCCAATTAAGAGTATCATCGAATTGATGATGGCACTAATGGTAGAAAATCGACGGTAGCCATAGGAGTATGTCTTGCTTCTTCCTTTGTGAGATAGTTTTTGAAAATACCAGGCAGTACCTAATGCAATAGTGTCGCCTAGATCGTGTGTAGCATCTGAGATGATGGCCACACTGTTGACAAAATATCCACCTACAAACTCAATAATCGTAAAGAAAAAATTGAGAAAAAAGGCTGTCTTTATATTTTTAACATCCTGATAATCGTGTGCGTGTTGCTCTGACATTGTGGTATCGATCCTTTTTACTAAAGTTAATCAATTAGTTTTATTACATTTAAAGTAGATCCATTGACTTTATGTTGAGACGAAGAGAACTGTCATTTGAAGTAAAAATAATTATAGCGGTATGTACCTTGGGTATTTTGAGGTTATTTCACCCGCTGTATTATTTTATTATAGGGATGCTTGAACCCAAATATATCTTGTTCAACGGCATCTTGTTTTTTGTGCTTACGATTGCTTTAATAACCTCACTATTTGTGAGAAATAGCAATAGAGTGAGTATTCCAATGAGTGTAATTCTAGTGATGTTGCTAAGTGTAAATTGGATCATGTCTGGTGGGATAGAAGGGGTGTCCGAGATGAATTTGATTCTAATTTTAGTCACTATGGCTATGATTAACAAAGGAAGAATAATGGTTCTGTTTGTTGCCCTTGTTTTTATATCAATAATCACATTGGTTTTACTTTGGGAATTCAATTTTGAGCTCATTCAGCCCTTGTTCGTCGCGATTTCAACAAATGTAGACAAATATCAAATGACGATCGTGATGTCTGCGATTGGAGTAGGGTATTTGGCATATCGTTATGAATATGAAAGAAGACAGCAATTAAAAACAGGAAGTGAATTACAACAGCGTGTCAAGGAATTGGAAATTGAGAACCGAAAACTTGAGCTTAAAGAAATGGAATTGAAGAGATGGAATAATGTTCTTTATGATAGAATTAAGGTACGGTCAAAGGAATTGAAAAGGAGTAATGAGTCAATTCAATCTTTTTTGAGTGTCAATACCGAGGGGATTAGACCGAAAATAATGAGTACAATAGGGTGTATTGATGAGATTCAACTGGCAGATAAGTATGTTGATTTATTAAAAGAATCTGGGGCTAAACTAAATAAGGCACAACAAGATATAACCCCGAAAGGTTAGAAGGGTAGTTGTTTGATCTAGTTGCTTAGCCTAAACATTGAATTAATTGATGTAATAGAGAAGATTGTTTACATTTAATGAGAACCAATGGTCATTTAAGCCTAAGCTAAAACCATTGTTATTTGAGGGGGGGTAATAATAGCCGTCTGTACTTTAAGTATGCTCAGATTGCTAATTCCTTTGTATTCACTGATATTTGACTCACTTATGCTTGGTTATATCATACTGGATGTTACTTTGTTTGTAGTGTTTTCTGTTAGTATAGTAGCAACTTTAATGGTAGAGGATACCAACAAAGTCAGTATCCCACTAAGTGTAATATTGTTGATATTGGTTAGTGTTTCTTGGGTGATGTCTGGAGGGATTGAGGGTCTGTCAGAGGTTAATATGATTGCAGTTTTGGTAATTTTCGCTATGATTAACAAGGGGAGAGTGCTGTTGTTATTTGTTAGCCTTGCATTTATTTCGCAACTCACTTTGGTTCTGCTATGGGAGTATGATTTTGAATTAATTGAATTTTTATATGTCATTACAACTACCAAACATTCAATTTATCAAGTGATGATTGTTCTCCTGGCTATTGGGATTACATATTTTGCTTATAGATACGAACAGGAAAGACGTAGACAGCTTGGTACTGGGGCGCAGCTGCAACAGCGTGTCAAGGAATTGGAGATCGGAAATCATAAATTAGAGCAACAAGAGGAAGAGCTCCATAATTGGAATGAGGTTTTACAGGGTAAGATAAAGACAAGATCTATTGAATTGAAAAAGAGTAATCAATCTATATGTGCATTTTTGCAAGTGAATACTAAGGAAGTAGAACCAGAGCTGAATAAAATCACGAATCGAATTGAAAAAATAGATAAGTTTGATGATTATATCAGTTTATTGAAAACCTCAGGGAGAAGATTGAACCAAGCATACCTGGATGTGAAGGAAACTTATCAGCAAGAAGAATGGAATTAGCTCAGATTTTGAATAATAAGAATTACGCTAGTCAATTTGACTTTTACTACTATAAAATACTGTCTATAGGGACTTTGGTAGTGTTTGGGTGTTTAGTATTTCAAAGTTGGTATTTTGACCATAGTGCTGTACTGATGCAGATTTATGTGGGGATGCTAGTGATGAATTTGTTTTGTCTAACATTGATCCGGTATGATAGGTTAAAAGTGCTGTCTGCTATCCTTTACTCTACTATGATTCTGGTAGGGTATGCAGTGACTTGGAGATTGGTTGGGGGGATTAATAGTTCTTATGCCTATTTGTTTGTGTCTCTGATGGTAGTTTATACCTCGATTCTCCCGGGGTATTCCAAGATTGTATATGTGGGATTAATGGCGATTTTGACATTAGTGCTTTCTGTATTGTATACCGAACCTATCCATCAGTACGAAACCTTCTTTGGTGTTGAAATGGGCTATATAATTAACTCATTGGGAGTTGCTATTGTAGTGATTTATCTGAAATTTCGATTCGAAAAACAACGAAGTTTGCTAAATCAATATAATCAAGAATTAGAGGTAGTGAACTCGAGCTTATTTAAAAAGAAAGTGAAACTCCTCAATCAAAGGCAAGAAATTCAATCTATAAGACAAAACCTGGAAGCGCTCATTGAAGAGCATACCGCTGAATTGGAAGGGAAGAATGAACAACTCTCAAAATACGTTTATGATAATGCCCATATCTTGCGGGCTCCTTTATCTAATATTTTAGGATTGATAGATATTTTGGAGATGAAGTATGAGAAGGATAGAGAAAGTATGAATATTCTTGGGCAACTGAGGACAGAGGCACTCAGCCTGGATGAGATGGTGCGAAGGGCCAATGCAGTGATAGATTGATAGTGTAACGAGGTAGAAAAAAGTAGTGTTCTATATTTAACTTCAGATTGTTATTCATGAAGGTCAATTATAACAGATGAGTGAAAAGAAATTAAACAAATTCTGAGAACTCTTCAATTGCTAGTACGAGAGCGTAACTCGTAATTTTTTGTTAACTCAACAACTTGAAAAGTATGCTTATCATAAAGCATACCATTTCCATGCCCCATTGACCAAACATATTAGGAGTTGTAGATTTGATTAATTCATCTTCTGATAATAGAAAATATTTTGACCAAGGTTACATTGATCAAACTATGCGTCATGATGTTGATTTGGATGAAGTAATGATGGGAATTAATACTGTTCTTAAGTAGGCTATTTCACTTAATTTTGGGTCATTAGGAGCATAGATCAGCTCTCTTCTTTGGAATAAACTTCCTGCAACATTAGATTTGGTTTACAATACCTTAGAGATTATGACACGCTATTGGGTTGTATTCTTATATGCCTGAAATGAAAAATCACTCATTTGAAAAGACGATATTAATTGCCATCAGCATACTCACCATAGTGCGGTATTTTTTTGCTCTTGTGTCTTTTTGGGCAGGTGAGTTGGACATAGTGATTTTCATACTTTTTAATGTTGTATTACTATTGTCAATTACCACTCTTCTTATGATCAATAGGATTAGGAGTGTTCGCTTTGTGGGTATTTTGTGGACGTTGATATTTGTTGTTCTATCATCTGTCGCTTTTATCATGATGAATGGGTTGCAGGGAGTAGAGGAAAATGGTCTGATTGGCTGTATGATGTTAGTGGCCATGTTGAACTCAGGAAGGGTGTTGAGAGTTCTGATAGGAATGGTTGTAGTTATACAGTTGATGTTGGTCGTATTATTAGAGTACCATTCAGATTTTTTTTCAAGCATAAATTTTTTAGTGGGAGATAATTATCAATTTCAATTATTGATCGTGTACATCACAACCGTTTTGTTGTTTTTCTCTCAGCAATATTTGAAACAGAAAGGTTATCAAATTTCTAAGAAGAAAAACTTGCACATGGTTATGTCCGAGATACATGATGGTAATTTGACTATGGAGAAGCAGGAGGTTGAATTGAGGAAGATAAATGAGCGACTTGAAAAAGGAGTGAAAGAACGATCTCATGAGTTACGTGAAAATAATAAGGCTCTTAATTCTTATTTGAATGTAAGCAATTCTGAGATTGCTCCAGCAGTGAAGGATTTAGTGAGTTATATTGAAGAATCTGATTTTAGTAATGATTTAAATGATATGCTGCTAGAATCCGGTAAGAAATTGAATGAAGCTTTTATGAGTATAGAACAGGAAAGTAAAAAAAGGAATGATAGCTAAAGTTCAAAATGATTTTCAGACGCCTAATGCGTTTAGATTTTATGGAATCATATTGATTCTAGCTATCGTATCTAGTGTTGGACATTATCTGTGGGATATATTTATCAGTTCAAATGGTAATACGCACTTAGTCTATATGTTCTTGACTGTAGGGAATGTTGTTTGCTATGTGATGAAAAAAAGAAGAGCAACAATGGCTTATTCTGTTTTCGTTTTTGCTTTACTTCAAATCTTAGCTTTTGTTGCTATTTGGCTATTGGATGGTGGAATACAAGGGCCTGCCTCAACCTTGTATTTTACATTGGCAGTTGTATTTATAGTTGTTTTACCTGAGACTTATAAGTTAGCCATTGTGATTTTTCTTTGTTTGATATTGCTTTTTTTAAGTCAATTTTTCAGTGCAGGACTTGGAGGTAGTAATTTTATCTTTGAATGGCTATGGATAGATTATATATTGAACTCTGTTGTAATCGGCGTTACATTGGTGTATTTCAAAGAGGGGCTGGATGGTGAGAGAAAATTGCTTTTTAAGTATAATAATCATATTGCTGATGTTGCTTTTGAGTTAGTTGGTAAAAAAGAGGAATTGGTTAATCAACGAACAAAAATTGAAGATATGACCTCCAATCTCGAGGATATGATTGTAGTTAGTACGTATGAACTAGCGTTGAAAAATAAGGAATTGTCTAAATGTGCTTTTGATAATGCTCACATTCTTCGTGCTCCACTATCTAATATTCTTGGAATGATTGAAGTATTGAAATTGGAAATGACAGGAGGAAAGGGTGATTCTGAAGAACTTTTTGAGCTTCAAAATAAAGCTGAGAAGTTGGATGAGATGGTCAAAAAGATCAATGAGATATTAAAATGATGTTATAAATGTGAGATTGAATTATTGTAACGTAGTTGTCCTTTGATTGGGTTTAAAAGATGGTTATATTGAATAGGAGCTTTGATTATAGTAACACAAAGCTTTGAATTACTAGCTATGAGAGTGTCAAAATCATTTGAAAGAAATATTCTTGAAGGAATATGTTATGTAGGTATTGTGAGATACTTAATAGCAGTCTATCAAGTTATGTTTGAGAAGATCGAATTGAGTACGCTTAACTTTTCGATCCATAGTGGTATGATGGTATTATATCTAGTTACCTTATACATCCTGAGTCTAAATAAGTATGTTGATACATTGCGTACAATATGGGCTTGGGTGTTTATAGCGACAATGTCTTTCTTTTGGCTTAGAAATAATGGAATCCAGGGTTATTCTGAAGAATTGGTTGTAGTCATGATGGTAGTTGTTGCCATGATTACCAA
Source organism: Reichenbachiella sp. (assembly GCA_051531955.1). GTDB lineage: Bacteria > Bacteroidota > Bacteroidia > Cytophagales > Cyclobacteriaceae > Reichenbachiella. The sequence goes on from JAOPTS010000079.1 coordinate 47,008, forward strand.
TGGCTCAAAATTGAAACGTTTTATTGGCTTGATCTTGATTCTTCAAGTTGCGATGTTAGCCGCTTTGCATTGGGATATTGGAGGAGTTCGATCTATCACAAATTCTACAATAGGACATTTCCCTTTTCAATTAAATCTACTGATCGGTTCTAGCCTTTTGATTTTTATGACACTCAGGTATCATAAGGAAAAGCAAAGATATTATAAAAAGAAAAATGAGCTGCATGTTGTGTTATCTCAACTTCAAGATGAAAATAGTAAATTGGAAAAGAAGGAGGAAGAACTGCAAGAGGTCAATTATAAATTGGCATTGAGAGTAGAGGTTCGGTCTAATGAATTGAGTGCTAACAACGAAGCTTTACTTGAGTATCTTAATATTAGTGATTCAGAGATAGCACCTGCACTTCAAGAGTTGATCAGCCAGATCGGAGAATACAATAAAATAGGGAAAGGAGAATTCAGAGAATTATTAATAATGTCTGGGGGACTTTTGAGTGAATCATTTGAGTCCATAGAAAATTCATATAAAGGTGATGTATGATAGCTAAGGTTCAAGAGTATTTCCAAACCCCTAGTGCAATGCGATATTATAATTTTGTACTGATCGCAAGTATTGGGTATGGCTTGGTGTTTATGACATATTCGTTATATACAGGTTTTGAGACACAGCTTACACTGATGTATGGAGTCCTACTATTGGTAGATGTGATTTGCTATTTGATGTTGAAAAAGAGAGTTACAATAGCTTATTCTGTTTTTGTTTTTGTTGCAATCCATACCATATTGTATGGCTTTTTCTGGTTTCTGAGAGGAGGGGTTGCAGGGCCTATGACCACTCATTTTTTTGCTATGATGGTAGTGTTTATTGTGATCGCTCCCCATAGATTGAAAATCCCGATTGTCATCATTATCAATGTCTTGATCTATGTATTGAATAGGTATTGTAAACCTATTCAGAATGTAATCTATGATAGCTATGATTGGGTTTGGGTTGAGTATTTGTTTAACCTCATAGCTATTGCTATCTCATTGGTATATCTCAAGTATAATCTTGATACTGAGCGAATGAAATTTGGGGTTTATAACAATAAAATAGCAGATTTGGCGCTAGAGGTAGAGAGTAAAAAGGGCCTGTTAGAATTACAGACTCAAAAGGTACAAGACCTTAAAATAAATTTGGAGAAAATTATCGAAGATAGTACTAAAGAATTGGAGAATAAAAATGTGCAATTATCGCAGTATGCCTTTGACAATGCACATATACTTCGTGCACCGTTATCCAATATTTTGGGCTTAATACTTCTTATGAGAACAGAAGCTCTTACCAATCCGGAACTCAATAATAAACAGGCAATGAATGCTTTGAACGAATTGCAAGAGAAAGCGACTGTTCTTGATGAAAAGGTAGGAAAGATAAATGATCTGCTTAGATGATCGTTACCTAAGTAAGTACATCTTTCCATATCCATTTTTAAAACCGCGATCACCTCCAGTTATTCGGTGTTGGAAATTTTCTCCTGCATTTTTGATCAGTACTCTATACAGGTATACGCCATTGGCCAATTGATCTTCAAACTCGTCTTTTCCATTCCAAGCATAGTCTGTTATATTGTTGCCAATACGAATAGTTCCAAGCTCATTCATGAAGATCTCCTTGACAACTCTACCACTAATTGTGAGTATTTGTATTTTGATATCTTCAGGGATTTCATTCCCCGTCAAGGTGAATACAAATCTAGTAGAGGTACTGAATGGATTGGGGTATGGATAGAAGTTGGTGATGGTAGATTCGTTGATTACCTCAAAAGAAATTTCATATGGTTTGATACCGGATTCATTACCAGAAGCATCTGACACTTGAACTTTAATATAATATATACCATCCTCTAGTTGAGTAGGGAGGTATTCGATACTAAAATCATTTTCTTCATTTGCAGCAGTCCATGTGATTTCGGAACTGGTAAACGGGATGCGTTCATAGTCACAGGTTTCACATGGTCGTTTTAGATTGAGATTCATGCCAACGGTGTCTGATTTGACTAGGTAATGATTGTCATCATTCATTGTGATCCTAATCTGAGGGTTGGGTGAGACAATGTCTCCATCCATAATTCTAATGCCGTCGATAGTGACTTCTAAAATCGGGTTTACTTCGTCCAATTCTACTGTCATGAATTTAGTGAGCCTTAAACTATTGTTGGTTGAATAAACTTCTTTTTGAATGCCTTTGTTAACGTTGATCAGTAAGTCATTTTCTCCATCATTGCCAACGGTAGTCAATCCTATATCTGATCTAGTAGAGTCACCAGCGGCAAGAGGGGCGAGTAATACCGTATCTCTTATGATCAAGCTTTTACTTGCGTTTTGGATCTCATAGATTGTTTTTATTGAATCTGTAAAAGCTTTATTGGAGTAGTTCCAAAAGGTGAATGAAGAGAAAGTTTCTTGGCCTTCTTGAACAATTAAGCTGTCCTGATAGTTTGTGTTTTCATTTGGGAGCAATATGCCCTCTGGTGCTGTGAAGTAATTGACTTTCCAGGCTTTAAGCTGAGCAGGGGTGGAGGCAACAGGGTCTTCTATTTTTAATTGGAATCGTAAGTATGGATAATCATCTGCATCTATAGAAGAGATGTCATAATTGAGGTCAGTACTATTACCTCCTAAATTAACTTCATTTCCATTTGTTGTAATTCCTATGTAACTAAAACTGTTAATGTCATCTAAGGGATTGTCAGAAGGAGTAATATTCAGATTGATATTGCTCCATGATAAGGCGGGTCCTATTTTATTAGTTGAAATGGAGCCTGTATCGAAACTACCCACCAAATCGGTATCTAGGAACAAGGTATTTTCATTTTTCGGATCTGTGAGTGCCAATATTTCAGTTGCTGGATTAACTGTGTTTTTGGTTCCTAAAAAGATAAGTGGTTCATCGTTACTGAGGTTGTCTAAAGTCGTTCGGCTTATGCCCAAAGATTCCAGTGCAGTTTTAAACTCATCCGTCCATGCCGTGTAGTCCACTTGTCCTAATGAGAAGATCAGTACCTTGTCTCCTGAGCTTATTGTGTTAATATATTCGATAGGGTTAGTGCTACCAGTAAAATCTCCAGTAGTGTAGTTAAGTATGTATTGTGGCAGTAATCCGCAGACCAATGGGTTAAGCTCATCGGCTAACGAGAAGTCAAATGGTCTGAACGGTGCAAGAGATTGTCTTTGGAATGAAAGGAAATTTATCGTGTTATTCCTACAAGCAGCTTTTGAATTGGTAGAGTTCGAATTGAAGTAGTTTCGTCCATTGATCAAGACGCGTGTATCATTGTAATCACTAGTGGGGTGATTGGAACCATAATTTTGTACTTGTAGCCCTAACTCTGAAGTAGCGAATTCCCAAACTCCTGAAGTGTTAATGGACAGACCATCTAAATTTAACTCCGCCAATTGTGAAGTGTTGTGTTGTCCCCATCCTTCGTTTTCCGACGTGTCATAGGTAAATGAACTTGTGACCCATTCATCTATTTCATTAGGTAAAGGATCAGTAAGTTTGGTTCGCCAAAAGAATACTTGCCCGTTATTAATTACCCCTCTTGAAGTAAGGTCGAACAGGTGTCTTCCGATGACTTTGGCTGATATTGTTTCGGTGGTAAGGAACGGGCTGTTGAATGTACTGGTGGTGTCTAGTTCGAAGTTAAAGCTGCGTGTATCAGATAGGAGGTTGCTTGTTTGAAAATAAAATTCCATCATAGGCTCTGTGTAGATGCCATAATTTTCTGGGAGCAGATTCGCGCTACTTCCATTACTCAAGAATAGCTCAATTGATGCGACGTTATTCTGCTTATCAAGTTCATCTATAGTTGAAAAGGGGTCAACTTCTATCCTGAAAGTGTTTTCTCCTTCAGGGTTATTTATTTCATTGTTGATCGTGAAGGTGAGCGTGTCCTGTCTAAGAATAGGGTCGTAAACCAAAGGACCATAAGTGATATTGGTACCATCTGCTAGTGTGCGAACGACCTGTATGGCTAAGGGCGTATTGTCATATATGCCAAAGTTCTTGATGTCAAACGCTAGATAGAATGAATCAACAGTAGCGAGTAATTGTTCGTTGTTGAAGGTCTTTGCCTCAATTAGATTCTGATTGATCGAATAATTGGATTTATTAGCCCCGAATACTTTTGCAGCAGGGTCACCTTGTAAATTGAATAATTCAACTTGCGCTTGGTTTTGCGCATTGTTACCATAGGTTTCAATGAATCTCTTGGCAGTTTCTTTTTTGATTTGGCCTACTCCTTGTGCAGTATAGATTGAGTCGTTGTACGATAATTCATAGAATATATCCGTAAAACGTCTTAAACTACTAGAGAATCCAACATGACTATGTGCCATAAATGCACTAGCGCCAAGGTCAGGAGTTAAAATCCAGTCAACACCAAATGATTCTTTTTCACTGAAAAAGTCACCTGCCAAACAGCCATTAACAATGAAAGTCGGGTATTTACCTTTGTTGGCATAGCCATATGAAGGGTCGCTGACGAGCCCGATTTCGATATCGGTAACACTACCACTCGAATGTCCAAAAAAGGTAACCATAGTTACACCATCGTTGATTTCGTCTGAGATATTGATGAGTTCTACTGCTGAATTGTTGTTTTTTGATATTTGAGATGATTCACCACCGTAGATTTCTTGTGCAGCGATATCTGCAAAATTGTCAATATACCCTCTAAATGTATTTAGTTCTTGTTCGGTATTGCCGCCGCTGAGTTGGACAAGGTCTTTTCGCCACAGATTGTCATAGGGTAAGGATTCCTCTTCAATGATTTTATTGAGATAAGCTTGTACATGATCTGGTTCAGATGCATTGATTCTACCTGTAGCTACGGATTCATAGGATGAACCACCATCAAACCCAGTACTAAAGGGTACGTCTGCACCAGGGTAGCCAAACGCAGGGACTAGATGTCTGACAGTAGCGATTTCCGGGTCTTGTCTATAGTAGTTGGCCTGTACATTGGAGCTTTTACCAATGAGGAATAAAAAGTCTAACCCTCCATTGTCATAAAAGTACTTGGCTATATTTCTAATCGCTAAAGGTGAATAATGACCGTAATTAAATTGATCAAAAACTTGATCGATATCTAAGTCTAAAACTGTATGCCCTCCTCCTGGAATGGATGAACGATATGCAGTATAGGCAGCTACCTGATCGGTCTGGTTATCGCTGGTATTAGCACGTAGTTTTGGGTGTCCTATGATGAGGTAGTTATATTGACTAGGGTCAATTTCTTGAAATGAAACGGCCTCCATATGGCCAACAGATTTGTGGTCAGATTGTAGATAGAGTTGTCTGACCGTTGATGTATTATCGACCATGAAATTGAGTTCGTTTGCGAGATCATTGAGTCCAATCAAAACAGGTGATGAAATACTGGTGATGTCATAGACAACTGTGGAAGTTGGCTGGTTTTGAATCTCAATATAGGACTTGTTGCCTGCTTGAGTTTGCAATTTTAGGTCTTGTGCAGTAAGGCCACTAAAGTCGAACGAACGGGTATAATCTACTTTAATGAATGATACAGATATGTTATCTGCAATTCCGTTCACTCCATTGACAGTCATTCTGAAAACTAATTCTCCACCTGCCGAAATATCGCTCCATTGCAAATCACTTTCTAATGAGAATAATTCATCTTTATCAAATTCCGCGGTAGTCAATGTTCTAAGACTACTGGTGTTAGCACCAACTTGGATGGTAGCATTGTGTGAATTGTTGTTACGACCAGATAATAAAAACGAAATATGAGGGAGTGTCCCTGTTTGATAACTATCGATGAGACCTGTGATGGTGTAGTCCACAGAGCTTCCTCGTTTTATTCTAGATCCTGTCCAGCCTTCGCTTTGATCATAGGAGCCTAAGATTATTTCATTACTGAATCCATAACTCTGCCCTTCAAAATAGTTGTTGTGCAAGACCGTCATCACCGTATCCGTGAAATAGCTTTCTGGTGACAAATTCCCTACATTGTTTTCATAGAACTCATCCATTCTAACTCCAAATTCGGTATTGAGCTTGTAGGTGAGGAAGTAAGCTGCGGTGTCTGAAAAGATGTTGTAATAGGTGTGAGGTTGATTGTTCTCTTCAATGTATAGTGGAGTATCGGTCGTTCCGTCATTAACTTTTCCGTAGAACTCAATAAAGTCATTGGTACCAAAACTTCCATCAGACTCTCCCTCAACATGAAGGGCAATTTCTTGTCCGAGATGAAATAGTTGTATTTTTCTTGGATCTACACTCCCGACAGGGAATCCTGCGCTGGCTAATTCTGTTCTGGTGAGTTTGTAAATTCCGTTCTCACCTATACTGATCTTGAAATAATTTTGATTGAAATCAATCCATTCATTGCCATATGGTTGGGCTACTCCTACTGAGAGCGTGGTAATAAAAAGTAAACACCATATGAAGAGTCTATTTTTTATCATTGAACTTGATTTTGAGTGAAATGACATGTGTGTACGGCAAATCTGCTTGATTACCAATATTGCTAAGTGCGTAATCCATCTCCACTATGTTGAGTTTTACCCCTACTCCAAAGTTGGGTTGGAATATCCAGGATTTGCTCCTATCCCAGTCTTGTATCTGTTGAAATTGGCCAACTCCAAATCTAAGAAAGGCCATATTAGCATAGCCCAACTCTAACCCTGCCTTAGGATCTATTGATAATGTGGAAGTTTGAATCAAAGTATTACGTTGGCCATCAAATGTAGCTTCTATATCTACAGAAGCTAATATACTGATGATATCCAAGAGTTGATATTGGTAACTCACCCCAAGGATGGCGCGTGGTAACGTGATTTCAATTGAATTTTCAGGGATGTCATTACCTGTCTGAGTGTAAATGTCAGCGATCAAAGCAGTGTTGTGACTCCATGTGTTATATGTGCCCGTTACATCTCGCAGCATGAGTCCCAGTTTTAGGTTTCGAATGCTTTTGGATATGCCAATGTCCAACCCATAACCCCATGCGGTAGCAAAACTACCAGCGGTTCGATAGATTATTTTAGCATTTGCACCTACATCTACCCCTCCTAAGATAGAGAGCTTTCGAGCATAGGATATTAGAAAAGCATAGTCAGCAGCGGAGAAGAATTGAATATTGTCATAATTCAATGCGCCGTTAGCATCGTATAAAAACCGTGTGTCTGGAATGTCATCTATCCCTAATCTAATGACAGATAAAGCCAAAGAACTGACACTGTCGATCTGAGTTGCAAACCCTAAATAATCGTAATTGGCAATGCCTGCAAAATATTGTGAATGTTGTAAGGCTACTTCGTATTTGGTTGAGAGAGAATTGAGTCCTGCAGGGTTCCAGTATCCAGCGCTAACGTCATCAGCAATACTAGTGTATGCCCCTCCCATCCCCAAAGCACGAGCATCTACCCCAATAGCTAAAAATTCATTGCTATATTTTGGAGACTTTGTTTGTCCAAAAATGGTCGTATGGAAACAGACCAAACAGAAGAAAGCAATGATTTTTAAGTGCAAATGCGTCATTATAATTTTAACAGATCAAAGTTAGAAACATTGTGATTAGCAGGCAATAAATAAGCATGTTATGAATAGATAGTGACAAACTAAAATCAATGTTGAAGGCTTAAATTTTTATATTATTCATTGTATTAGTTGAACTATATAAAGAATATTGCTGATTCTTGTGATTTTATTACACAGTACTTGGCTATGCAAGGTACTTTTCCGTATTCAATAGTGATTTACGATTATCATCTTCCCGTAGGAGGTGTATTTACTTGAACTAAATACCATGATATTATTAATTTTCATTCTAATGGCTTTGATCTTTACCTACATAGGTAGAATGTGAGGCTAAACAAATTTTCAAACTATGAAAATAGAAAACACACAAGTCCAAATGAGGAAAGGTATTCTTGAGTACTGTATTCTTCAAATCATATCACGAGGAGAAGTCTATGCTTCGGATATGTTAGAAGAGTTGACGTCTGCCAAAATAATGGTGGTTGAAGGTACGCTGTACCCTTTACTGACGAGGTTGAGAAAGGCAGGGCTTGTTGATTACAAATGGGTAGAGTCTAAATCGGGACCTCCGAGAAAGTACTATACCATTACAGAGGAAGGAAAGACTTTTTTAGTAGGTTTGGAAGAAACCTGGAAACAACTCATGACTTCAGCTAAAAAGATCAGTAATAAAAAACAAGAAATTAATTGAGATGATGAATTCTACATACTCAAAGAACCAAGAAGACTTCAAATTGAATTAAGATGAAAAAGAACATCAGTATTAATATAAGTGGGATTATTTTTCATATTGAGGAGGACGCTTATTCGGAATTGAAAACCTATTTAGAAAATATCAACAGGTATTTTTCCACTTATGAGGATAGTTTGGAAATTGTCTCTGATATCGAAAATCGTATAGCAGAGATATTTCTTACCAAACTCAATGAAGGCAAACAGATCATTACAGATGAAGATGTGAGCTTCTTGATGACCACCATGGGGACTATTGCAGATTTTGAAGCGATAGAGGAAGAGGAACCTCAAGAACAGAGAGCAGAAAGTCCTAAAAATAGTTCTTCTAAAGAGAAATCAGAAAAGGGTAGTTCTGAGTCCAAGTCTGATAAAGAAACTGAATCAGAGGATTCTTCGGATGACTATGATCTTGGAAAGAAGAAATTACTGAGAGACGAAAAGAGAAAAGTACTAGGTGGAGTTGCTTCTGGTATCGCGTATTATATGTCTATTGATCCGCTCTGGGTCAGGTTACTATTGGTGGTATTGATGCTCAACGTATTCAATTTTGGTATCAGCGGCATGATATTACTAGCCTATGTTATTTTATGGTTAGTTATTCCTAGTTCCAATGATTTGGGGGATGAGGAAAGTGTCAAGAAGATGTTTAGGAACTCCAAGAATCAGGTATTAGGTGGAGTTGCTTCAGGTATTTCGGTGTATTTCGGAATCGACTTGGCTATTGTGAGGTTGCTTTTTGTGGCCTCTATTTTCTTAGGAGGTTCTGGTTTGATATTATATGTGATACTCTGGATGATAACTCCATTAGCTAAGACGATCACCGAAAAAATGCAGATGCAAGGAGAGCCAGTTACGCTTTCTAATATTCAGCAATCCTTGAGTAATAGTCTCAAAACTAATGAAGGAGAAGAAAGCGCTTTTGCAAAGATCCTATTATTCCCGTTTAGAGTATTGTCTGAGGTGTTTAGAGTATTAGGGAAATTGCTAGGCCCGATCAGTAAGGTGCTTTTGGATGTCATTCGAATCTTCGTGGGTATTGTATTGACACTATCTGGGGTGGTCGCAATATTAGCTTTATTAGGAGTATTGGGATTATTACTTGGGTTCTCTTATGGCAGTCCTGATTTCATTGCCATGACGCCTATTCCTGTTGATATCATTCCACAAAGCTTTTCTCCTTTACTTTATATAGCGGGATTTATTGCAGGTGCATTACCTCTTTTGGTCATGTCGTTGTTAGGTGTGTCGTTGATTGCCAAACGATTTGTGATCAATGCGGCAATGGGCTGGAGCTTGCTTGGAGTATGGTTGATAGGTGGTGTGCTTTTGGCTTTTTCTATTCCTAGTGTTGTAAGTGCATTTAGCCATGAAGGTTATCACAAGGAACAGCGGGAATTAGTGGTTGATGTAAATGAACCAGTGCTGTTAAAGTTAAGAGATGAAAATATTATACTGAGAAGAATAGGTGGGATGCGAATCAAGTCTTCTGAAGATTCTGTTATTAAATTGGTTGTAAAAAGAGAGGGGTTTGGAAAGAGTAAAACTCAGGCCATTGAAAATGCCCAAATGTTGACTTATAATGTGGCTCAAGAGGGTAATACATTATTCTTTGATGCAGATTTTGGGTTCACAGATAAAGCAAAATTTAGAGGTCAGGAGATCAATGTCATACTATACATGCCATTAGGGCAAGTGTTCTCAATGGATAGAGACATGGATCAACTGTTGTCCAAATCATATAACAGGGAATTGTGGTATCGTGGTGACTTGGAGGAGGAGTATCAGTGGATATATGAAAGAGAGGGGCTGAAATGTCTGAATTGTAGTTATGATGAGCAACCGAATAGAGATACGACCGATTCGGGTAATATTCGATACTATGATGAAGAGGATAGTCAGGACAGAAAAGATGATGTAGTTGTTTCTTTGGAGGATTTCAATGAACTGGAAATACATGGTTTTTATAATGTGGATATCAGACAGGGAGATGAATTCAAAATAGGAGTGAATGGACCTAGGAAGCTGACTGATGATGTCATAGTTAATAAATATGATCAGGTATTGGTTTTGGATTTCGAGAAAAAAGACTGGAATATTCTAGAAGATATCAAAAATGAAGGAGAGTTAAACGTTACTATCTATATGCCAGAACTGTCAAGGGTGAAAGGCACGGGGATGTGTAGTTTTGATATAAAAGGGTTTGACTCTGATGAACTGGTGTTGGATTTTTCAGGAGCCACTACTTGTCATTATGAAGGTAATACCAAGGAGCTGATGCTGGAGTTACATGGAGCAAGTAATATCGAATTGTCTGGTCAAACAGGATACTTGGTAGGTGACGTGTCAGGAGCATCGTCTTTAAGAGCCTATAAGCTCAATGCTAAAAAAGTGGATTTGAAAGCTACTGGTGCATCTACGGCTAGAGTACGGGCAAAGGATGAAATGTCAGTAAAGGCAACTGGTCTGAGTAATATTAGATACAAGGGTGATCCTGATATCAAAATGATTGACGAAGATGGTATGAGTACGATTCGCTCATCTGACGATTGATAAAAATATTTAGTTCAAGTATAAAGCTCGGGTTGATCATCAATTCGAGCTTTTCTTTTTTAATTTTATATCGTGATGCAACTCTTTTGATGGTAAGTGCATCTAGTCTACAAATAAATGAGAAACCAGTCTACACATACCGAAGAAGAACTGATTAGCCTGTGCAAGAATAGGGATCGAAAGGCGCAAAAGGCTCTTTTTGAAACTCATGCTCCTGTGATGCTGACCGTTTGCAAGCGATACGTTGGCGATCATAGTACTGCAGAAGAAATTATGCTGATTGGTTTTATGAAAGTGTTTGAAAAGCTGGATCAGTTTAAAGCTGAAGGGAGTTTTCAAGGCTGGGTGAGACGTGTGATGGTCACCACTTGTCTAGGTTGGATTAGAAAGAATAAATCAGTCTATAAGGAGGTTGATGTAGAAGAGGTCGAGTATCAGTTGGGTAGTGAGCCTGCTAGTAGTGCATTGGAGTCTGAGGACCTGATGAAATTGGTGGATGCATTGCCTCAAGGGTATAAGACTGTATTTAATCTGTATGCTATAGAGGGCTATAATCATGCAGAGATTGGGACGATGTTGGGAATATCGGAGAATACTTCCAAATCTCAATTGAGCAGAGCTAGAAAACTGCTACAAGCAGGTGTTAAAAGGAATGATGAGGTTTTGAACATAAAAGGACAGAGCTATGGAGGATAAGAGATTTGATCAGTGGATGAAAGATGAGCTCTATGATAAAAAATCCGAGTTGAAGCAGGATAGTTGGTCTAAGATGGAGTTCATGCTAGATAGTCAGGAGGAGCTTTCTCAAAACAGGAAATTTCCTTTTATGAAAGTTGCAGCGGCGATTTTACTGTTGGTGACTTTTTCGGGACTTGGATATTGGGGGCTGGATTATAGATCAGGTAGACAGGATTGGGAACATACTATTGGAGAGATGAAGTTGGATGAGGTGCAAAAGAGATGTTTTGTATTGGAGGGAAATATGAGGTTGCCAGAGATGGAATTGGTTTATGAACCTATAGTGCTAAGACAACAAGTGGTACAAAGTCCGGTGGTAGTTGCCAAAAGGAAAGAAGAACCGGTAATTGAACAGGACTTGTTGGTGGTGGAGAATATTACACGATTTGAGAAGGTAGATGATCAAATGGAGGAGGAGTTAGTGCCAGTTAAAATATCTTATAAAAGGTCGCCTGTCTATTTAAGCGATAACCTAATTGATAGGTCAGAGGAGGATACAGTGCGACGAAATAGAATTAAGGAAATATTCAATGCTTCGAAGGAATTTCAAGCTGGAGAACTGTGGGCAGATGTTCGCAGTGCCAAAGATAAAATTTTACAAGACCCATTCGGGATCAATAAAGAACAACGTCAAAAACTAAAATAAACAAGATGAAAAAGGGGATATTAATCATTGCCATGGGATTGCTATGTGCAGTCAGTATTAAGGCAAAGGGATATGATCTACCCAAGGTAGTAGAAGATACCGTGGTGATAGAAGTAGGAGGTAGCAAGATAATTATTGTAGTAAACTCTGCAGAAGATCTTAAAAAGCTAGAGAAATTTGATGTCAATCAAATGATTATGGATCTGAATGCTAATCTAGAATCAGATAGTCTCAAAAGTGGGAATTTGACGATGACAGATAGTGCTGGAGCTGCCTATGAGAAGGAAGACGGTTTGAGCTATTATGGTGAGGGGGCAAGAACAAATGAAAACGCTCCCGTTGCTGATGGTAATTGGGAGTCAGAAGATAATGATTGGGATAATTATGAATATGCTGATACCAATAAAGACAAGCCGGTTCGCAGAACCTACGGGTCTTTTGATCTGGAGTTAGGGATGAACAATTGGCTGGAAGATGGTGCATTTCCTGATGCTAATGGAGAATTGCATTCTATTAAACCTTGGGGTTCATGGTATGTAGCGCTGGGACATTCTAACCATACACATATATCTGGCCCTTTGTCTTTAGATTGGGGAGCCAATGTGAGTTGGTACAATTGGAAATTGCAGAATACTGATGTGCGTATTATTCAGACAGAAACGGAGACCATTTTTGAAATCGATCCAGTTCTGGAAGGGGACAAGAGTAAACTGACAGCCACTTATATCAATGTTAATTTAGTACCGGTTTTCGATTTTGGTTCTAAAAAGTCAAATAAAGGAGGAGGATATTGGGGTAATAAGTATGACCGTAAAGGATTTAGAGTTGGGTTCGGTGGATATGCTGGTTATCGATTAAATAGTTGGTCAAAATTTGTGTATCAAGATGATGGTAAACAAAAGGACAGGGATTATGATAACTTTTTCCTCAATAATTTCAGATATGGAGTTCGTGGAATCTTGGGATATAAAGCAATGGATTTATTTGTGAATTATGATCTCAATACGGTGTTTTCAGATGGACGTGGGCCAAAGTTGAATGGCATGAGCTTCGGGATCATCTTGTAAAAAAGAGAAGCTAAATCGAAATGCTATTTTAGCGTGTTTCGGTTTAGCTTCTCTTTTTAGATCTTCTACACTAGAAGTTAGATTGGTTGAGAATATCAGTCATATTTAAACCAATTGCCCTTTCTGTCTATAGTTGTTTAGTCTTTGCTTGATTTTTTGCGGTCTGCTTCGATCTTCTTTTGTGATTTGGCAAGTGGTCCTAGATAGTGCTTAGGGTTCTCGTCAAAGTGAATTATCAACTGATCTAAATCTACGATTGTTTTATTGAGGTTTGTATAAAGCGAATCGTCATAGATAAGCTTGCCAACCGAGCCTTCTTGTTCGTTAATAGCTTTCACAACTAATTCAAGCTCTTGTAGTGTTGCGTTCAATGAATTAACGGCACTGTCCAAGTCCAGTCCATTGACAGTAGTAAGTATAGAATCTGCATTATTTAATACAGGCTCTAACTGATCGACACGTCCTTTGATACTGGTCAATAACAAATTGACCTGGTCAAAAGTGACTTGTATTTTCTTATCTGTTTTGTAGATAAAGCTATTTGCAGTCTTGATTGTGCCTTCTAGCGTGATGATTGTGTTTTTTATTTCTTCACCCGCACCTTCCATGCCTAATAGTATTTCGTTGAGTCGACTGATCGTAACACCTATGTCATCGGTTAGAGGTTGTGCTCTTTCTAGTATAGCGGCTAGACCTTTGTCAACCTTTCCTTTGACTGTATCGCCACTTTCTATTGGTCTATTGATGTCTCCGATCTCAAGTAAAATTGCTTTACTACCAAGGAAGTCACTGTTCATCAAGGTGGCTGAAGTGCCTTCGCCAACTATTAAACCTCCATTGACATTTAACTCAACAATTACCTTGTTGCCTTGTTCTTGTAGGATTTCAATATGACTAACTCGTCCAACAGAATATCCATTGACAATGACGGGGTTAGATACGTTTAACCCATCGATGTTGTCATAGATAGCGTAGAATTTGTTGCTGCTTGAAAAGAAGTCATTACCCTTTAAAAAATTGAATCCTAAATATAGTATTGCTCCAGAAATGATGGCGAATAGGCCGACTTTTACTTCTTTAGTCACGGTTAGGTTTAGTTTTTAGATTCGAGTTCGTTTTTGTAATCTCTAAATGCTCTGAAGATTCCAGAAGCAATATACGTTTGCTGTAATTTATCGTTTAAATCTCGTTCTTCTTTCGAATTACTTAAAAAACCTGTCTCAATTAATACACTAGGCATACCTGTACTCCATAATAAGTACAAACTAGACTGCTTAACACCTCTACTTTTTCGACCTACACGATTTTTGAACTGAGATTCTACTTTGCTGGCTAGCGCGATACTTCGCTCTTGAAAGGCATTTTGTGTCAATGAAAACAAAATGTATGATTCTGGAGAGTTGGGGTCAAAACCTTGATAATTTTCTTCGTAATTCTCTTCCAATAGAATTACAGAATTTTCTCTTTTCGCTACTTCAAAATTTCTACCACTATTTTGTACGCCCATCACATAGGTTTCTGTTCCATGTACGGTATTACTCCAAGGGGCAGAGTTGCAATGTATGGATATGAATAAATCTGCGTGGTTATTATTGGCAATATCAGCTCTGTCCATCAATGTAGGAAAACTGTCATCTTTTCGAGTGTAGATAATTTCTACATCTGGTATATACTCTTTTATGATTTTGCCAGTTTCTAAAGCAATATTCAATGCAATATCTTTTTCATGGGAGTATTCACCTGATGTTCCAGGGTCTTTGCCTCCATGCCCCGCATCAATAACTATTTTCCTGATCTTATAATCCTTAACACCAGTGTTGTTAAAGGACAAAAAGAGGATGCTCATTGAAAAAAATCCGATTACTATAATATTTTTCATTCAGAAGCGGTTGTTTTGAAATTTATTGGCAATATTTTTGTGCAAAAATGTATATTTTTCATTGAAACTGAAAGTTCTGGCACCCAATATAAAACGGCTATTATTCTGCATATTGTTATCCTTCCAAGGATATTTTGGGGTTTCTCAATTTTCTTCGATAGATACTACCCAGTTATTGCAGCAACTCCCAACCTTGATTGATCAAGGTTTATTAGATTCTATTGCCGCACATCCAGAGTACTATATGCTCTTGCCTGACTCGATTAGAGTGATGGTAGATAGCCTACAGGCATCTTTTCCCATAGATTCCTTGAACAAAGATAAACGAAAAACTAAGGATGATGTAGAAACGACTGTCGATTATAAGGCCAAAGATTCTATCTTTTTTGATTTGAGTACTCAAAAAATGTACCTGTATGGCGAGGGCAGTATTGAATACGGAAATATCTCCTTGTCTGGTGAACAGATTGAAATGGATTTTGCTGAGAATACCATACATGCCCATTATGTGGAGGACTCGACGGGTAGAAAAGTTGGAAAACCTGTCTTCTCTGAAGGCTCAGACGTATATGAGACCGACAATATGACTTACAACTTCAAGTCCAAGAAAGCATTAATCAACGGTATTATTACGCAACAGGATGGAGCGTATATGCATGGAGAAAAAGTCAAGAAGAATGAGTTTGATGAGATGTATATCAGGGGAGCCAAGTATACAACTTGTGATCATGAAAATCCACATTACTATATCAAGTCCAAAAAACTTAAAGTGATCCCAAATGATAAAGTTGTGTCAGGGTGGTTTAATCTGTATTTTGGAGAGATATGGACGCCTTTAGGGTTTCCTTTTGGTATGTTTCCCTCTCCTAAAAAAGAGGCTTCTGGCATTGTATTTCCAAGTTATGGAGAGGATAATACCCGTGGATTTTTCTTGAGGAATGGAGGGTATTATCTGGATATCAATGATTACGTGGATTTGAAGGTGACAGGAGATATCTATACCAATGGTAGTTATGGTGTACAAACAGCATCGACTTATAAGGTTCGGTATAAGTATTCTGGTAACTTAAATTTGAGATACAACAAAACTGTAGACCCACAGTTTGAAAGTGAGAATTTTTCTAAAGATTTTTGGTTGAACTGGAGTCATAGTCCACAATCCTTTGGGACTTCTCGATTCTCAGCTTCGGTATCAATGGGTACGTCGAGCTATAGTGCCAATGCTAACAACGTGGCTTATGATTACGAACAAAGTATTAATTCCCAGTTCAACTCTAATGTATCGTACTCCAAAACTTTCAAAGGAACGCCATTTAACTTGACTGTAAATGCACGTCAAAGCCAAAACATAAGTACAAAGGTGGCAAGTCTTACTTTGCCTGAGATTAGTTTTAATGCTTCGAGAATACAGCCGTTCAAAAACGTAGGGAACTTGAAAAGTACGCCGCTTGGTAAATTAGGATTTACTTACAGGTTATCTGCTAAGAATGACATATCAAATGCGCTGAATTCAGTACCTTCTTATGTGGTCAATGGGTATGAGCAAGAGGAAGTATTGGAATTTTGGCCCAATTTGGGTGATTTGATGGAGCAAGGAGAGATGGGAGCTAGACATCAGATTCCAGTTTCGACTTCTTTCAATGTGTTGAAGAATATTACTTTGAGTCCAAGTTTTAATTATACTGAAGTATGGTACCCTGAGGAGCTAAGCTTTACTTACAATGAAGATTTGGGAGGTGTTGAAGTCGATACTTTGGATGGATTTTCTAGAGCTGGATGGTGGAGTACAGGAGCCTCTACTTCTACAAGGCTGTATGGTATGTATAATTTTAGGGGGGAGAAACTCAAAGCAATTCGTCATGTGATCACACCTAACGTTGGTTTTAGTTATAGCCCTGATTTTGGGGATCCTTCAAAAGGGCATTATGAAGAGGTGCAAACGAGTGAGTCAGGAAGAACGCAGATATTATCCAAATATCAAGGATTTATATATGGGGGGCCAGCACTTGGTGAAAGTGCGAGTTTATCTTTCTCTTTAGGAAATAATCTTGAAATGAAGGTGAAGACAAAATCAGATTCCATTGAAGCATATAAAAAAATCAAACTGTTTGAGAACCTGTCTTTCTCCTCAGGGTATAACTTCTTGGCCGACTCTTTCAACTTGAGTAATATCAGTTGGAATGCCAGGACCTCTTTTTTCAAGAGTGCAGTCTATGTGAGTTTGTCAGGTACGATTGACCCCTATGTCTATTTGTTGGATAGTATAGAAGAGCGATCAGGGAGTTCAGATATAGTACATGATAGAGCTATAGATAAGTTTGCTTGGAACAATGGACAGGGCATAGGGCAATTGACGAGAACGAATGTCGCGATTGGGTTGAAATTGAAACCGAAATCCTCTAAAAAGGACGATGATAAAAAGGGGGGAGATGAGAAAGATCCTAATGCATTGGATCCATTTGCAAGCGGGGGTACCGATCAAGATTTCTTGGCTGGTAATGTGGATCAATTTATTTCGGATGATCCCAATATTTATGTACCCTTTGATGTGCCTTGGAGTTTGAATGTCAACTATTCCTTTAATTATAGTAAATCGGGTTTTCAAGAAAAGACCATTACCCAGACCTTGAATTTTAGCGGTACGGTCAACTTTACTGACAATACCCGTATTGGATTCAACTCTGGTTACGATATTGATAAAAAGGAATTTACTGTGACCAGAATCAATGTGTCAAGAGATCTTCATTGTTGGAACATGTCGTTCAACTGGGTGCCTTTTGGTCCTCGTCAGTCGTATTATGTTCGTATAGCCGTCAACTCGTCCTTGCTCAAGGATCTGAAGTTGGACAGAAGGACCAGGTCATCTTATACTAGCTTTTAAATAGCTACATGTTGGAGGAGTCCTATACCTTTGCGACTTCATGAACAACAACTCCATTTTTACCTTTCAATTCGTCTTATTATGTGTGAGCGGTTTCCTTTTTTTTGGGAGTTTCAACATGATCATTCCAGAATTACCAGCTTATCTGACTTCTTTAGGAGGAGGTGATTACAAGGGCTTGATTATCGCCTTGTTTACTTTGACTGCAGCGATGTCTCGACCATTTAGTGGCAAACTAGCCGATAAGGTGGGGCGAGTACCCGTGATGGTTGTCGGTGCACTAGTATCTGCAATAGCTGCTTTGTTTTATCCTTTGGTGACCTCTGTAGCAGGTTTTATGATTCTCAGGTTGTTTCATGGCTTCTCTACTGGCTTTAAGCCAACGGGGACGTCTGCT
The DNA here is from genome assembly GCA_051531955.1 of Reichenbachiella sp. Lineage (GTDB taxonomy): Bacteria > Bacteroidota > Bacteroidia > Cytophagales > Cyclobacteriaceae > Reichenbachiella. Next base: position 65,450 of record JAOPTS010000079.1, read on the forward strand.
TATGTAGCAGATATTATTCCTGTTGAGAAAAGGGGAGAAGCGATGGGTATTGTTGGCTTCTTCGGTAGTTTGGGGATGGCTGCTGGGCCATCTTTTGGTCCGTTACTTGCTTTACATTTCTCTTTAGATATTATGTTTTATGTGTCCTCTCTGATGGCAGTATTGTCAGTCGCGATATTGCTCGGGATGAAGGAGACGTTAAAGAATCGCGAGCGATTGAATAAGCGTCATTTTATGGTCAATTGGAATGATGTGTTTGAGCCAGGTGTAATTGCACCATCAGTGGTCATGATGCTTTTGATTTTCGCTTTTGGCGGAATTGTAACCGTTATTCCAGACTTGAGTGATGCACTGCATTTATCCAATAGAGGCTTATTCTTCACCTATTTTACCTTGGCTTCCTTGACGGTAAGAATTCTGGCTGGAAAAGCATCTGATAAATATGGCCGTATACCTGTCTTGAAGATTGGAAGTGTCATATTGGTTTTGTCCATGGTGTCTTTGGCCAATGTCACGACAGAGTTTCATTTCGCATTGACAGGTCTGTTGTATGGTTTGGGTGTGGGCTTCTGTTCTCCGACTTTATTTGCTTGGACGATAGATCTAAGTGATGACAAGCACCGTGGTAGAGGAATCGCAACGATGTATATTGCCTTAGAAGTAGGGATTGGAATGGGCGCTTTGTTTGCAGGGTGGATATACGGCAATGATTTGAGTCGACTGCCCTATGTCTTCTATTTGAGTGGGGTATTGGCTATGTTAGCCTTTGTATACTTGTACTCTGGCTATGTCAAACGACTCCCAAGAATAAATCAAAGCAAATGAAAAAATTAGATTCTGGTGATTGGATTAAGTATGTGTTTATAGCCGTCGTGGCTTTAGAGATTGTCAGTCGTGCCATGGGGTGGGAGAAGATTGGTCATATGACCAAACCGCTCTTGATGCCTATTCTACTTGTGTATTTCCGAAAAGGGACGACAGGTCCGATGACCTTATCTTTTTTGTTTGGTGCTGGTGGGTTGATGTTCTCCTTTGCTGGTGATGCGCTGTTGATGTTCACGCATCTGTCGGAGTTGTATTTTATGTTGGGCTTGGGTGCATTTGCCATCGCGCATATATTGTATGTATTGGCGTTTTCCAAGGCAGTTGATTTGGGTTCTGAACCTATGTCAAAGATTCAGAAATTCCTTTTTGCCATTCCATTTTTGATTTACCTAGGGATCATGTTGAACGCCCTCATGCCAGGAGTGGGGAGTGAGCTGAAAATCCCAGTAGTCGCCTACATGTTTGTCATCATCAGCATGACACTCTCTGCGGTATATCGCAACGGTAGAGCAGATCAGGTCAGTATCAATCAAGTGATATTAGGGGCCATATTTTTTGTGCTGTCCGATACCTTGTTGGCAATGAACAAGTTCTATTTCCCAATGGAGAATGCAGGTATATGGGTGATGCTAACTTATGTCTTGGCACAATGGAACATCGTCAACGGTTTGCAGAAGCACTATAACAAATGAATGGAAAGATAGTCGTGATTGGACTGATTAGTCTGATCCTTCAAATCGTCATGCTAGTGTTAGATTTACCAGTTGTTTTTGTATTCATCACATCAGGTATTAGTTCTTGGTATATGTTTGATCACTTTAGTGGTCGGTTCAAATACAGTGTCTTTCGTCAAAGACTGATAGGTGCGATGATATTCCTTTTTTCTATACTGTTCTCTTTGTGGTTTATGACTGTTTTTGGGTAGTATTAGCAAATCCCATCTGTCAATTGATTGGTCGTCACATGTTAGGCCGAATAGGCGTACAAATATCGTTTACCCATGTTAGGACAAAATACGTGTGTTATCCTACGATAGAATTGTCACGTCTCAGGTCGGTCGCTTCGATTTCTTTGGTCAGGTAGGATCCCCAATATCCTTTTTAAAAATATTTTCGAATGCGCCCCACTCAGTACGTAGCGCTTCATACTGCTCCAGTATTTGCAGCTTTGTCGGGTCTGACTCTAGTACGAAGGCCAATAATTGTTTGTGAAATTGCATAAACTCTCCGTTGCGGAGAGTAGGAAAATGAATAGATGTAAACATGTTACAAATGGTTAGTTGAAAAAAATACAAGCGGGTCAAAGAGACGAGTTTCCCTGCCCATACTTGCAACAATGGATATTAATCTAAGCAGTTGTAGGGGGTACAGGACAAAAATCTAATGACACAGTTTGTTGAACAGACCCGGTGCGGGAGCCTTCCCCAATTTGAGGAATCTTGCCACGGCATG
>JAOPTS010000080.1:0-38287 GCA_051531955.1 Reichenbachiella sp.
ACACTATGCGTGATGGCTTTAGGCTTACCCGTTGTACCAGAGGAATACAATACCCAAATCGGGTCATTGAAAGGTACTCGCTCAAAAGTCATTTCATGCGTCACTTTGCTATTGATTACCTCCTCCCATCTTTCAAATTGACCTCCTACATTTGACTCATCCTTGAGGTAAGGAATCAGAACTGTTTGTTGGATGGAAGCAATCTGCTTTTGCAGCTGTGTCACTACATCTGTTCTATCAAATGATTTACCTCCATATTGATATCCATCGACCGCAATCAAAACTTTGGGCTCGATCTGAGCAAACCTGTCTATCAAAGCATCCAAACCAAAATCCGGAGAAGCACTTGACCACACAGCACCTAATGAATTTGCAGCTAAAAAAGCGACTGTCGCTTGTGGAATATTGGGCAAATACCCAATCACACGATCTCCCTTGCCTACCCCGCAAGATTTTAAATAGTATTGAAGACTGACAACCTGTTGTTTCAATTCCTTCCAAGAAACATATTGAGTAAGTCGACTTTCAGATTTAAAGATCAATGCTGGATTAACACAATTCTCATGTTTAAAAACATGCTCTGCATAGTTCAATGATGTACCTTCAAACCATTTGACTCCAGGCATCTCATTTTGAGACTTCACTTTTTGATAGGTTCCTGAGTAGGAGATATCAAAGTATCGCAACAGGCTTTTCCAAAACTCATCATTGTGATCATTCGACCACTGCCACAAATCATCGTAAGATTTTAAACTAATAGACAGATCCTCCTCTAGCCAATTCAAATAATGTTGCATATTCGAATTCACCTTGAAGTCTTCCGAAGGAGACCAAAGCAACTTGTCTATTGAGTGTGGCATGTGATTAATTTAATACTTGCAAAGAGTGCTGTTTATCCAGCACCAACTGCGCAATCAGAGCGTCTAAGGACTCGAACTTTATTTCATCCCTCAATCGCTTCACGAAATTGATTGTCAACTTCTTAGTATAAATATCAGCATTAAAATCGAATATATTCACTTCGACCACCTTTGAAAGGCCATCAACTGTTGGCCGGAGACCAACGTTAAGCATTCCTTGATAGGTTTGACCTTCGACTTCCACAAGAACAGCATAGACACCATCCTTTGGCACTATTTTATAAGGTTCGGATACGTGGATATTGGCGGTTGGAAAACCTAAGTCTCTACCTATCTTTTTTCCATTGATCACAGTACCACTAACAGCATAAGGTCTTCCCATATATTCGGAAGCCAAATGCACGTGTCCCTCTAGCAAGGCCTCACGTATTTTTGTTGAGCTAACCCCTACCTCCTCTATGTCCTGACGAGGAATTTCTTGTACTTTAAACCCAAATCTTTCACTGTTCTCCTTGAGGTACTCAAAGCTTCCCTCACGGTTTTTACCGAATTTATGATCATAGCCAATCACCAGCTTTTTAGCTTTGATTCGATTAACCAATACTTCTTGAATGAATTCCTCAGAAGACCATTCAGAAAACTCTTTTGTGAACTGGATTTTTACTAGATAGTCTATCCCTACCTCCTTCAGCAGTTGTGCTTTTTCTTCGAATGTGGAAAGTAATTTGAGCGTGTCATCATCTGGGAAAAGAATGAATCTTGGATGGGGCCAAAAGGTCAAGACCACACTTTTACCCTCTTTAGCTTTGGCAGTTTTGACTATCTTTTTTAAGATCTTTTGATGACCAACATGCACACCGTCAAATGTCCCACTTGTTACTATTGCATTTGATATCTCGGCAATCGACTCAATACCTTCTAAAATGATCATTCAACTCTAGTGTTTTATTGCCGCAAAGCTAGTCTCTTTCCAATTCAGAAATAAACTCCTCTAAATTAAATGCATCTTCAATTTTGAACTCACCGATCGCTGTTCTTTTAAGCTCTGACATATAAGCGCCACAGCCCAAATCTTCGCCAACATCTCTTACCAAACTTCTGATATAAGTACCTTTTGAACATTCGATCAAAAAAGATATTTCAGGGAAGTTATCTGTATTCACTTCGAACTTAGGCACGATCACAGGTCTCGGCTCTATCTTGGCTTCTTCTTTCCTTCTAGCAATTTTATAAGCGCGTTCACCATCTATTTTAATCGCACTATAGATAGGGGGTACTTGCATAATTGGGCCAGTCCATTTTTGGACAGCCGCGACGATCATCTCTTTAGTAATCCCCTCAGTTGAAGACTCAGAGTCAAACTCGGTCTCCAAATCCACGGATGGAGTCGTCTTACCCAATACTAACTTGCCTGTATAGGTTTTACCCAAATCTTGATACTCGTTGATTCGCTTAGTTGATTTACCTGCACAGACAATCAATAATCCAGTGGCCAACGGGTCTAATGTACCAGCATGTCCAACTTTTTTGATCCCAAGTCTGTTTCTTATTTTTTTGACAACATCAAATGAGGTCCACTCATAGGGCTTATCAACTAGGAATACCTCTCCCTTTTCGAAATCTAATTCTGAAACTTTCACTACTAAATAAATAAACCTCCAACAACAGCAAGTAATCCCACGACCCCACAATAGACAGCGAAGTAGATTAATTTACCTTTTTTCACAATAGAAATCATCCATCGACAGGCGAATATACCTGCAACAAACGCTGCAACAAACCCAACTACCAAACTCAACACTGGAATATTGGTCGCCAATTCTGGCGCTTCTAATACGTCTTTGGTCTTCAGTAGCATCGCTCCAAGAATAGGAGGCAACACCATCAAAAATGAAAACCGTGCAGCATTTTCTTTATTCACGCCTAACAAAAGAGCAGTAGATATTGTAGCACCTGATCTCGAAATACCTGGCATAATAGCGATCGCTTGTGCCAAACCTATGATGAATGCATTTCGAAAAGTTACTTTCCCTTCATGTTTTTTATTGAAATAAGTAAAAGCTAATAAAGCGGATGTCAGTAACAACATAGCCCCTACCATTACTATTCTACCTCCAAACAATGCTTCGATCTGATCTTCGAATAACACGCCTACCAAACCTACAGGGATCATAGAAAGAGCTATTTTGAACACAAATTGCGTTTCTTCGTTCCAACTAAACTGGAAGCAACCATTGATTATCTTAACTATTTCTTTTCTGAATACCACAACCGTACTCATCGCCGTTGCTCCATGTACAATAATGGAAAACAGTAAATTATCTTCTGATTGCGTCCCTAAGAAAAAACCACCCAACTCTAAATGTCCACTACTACTAACGGGTAGGAACTCTGTCAACCCTTGGATCAAGCCAAGGATTAGCGCTTCGATTGCACTCATTATTTTTCTTTCGATTTATATAGAATAGCTACAAACTCAACGATGAAGCCCAACACTACTACAATAGGTCCTAAAGTCAACCCTAAGAAACCAAACCCGTAAGGCTCTGTATCTAAAGTCATAATGAAAAACCCTAATATCAAAACCAATACTCCCATTATCATAATGGTGTAGTTGATTTTTGAAAAAGCCAATTTATTTTGATCACTCATAATTAATAAAGTTCGTCCAAGGACATTTTCATATATTTTTTGATAGCGGCAAATGTACTGATAAAACCTACAAGTACACCTAGTAACAATATACTGCTACCCAGTATTACCAACTGCTCCAATATTAATAGAGACAGGAATCCCTCTACCTGTTGATCTGCAAATTGCACTAAAGACCACAGGAGCCCTACCGCCAAGGCACCAGACAAGAAACCAAAGAAAGTGGCTCTTAGCAAAAATGGCTTTCTGATAAACCCAGAGGTTGCGCCAACCAATTGCATACTTCGAATTAAGAATCTTTGTGAGAACAGGGCTAGTTTAATCGTATTACTGATCAGTATTACTACAACCACAAATAGTATCACACAAAAGCCAAACAACACGTAACTGATTTTCTTGACATTCTTATTGATCGAATTGATCAAATTTTCGATGTAAGACACTTCGTAGACTCCCCGTATATACTCTATTTCTTTTTTGATCTCCACAAGATTTTGCGGTGCATGAAAATCTGGATTGATTTTAATTCTAATCACATCTCGCAAAGGATTGTCTCCTAAGAAATTCACAAAATCTTCTCCAGTATCAGCAATGAATGTCTTTGCTGCCTCTTCCTTGGTCACGTGCTCTATCTGAGCAACACCCGCCTTCTTGGTCACGTAATCTTTAGAGGAAAGAATTTTAACGATCTTCCCTATTTCATTTTCACTCAAATCCTTTTGCAGAAACACTTGTACTTCTACATTTTCTTGAATGATTTTAGTCAGGTTATTGGTTGTCAATATTAGCAATCCAAACAGCCCCATAACGAACAGTGCCAGCGTAATACTGAATACAACACTGACAAACGGGTAACTTCCCAACTTTTTTTTCTTACGATACTTTTTTTCTCTAGCCATAGGACGAATCCAAAAATAGTTTCAATAATTGAAAATACTTTTATTCAGATGACTTTTAACAAAAATTGGGGGATAAAACTAAATTTTGTTCGCATTCTTGATACTATCTAGCTCTTCAATCAAGTTTTGATTCTTAATTTTGGCAAGTGGCGTGATCTCTGATGCAGATTTATCTAGTCCAAAGAATTCTCCATTGTAGTAAAAGAATAAGTTCTTAGCGCCAGGTGAATTAATCTCAATAATCTCATATGGAGATTCTCCGAATTTACCATACAAGAACAACTTATTGTCTTCCATTTTGTAATGAAAGCCATATCTTCTGGAATTAATTGTCTGGATACTTACCCTATCCATTTTGGAAACAGATGGCACATTATCAATACCTTTTACACCTTCAAATACCACCATTCTATTGCTAGTAAAATCATCACTCATGTGGTCATCTACTTTTGGAACTTCAAATTGAATACCTGTAGTTTTAGCAGGCAACGGAACAACAACAGTCTCCTCTGCTTGAGAAAGATTCTCATCTGTATAAAGAACTTCTGTGTATTCATAACGGTAATCCAAATCAGCATCCTCATGAACACCAATTGTGCTTTCCAGGAAGTAATTAGATTTACTATTCAAGTTTTCGATATGATATTTGATAGTCGAATCAGTATTGTAGTACATAAAAGAACTAACTGACACAGCCACACCAGTCACCGCGTACACCAAAGGTTTGAAAGCTGAACTCTGTAGAAGACCACCTATTAGGCTTGGTTCTAACGATACGTTATTCAGTCTCGTTTTCAGCTCTGTTCTCCTCTGATTTTTCAGTGCTTCTACAATTTGATTCTGGCTTTCGAACTCTTCTTTGAGCATAGGATTACTTTCCACCTTGCCTTCAAACAGCAAGCGATCAGCGCCTTGCATTTCACCATTGAAATACGACTCTAATTGTTCTATATATTCGCTTCTAATCGACATTCTAATCTAAAAAATCACTTGATGTGTATTGTCTTTTAATCATCAAGTCTAGTTTCTTTTTACACTTGTATTTTTTGGTCTTGGCAGTATCTGTATTTGCAAACTCTAGCTTTTGGGCTATGTCTTGCATTGAGAGACCATCAAAGTAGTGGTAGGTTAATATTTTCCTACAAGCTTCTCCAAGTTGATTTATACAATCGTTAACTATTTTAATTTTCTCCTGTTTTTCGTAATCCTGATAAGTTGGCGTTTCCACCATCTCGCCAGACTGACGACTCTTTCGATCCAATTCCTTTCTCCAGAGATTCAAACATATACTATAAATATAGGTACTCACCTTGGATGTCAGAGTCAAATTACCCGAAATCGCCTTTTGCCAAAAAACTAATAAAGCATCTTGAAATATGTCCTTGGCTTCATCTTCTGTACCATTATTATTCAAGACAATGCGTGTCATCATCTTATAGTACTTCTTATAGAGGTAGTCTAATCCCTCTTCATCGCCTCTGCTAACCCTTTCTAATATTTCGTGATCCTTCATGGACAAAAAGCCTTTGCTTTAGATTAGATACTTTTTACATAATAAATGTAACCCTTTGAAATCAAAAAAAAGTAAATTTTTCAATTTTAATGTTCCAGACTCAAACAGATCACTGCTACTTAACGACCAAAACCATCGTTTCTGTACTTCCAACAAGTAATCTTTTTCCTACCCCTTCAGTTTGAAAGTTTTCAATACCCTAGTCTTTGAACTGGAATGATACCAGTCATTGTAAACCAACTCTACACTGTCAACAAGGCCGCTACCAAACTGCTCCTCACGAAGGGCCTTTAGCACCTCTTGTAGATCATTGCTAAAGTCAACCTTTTCAATATATCTCATCAATGAGACGTGTGCCGTCTCAATGGGGTAACGTTTATCAATGCTAGAGAAGACGTCCGTATTTGCATAAATATTTCTCAAATTATTTCTTAGCTCGTCCAATTCACTAGAGAGTAAATATCCTTGGATTAAAGGGCCTGTACCAGACAAGGTCACCCCTTCAAATTGAATTTGAAAGGGTGCTGTATGACTCAATACCTCTTCTATCAATTTAAGATGAATTGGAAGCTCCTTTTCATCCAACTTGAATCCCCTCTCCGCAGACACAATCGACAACACTGTCATATGAATTTCATCCCCAGCGTAATAATATTGCTTTGGGAAACAGTCTCTCAGTTTTTTTCCAAAAGAACAAAATTGGTTTAACAATCTTGTATTCAAGCGATACCTCAGTGTCAGCCCTCGCCTCGTATCTAACGGATCATCAATTAAAGAATCTAAATTACAAGTACCTACCGACAAAGCTGACCAACCAGCATCCCACATTTGATCATAGCGTCGAATTAATTCAGAACCGTGCATGCAATATTATTCCTCATATTTAAACCAAGTCTGCGTACGATACAAAAAAGCTATATACCCCCTCACCATCAGGTTACCCTCCTCTACCCACAATTTGCAATCATATACACTTCCATTATTAGGGTCTAAGATGGTACCCTCCTCGTATTCGTCATCATCCAATTCCATATCACGGATAATCTCCATTCCGATGATGCGCTGGTTATAACGACTATCATCTTCATCACATTCGATGCAATTGGGATCTGGATCTTCATCTGGTGTTCTAAACAACTCTACCACTTTACCATAATACTTACCTCCCTTTTCATATATCTCAACAATAGATTTGGGCTTTCCTGACTCGTCATCAATAGTCTTCCACCTCCCTACTATTGAAGTTTGGGCATAACTGGAAGCAGCAATCACCAACATAATAAGTACTAAAAATACTTTTTTCATATTATATACTCCATTTATTTGACCTACTACTTAATTGACTCTAACTCTCTTGCTACTTGACATAAGACAACAAGGACATTCACACACATGACTAATATAAGAAATCATAATGGAGTCAACCTAAGCGCTGCTTCTATAATTTAACATTACGCCATTTCAGGACTGATTTTACTGTCAATATAAAATTTGAAAAAGAGGAAACTTTCTTCTAGCATCACGTGTTAGACGAGTAATTAAATCTAGCATAACTCAAAGTATATTTAGATACTATGACGTAAGTCACCAATTAATAAGAAATGCTTTGACAGCATTTCTTTGAATATGGGGCCTATAGTGTTAGATTTGCTGAAATTTTTAAAACACACTATAAATAATTGACAATGATTAAAGTTGCAATCAACGGTTTTGGGCGTATCGGGAGATTAGCTTTTAAAGTATTATTGGCTAAGGAAAATGTAGAAGTTGTTGCAATCAACGACCTTACAGATACTAAGACCTTGGCTCACTTGTTGAAATATGATTCAACTCAGGGCAAATTTGACGGTACTGTTGAAGCTGCAGCAGATGGCATCATCGTAAACGGTACTAAAATCAGTATCACTGCTGAAAGAGAACCTAAAAACTTGCCATGGGCAACTTTAGGTGTTGATGTAGTTTTAGAATCTACTGGTAGATTCGTAGACGAAGCTGGAGCTAGCGGTCACTTAGAAGCAGGAGCTAAAAAAGTGGTTATTTCTGCACCTGCTAAAGGTAACATCCCTACAGTTGTATTGGGTGTTAACGAAGAAATCTTAACTGGTGAAGAAACTATCGTTTCTAACGCTTCTTGTACTACTAACTGTTTAGCACCAATCGCTAAAGTATTACATGACAGTTTCGGTTTAGAGCAAGGATTCATTACGACTATCCACGCTTACACTGCTGATCAAAACTTACAAGATGGTCCTCATGCTGATTTGAGAAGATCTAGAGCTGCTGCTATCAACATGGTACCTACTTCTACTGGAGCTGCTAAAGCTGTAGGTTTAGTATTGCCAGAATTGAATGGTAAATTGGACGGTAACTCAATGAGAGTTCCTACTCCTACTGGTTCTATTACTGACTTAGTTGCTGTTCTTTCAAAAGAAGTAACTGTTGCGGAAGTTAACGCTGCAATGAAAGCTGCTGCTGAAGGCCCAATGAAAGGTATCTTAAAATACACTGAAGATCCTATCGTTTCTTCTGATATTGTAGGTGACACTCACTCTTCTATATTCGATGCAGGTATTACTTCTGCAATGGGTAAGATGGTAAAAGTTGCTTCTTGGTACGATAACGAATCAGGTTACGCTAACAGAGCGGCTGATTTGATCGCTAAGATTGGATAATTAAAGCAATAGCTTTAAAGAATTTAACCTCAGCCTTAGGCTGGGGTTTTTTTATACCCTTTTGATAAATTGAATTATGTAAAAATTTAAGCTCAAGCACCACCTCAAAACATGTATTTAATACCCAAGACCTCATTCAAAAGGGTGACAATACTACGAACCAGATCTAAGAAGTAATAACTACACTTGTCATGCACCAATAACATTTATCTAAAATGTATTGATAAGTACTGTAAGACTAAGTAGAAAACAAAAAAGGTTTGGTTTAACATCAAAATTGACATAAAACCAAACCTCCTTTTAAAGACTTTTTTATTACAATTTAAAAAGCCTCTGTAAACCCTAAAGTGAAGGCATTAACTCTTCTCTCTTCTCCATCGTAAATCATCTTACGACCAATACCATAATCCATACGAAGGTTAGCTCTATTAGTCTTGTCAACCATGATTCTTAGGCCGATCCCTCCAGAGTAGTACAGATCATCAAAACTTAAGTCTTTATACTGATCTCCCACTCTACCTGCTCCAGCAAATGCAACCAAACCAAATGCACCATATAATGGCATACGGTATTCAGCCTGAAAATCAGCAATTACTTTATCACGAATAGCTCCTTGATAATACCCTCTCATTCGATTGGTCCCTCCCATCTCAGACAAAGCATAAAACGGAACTTCTCCTGAATTAGACTGAGTGTAGGCTTGTACTCCAAAAACGTGCTTCATCCATGGGTTGATGAAATATCTAGCATCAAATTCGAACTTTGTGAAATTGAACTCACTTCCCACTGCACTACTATAAAACAATACACTAGACTCTATATAATACCCTGTATTCGTATTGTATTTATGATCTCGTTTGTCCAAAATAAATCCAGGCCCTAACCCAGAGCTTATACCTCCTTCGTATCCATGATATTCGGTCTCTAAGAAATAACTGTTAGAGTCCAATTTAACATCACTATAATAACTCAACTGCTGATAGACTCCTAAATAAAGCGTTTTTTCTTCATTCGTAGCAAATAATGTTGAGTTGTCAAAATTATAACTTGCAGACTCAATCTCTTCTAAATTATCCAAATTAATCTCATTACCCACACCAAAAGCGAATTGAGGGAAATGGATGTAATTGGCTTCACCTTGAACTACAATTTTGTTTTCACTAAAGTACATTCTACTGCCTATTACAAATTTGAACTGTCCTAAACTAGAAAAGGACATCAATGCACTAAAACTAGAAGCTGATGAAACGGTATCAGCCTCGATCAAATCAATTAAATTGTATTTCACCAAACCTATTACTTGCCCTGTTTCTTGTGAATAAGAAAACATCGGGAATGGTGCATAAACGAAAAAATTCATCATCTTTTCATTCATCTTAGCAAACTTAGAAAGCGAATCCTGCTCTACAGTACTCGTCGAATCTCCAGGCAACAAATAAGAGGTCGCTTGTGACTGATTAATACTGAGGAGAATAAGAACAAAGGAAAGTACAATCAACTTGCTCATGAAGCGATCGAATAGGGTAGAATTAACGCACATAGGTATTTGGTTATGAGTTTAACTAAAAATAATAGCTAGGAAAATTCAAATATATCAAATAAGTTCCTCCTGCCCTTCATTTATCTCCAGATTGTGCCATACCCTTTGTACGTCATCACTCTCTTCTAACATCTCTATGATTTTCATTGTTTGTCTGAAAGCCTCATCATCTACGGCCTTTGTGGTATTAGGAATCCGCTGTAGCTCTGCATTCTCAGGCTCCAATTTCAATTCCTCAAACTTCTTATTCAACGCCCCAAAATCCTCCATCGCAGAGTAAACAGTGATAAACCCTTCCTCTATCAACAAATCTTCGGCTCCACCATCAATAATTTCCAATTCGAACTCATCCAGATCCAACCCCTCCGGTACAGGTAACGAAAACACCCCTTTTCTATCAAACAAGAACTCTAATGAGCCATTGGTACCCAGACTACCTTCATTCTTATTAAATGCTGCACGAACATCTTGCACCGTTCTGTTCTGATTGTCTGTCAAACACTCTACAAAAATCGCTACTCCTTTGGGTCCGTATCCTTCAAAACTCTGATCTATATAAGAAGCTATATCTCCGCCAAGCCCTTTTTTAATAGCACGCTCTACATTGTCTTTGGGCATATTGGCTCCTTTGGCATTCTGGACTGCCAATCTTAACCGAGGATTTGCTTCAGGGTCACCACTTGCTCCTTCCCTAACTGAGATCGTGATTTCCTTGCTAATACGTGTGAAAATTTTTCCTCTTTTGGCGTCTAACGCACCTTTTTTCCTTTTGATCGTTGACCACTTACTATGTCCTGACATACTGCGATTTAAAACTCAATTAACATTCAAAATTATCACAGGAAAATTACATTCCAAATTCCCATATACCTTACTTTTTTGATCGAACGTTGAGGACAACCCCTATGACGATCAACCCCATCCCGACAAAGCTCATCCATCCATAGGTCTCTCCAAATAAAACGAATCCAAACGCCAAGGAATACAACAACCCTGTATAGTTAATGATGGAAACCGAAGATAGTGTTTCCAATTGATAAGACCTTGTCATAAAATACTGAGCAGCCTGAGTAAATAATCCTACCATAAGCAAGTAAACCCAGTCCATCCCATGTGGCGTTACCCAATAAAAACAAGTAGCCAACCCTACAATTGGGATAGTCACCAACGGAAAATACAAGATGATGACAAGAGGGTGTTCTGTACCTTTTAACTTCCTCACAAAATTATACGCTAAACCAGTAAAAGACGCAGCTCCAACTCCCATAATAAGATGTACAAGTGATATTCTACTATCTACTCCCTGAATCACCAACACACCTACAAATGAAATAGCAAAATACAGATACTGTCTCCAAGTCACCTTTTCCTTGACAATGACCACTCCCAATAAAGTAGCAAATATTGGGGACAGATACTGCATACTTGCTGCAGCAGCCAATGGAATTTGCTGTATCAATGAGAAGTATAACAACAATGCCATGGCACCTGAAGCTCCTCTCAAAACGAGCACTTTTTTATTATTACCCCAGAAGGACACCCGCTGTCTGGAAAGAAAAAAAACACATATCAATAATGATATGATAGACCTGAACAATATAACCTCTACCGCTGGGATATGAGAAACTTGTTTGACACAGACCTTCATCAATGAAAAAATGAAAGCCGACAAAAACATGTATTTGACGCCTTGGGTTAACTTCATCAGGCTAAGACAGGATCAACCCATCCTGTATCGTAATCTTCCTATCAGCCATATCTGCCAACCCAAGGTTATGAGTGACGATGACAAATGATTGATTCAAATCCTTCTGTAGTTGAAAAAACAAATGATGTAGCTCATCCGCATTCTTTGTATCCAAATTTCCGCTTGGCTCATCTGCAAAAATAAGAGACGGCTTATTGATCAACGCCCTAGCAACCGATGCTCGCTGCATCTCGCCACCTGACAACTGTGAGGGTTTATGGTCTTTACGTTTGGTGATATTGAGCATATCCATCAACTCAGTAGCATACTTTTCCAATTCCGCATCTCTGCGACCTTGAATATATGCGGGCATGCATATATTTTCAAATAAGGTAAACTCTGGCAATAAGTTATGAAATTGAAAAACGAAACCGATCTCCTGATTCCTAAAATTGGCTAACTCCTTCGGTTTAATCTCCAATACTTTCTTTCCATTGATCTCCAATGATCCTTGATCCGGATTATCTAGCGTACCCAATATTTGTAATAGTGTACTCTTACCAGCTCCGGACGACCCAACTATGGATATGACTTCCCCTGAATTAACTTCTAAATCTATCCCCTTAAGAACTTCTAAACTCCCGTAAGACTTGTGAATGTTTTTGGCTATTAGCATGTGATGTTATTCGCTAACAAATATATGTATGAGACGGGAACTTTAGGGCATGGACATAAAAAAAGGCTACTCCTTTGAGTAACCCTTTTTAATCCACCTGTATTATCCCGTTCCTTTTTGATAAACTGTGGAAGTTAAAAAGAGAGTTGTCTCGTTCGACAACCCCTTAATCCACCTGTATTATCCCGTATCTTACGGGAAACAAGAGAGTTAAAAAAGAATTGCCGCTTGGCAGCAACTCTTTTAATCCACCTGTATTATCCCGTTCCTTTTGATAAACTGTGGAAGTTAAAAAGAGAGCTGTCTCGTTCGACAACCCCTTAATCCACCTGTATTATCCGTATCTTGCGGGAAACAAGAGAGTTAAAAAAGAATTGCCGCTTGGCAGCAACTCTTTTAATCCACCTGTATTATCCCGTTCCTTTTGATAAACCGTGGAAGTTAAAAAGAGAGTTGTCTCGTTCGACAACCCCTTAATCCACCTGTATTATCCCGTATCTTGCTACACCGCTCGTTTACGGCTGATTTTAATCTTCTCCTAACACCTTTATTTCAGGTACTGATTTATAAACAAACTCTAGATCAAAAAAGCTTTCCATATCTTCTCCAGCCTCTCTCATATCTTCATCTCCTTCTTCAAAAAACCAATTCACAACTACCTTTTTACCTGTCTGGCTAATTTTGTGAAGCTTCTTTAAAAAAATGTACAAACATTTCGAAGAACTTGTATTGAAATACTCAAAAGCCAAATTGGTCGTCATTTTCATTTCACCTTTAATGGCATAGTCATCTAGACTTTCTAACACGTAATTGTAAAATTTCAATGGATCTTCAGGACTAGACTTACCTCTCATATCAAGTATCCCTTTCTTAGGGTTGAAGTAGATAGATGGTGTAACTCTAGAAGACCTAATAAAATATCCATTCATGACGTTTTCTTTTGCTGGTGAAAAACTTTTAATTCGTTTTCGTTTCAATCACATTTCAAAAGTAGGCTGTATAAAAGGGCTAGAAAATAGAGTATTCTCGTAAAAATAAAATTAGGAAGATACTACAGGGAATAAACCGTTAATAACCCAACAGAGCATAACAATTGAATTAAATCAAGAAATTACCTGAGAAATAAGGGTATACCACTACTTCAAATTGACAAATTTGCAGTGAATTGGTAATCTAAGAAGTGCAACTAGGAATATTGGGAAGCTTTGGGCTAGGGGTTTTACCTAAAAAGGGAAAAGAATAAGCAACAATCTGCTTATTCTAAGTCAATAATTTTTTCTTTGATCGCATATTTCACCAACTGAGCAGTACTTTTCATGTTCAGCTTTTGCATAATATGATTTCTATGGGCATCTACAGTCCTTATAGAGATAAACAGTTTGTCCGCAATTTCACGATTAGAGAGACCTGATGCTATTTGACGAAGTACTTCTACTTCTCTTTTACTTAGATCCTTATTTTCGTTGGCAACCTGTTCTCCTTTGCTCTGCTTGTAAAAGCCTTTAAAGATGACTTGTGATATCTTATCACCAAAGTATTGCTCGCCTTCCATCACTTTTCTAATTGCTTCGGCTAATACTTCTTTTTTAGTGTCTTTAGCTAGGTATCCTGCAACCCCCGTTTTGATAGCTTCAGATATATGATCCTGTGTCACTTCCATAGATAGAATGACAATTTTAATATCAGAATACGTTTCCAGTACTTTCTTAGCTGTTTCGATACCATTGATACCTCCAGGCATATTGATATCTAATAGAATAACATCTGGCTTATTTTCATCTATTTTCTTCAGGGCTTCCTCACCACTCTCAGCATCACCGATGATTTCAAAATCATCATATATAGATAGCATTGAAATAATACCTTCTCTTACTAAAGAATGATCGTCAACAACAAGAATATTAATTTTTGGCATAGGTGTATTTGGTCTAAACTGTTAATGGGAACCAAGATTTAACGGAAGTTCCTTTTCCGACTTTAGAACTTATTTCAAAATGGCCATTTTGCAAAGATGCTCTTTCTTTCATATTTTTAATGCCATTCCAATTAATTTCTGCTCCATCAAATCCGACTCCATCGTCTTTGACTTCTAAGATAATATTTTGATCGGTAGTTTCCACTGTTATTAGCAAATTACTGGCTTTTGCATATTTAATCACGTTACTAGTTGCTTCCTGGGCTATTCGATAGATGGTATTTGAGACCTCCATATCATAACCCACAGGCACATCAAAATCATGCGATACATTCAGTCCCATATTCGAAATTTCATCTACCAAATATTCCAAGGTCTTTTTCAACCCAAAATCTTCTAGGTATCTATTGGATAAATTTCGAGATACACGTCTTATTTCTTCCAATGTAGTTGCCAACATATCTTCTATCTCTTCTTTCTTGCTTTCCATAGCTGGAATTTGCTCTGGCTCTAGAGAAGACAACTTGAATTTCGCTGCAACGAGCATTTGGCCAATTCCATCATGTATATCTCTTGCAATCCTTGTCCTTTCATATTCTTGAGCCTTGAAAATAGATTTACTAATATCTCTTTGCTCTGTGATATCTTGGACAATACCCATTACTGAGGATATTTTTCCTTTCGTGTTCAAGTTGATATTACCTGTATTTCTCAAAAGCTTTACTGAATCATCTGGCATAACTATACGGTGCTCGATATCATAGAACTCCTTCTTAGATAGAAACAACTCCTTAAGAAAAGGCTTGTCTTGTCCATGCATTCGAATTTTGAAAATAGAGAAAACAGAAAGGTCATCATTTTTCTCAATATCGAATATTTTCCCAAACCCTTCTGACATTAAAAAACGAGATCCTTTGGCTACCCATTCAAAACTACCAATCTGGGCTACTGATTCCGCATTTTCCAAAATCATCTGATTTTTTTTCAGCCGCTCCTCATTTATTTTTTTCTCCGTAATATCCAACAAGGTTCCAGAGGCTCTAAGTGGCTCCCCCTCTACTGACCGCCTGATGACCTTTCCCCTAACCTGAACCCAGTTAGTCGTTTTATTGACACTATTATACATAGGAAACTCTTTTTCGAACAGTGGCGTCCGTCCCTCTATGTGTGCATCCATCGCCATGACCATACTCGAAACTTCGAGATCATTATCTTGTTGGAAATAATTGAACTCTTTGATCGCATCATCCGGACCCAATCCTAGAATAGATAAACTCCTAGGATTATAGACAATACTATCAGACATAAAATCAAGGTCCCAAACCCCCATATTAGTACCTTCTAGTGCTAACTCCAGCCGTTCCTTGCTGTGCACCAAAACATGCTCTACGTTTTTCCTAGATTTACCAATTTCTTTTTCATTAAGTGCTCTCTCTATATTAATAGGTAAATGAGAGAGGTGTTCTCTGAGAACAAACTTGGTGGCACCTTCTTGGCGCGTTTCGTCAATCAATTTTTCATCTAACTCATCGATAATCACAACAAAAGGGATATTGATCTCCTTGACTAATGAGAGGGCGTCTAAGACATTACATTTGGACATCTTATATTTTGAAACCACTATATGAGGCAAGAAATCAAAGAATTTTTTCCGAAAGTCTCTCAACTCATCCATGCAGATATGATCACAAGTCAATCCTGCCCGCTGAATTTCTTCTAGGGCAAGGTCGACATACCCATCCACATCATCTAAAAATAAAATATTTAGCTTTCTATTGTCTAAAGCCATATTGCAATTGATTCTATCTAATTGTTAACGGGATAATTTAGTCATCCCTTTTCAATTCTCAAAGATTGGTTTAAAATGTTACTTAATAGTTTTTTTAGATTTAACATTAAACTACGTAGATAAACAAGATTTGATTTTTCTTTCTTGAAAATACCATGGTATTGCAGTAGATTCGCACAAAATTACTGAGATATGAACATTCACGAATATCAATCAAAAGAAATATTAAAAGGATACGGTGTTAACATCCAAGAAGGAATCGTTGCAGATACTCCTGAAGCTGCACTCGTAGCTGCCAAAGAATTGAATTCTACTACAGGTACTAGCTGGTACGTGGTAAAAGCACAAATACATGCTGGAGGTAGAGGTAAAGGAACTGTAAACGAAACAGGATCTCATGGCGTAGTATTAGCCAAAAGCCTTGACGAAGTAACTCAAGTAGCTAAAGACATTTTGAATGGCACTTTGGTAACGCATCAAACTGGACCTGAAGGTAAAAAAGTAAATAAAGTCTTGATTGCTCAAGATGTTTATTATCCAGGCGAATCTGAACCAAGTGAATATTACGTAAGTATTCTTCTTGATAGAGGAAGAGGATGTAACGTGATCATGGCATCTACAGAAGGTGGTATGGACATTGAAACTGTTGCAGAAGAAACTCCGGAAAAAATCATCAAAGAATGGATCGACCCTGCAGTAGGTCTACAAGCATTCCAAGCAAGAAAGGTAGCTTTTGCTTTAGGTCTTGAAGGTGATGCTTTCAAAGGTATGGTGAAATTCATCTTCTCTTTGTACAAAGCATATTTAGGTACTGACTCCTCAATGTTTGAGATCAATCCTGTATTAAAAACATCTGACAACAAAATATTAGCAGTAGACGCTAAAGTTGACTTAGATGACAATGCATTGTTCAGACACAGAGATTTAATGGAACTTAGAGATTTATCTGAAGAAGATCCTTCTGAAGTTGAAGCTGGAAAATCAGGTCTTAACTATGTGAAATTAGATGGTAATGTAGGGTGTATGGTCAACGGTGCTGGTCTAGCAATGGCGACTATGGACATTATCAAATTGTCTGGCGGAGAACCTGCTAACTTCTTAGATGTTGGAGGTTCGGCAAACGCAGAGACTGTTGAAGCTGGTTTCAGAATCATCTTGAAAGATACCAACGTAAAAGCGATCTTGATCAACATTTTCGGTGGTATCGTGCGATGTGATAGAGTAGCTAACGGAGTAGTTGAGGCTTACAAAAACATTGGAGAGATTAAAATTCCAATCATCGTAAGACTACAAGGAACTAACGCTGAAGAAGGCGCCAAAATAATTCAAGAATCAGGTCTTAAAGTATACTCAGCTATCGTATTGAAAGATGCAGCTGATAAGGTTAAAGAGCTTTTGAAATAAAAAAAGTGCAAAGTATTGAGTACTGAGACTAAACCCTTGGTACTTGATACTTACAAAATGCACCCGTAGTTCAACTGGATAGAATACCAGATTTCGGCTCTGGCGGTTGAAGGTTCGAATCCTTCCGGGTGCACTTATCCAGTGTATTTAATTAATTATTCATCAATTGGTTAAATACACTGGATTTTTTTTATTCGATCATTCTCCGATACAAAACACATCTAATAATAATCAGGTACTCAAGTTGAAGTCCCTCAAATGTTCTGACAGTTTTTAATGATTACTTCGATCACATGCGCCAGAGAGAATAAGCCACATTGGTCACTAGACATGACCTATAAGGATGACCAAAGTAGAATGGAAAGTTCCTAATAGTTATATTTGGTGGAAGAATTAGAAGCCAGTTAGAGAATTACAATTATTAGGGACTAATCTGCCATTCAGAATTATGTGATAATTTTGCTGGCTATTTATATTCCTAACCATGCAGTACTGGAAAAGAAGGGTAATGAAAAGTCAATTGATTTATGTTTGAAGTAAAAGAAGGAAATCTATTAGTAGTGTTGCCACTGAAATATTTATTAGTTTTTTTAAAAAACTTACTCCTCAAGACGAAAGAAATATTTATCATAATTTGGGTAAGGGCTCCCCTATCTTTCAATGTCCAAATGACCATAAAAAGAGGACTACTATTTATTTTAATCTTCATAGGTTCAATCATCGAATTGGTTGGGCAGGAAAACAGGTCATTAGATAGTCTTAATCAGCTATCCAAAAATTATGTATGTATTGATAAAAATAAATTTGACTCCCTTTCTTATTTAATTATTGATCAAGCAAAGTTGGAAAACCAACAATCACAGTGGGCATATGCAGTGACATTGAGAGCTCATGGCGAGATTTGTCAAGGCAATATGAGAGAAGCACTCACTATTTTATCAGAAGCAAGACATCTATATGATATGGCTGCTGATCCAGAGGGAATGTGCAAAGCACTTTCTTACACTGTAAAATGTCATGCTTCTTTAAGTCAAATAGACTCTGCATTGATCTATTCTAATCAGCAGATAAAATTGGCTAAATCGACTTTTGATACTTTGATCATTGCCTCTGCATATCTATCAAGAAGTACTATCCACACTAAGCTTGCGCAAAATGATTCAGTAATATTTTATGCCGTAAATGGGCTGAAAATTTTGGGAAATATTGTTGACAGTGAATTACGTGGAAGTTTTAATATATCAATTGGAAATGCGTATTATCAGAATGAAGAGTATAAACAAGCGGCCAATTATTTTACTCAGGCAATAAATTTCGTGAGTGAAGAAAGTATGGGTGCGGGTAGTATATATCATAATTTAGGAGCGGTATTTACTAAGTTAGAAATGTATGACTCCTCATTTTATTATTTAGATAAAACCATCGTCATTAATAAGCGACTCAATAGAAAATATTTCTTAGCATTTAACTATCAAGCACTGGCTGAAAACTATAATAAAGCAGGTGATTGTCGGAAATCAATTGAATACAATTTATTGGCCATGTCTATGAGTGAAGAAGTGGGTGAGAAAAGGAGTTATGCTGGTGCTCTCGTTAATATCACTGCATGCTATATAAAATTAAGCCAACTGGCCAAAGCAATTGCGAGTTCTCGAAGAGCAATAATAATAACTCAGGAAATTGGCGATACTAAAACAGAAGCTAATGCCCATTTTGTACTGAGTGAAGCTTATGGTGCTGCTGGAAAGTATGAGTTAGCATATGAAGCGCACAAAAGGTTTTATTCGATTGACAGCATGCTGTTGGGTCTTGATAAACGATCCGCAATAGCTGAAATTGAAACCAAATACGAAACCGAGAAAAAAGAAACTGAAATTGCTACGCTCTCTCAACAGTCAATTATTCAGTCATTAGAACTTCAGCAGAAGAATCAGATAATACTTATTGGCTTATTGGTAATTGGAATAGCCACAATAGCTACCTACTTTTTTCTCAAACACAGGAGCCTGAAGAACAAAGAATCAAGAAGTGAGATAGAACAAAGGTTTCTCCGATCTCAACTTAATCCTCATTTTATTTCTAATGCGCTAGTTGCCGTGCAGAATTTTATGCTTAAAAATCAGTCGGAGAAAGCAGCGTTGTATTTAGCCAAATTCTCAAAGTTGATGCGTGAGATATTAGAAAATTCGCGTCAAGAGTATATTTTGGTGGAAGATGAAGTTACCATGCTACAAAACTACTTGGATATCCATAAAATGAGAATGAATGATTCGTTTGACTATAATATAAAAGTAGATGAATCCATTGATCCAGAAACGGATACTATTCCTCCTATGTTCGTTCAGCCTTTCGTTGAGAATGCCATTGAACATGGGTTGACAGGATTAAAAGAAAGAGGGAATATCCAATTGAGTTTTGTGAAAAAGAATGATTTTGTCTCTATTCAAATCATTGATAATGGAAAAGGATTTGGCCAATCCCATAGCACATCGACAAATCACAATTCTTTATCTACCAGCATCATTAAAGAACGCATGGAGATTTTCAATAGAAGTTTGAAAGATAAAATTGCCTTGGTAATCTCGGAAGTCTCAAACGAAGAAAAAGAGGTAAAAGGAACCAGAGTAGAATTGAAAGTCCCTTTTAGTTACATTTGATTTTATAATTGGAAATCAACTTTAAGAATTGAATTAATTAATGACGACCCTACGATCAAATATCTTCAGGTAATATTAAGTGCTATTTGTATAATTTGGTTGCTATTAGTTTATTTCAACAATAACTCCCTCCACTATAACCTCGGTTTTTTCAACTTCGAAGCAATATGTACGGCCGTGACAATTAGCACCTATATAAATAGACCAATACTTGCGCTAAAACATTCTAGATTCTGTTGCCAATAATAAGTAGTCATATAAGAAATATCAATTGCCAACTATCACCCCTTTTCTGTACTTTTCTTTCTTCTCAAGTTTACCTTCTGTCGAATAATATTTCCAAGTACCTTCTTTCAGGTTGCTTTTATATTTACCCCGAATTTTTAGTTCCCCAGTAGGATGGTATTCAAAATAGTCACCATGCTTGAGCCCATCTTTTATTTCGAACTCATACTTAGGTTTACCTTCTTCATAAGACTCAGATTGTTTTTTTGCAGATAAGTCCGCTATTTCAATGTCTTCAATTATTATTTGCTCACCGGGATCGATTACAAAAAGGCTATCAAAATCCAAACTTGAAAAATTAGTCGTATGACTGAACATCTCTTCTCCCTTCAATCCTTCAATTGACAAAAGCAATTTGGTTTCCAATAGCTTATCTGATGGAGAAATTTTTAAGCCGAATTGAGGAAAGTGAGAGATAAGATTGCTTTTTGATTGAAGCAAACTGACCATATCACTATCTATTAACCCCCCCACACTATTACCTAGCAGCTCTAGTTGTACATATAGCAACGCACTATGCTCACTACCCAATTGCGTTATGAATTGCTGATAGGAAGAAACATTTGCGAGAGTCTTACCCTCTAACTTTTGATCAATTATTCTCCTAAGCACTTGAGGCTTGTCTGCAAAGATGACATACTCTTCTATGAGGGTGAAATAGGGACGGTCAAACTTCGTAAACATCTTACCTAGCATCAGTTTGAACAACCCTTTGACTGCCATATAATTGATTTGATGACCTCTATAGTCTACTGTTTTGAATCGAACAGGAGTTTTCCTCTTTATCTGATGACTCAGAAAATCCATTTTTTGCTTTGCCATGTCAGCAGATTTAGCTTTCATTATCAATGCTGTTTCTGAAGCATTTTCTAATTCAAATTGAATAACTGCAATTTCATCATCAATCCATTCAACTAAATCTTCCTCTATACTTATACCTAAGTATTTCTCGGTCTTTGCGGAGTATTCCCGATAAGAATCACCCGACACAGTGTCTTTTGATAATTGCTGTGCCAATGACCTAAAGAATTCTTGAAATGAATCAAATCCGAAACTCATATATACGGATGTATTATCTGGAATAACTTGGGAAATATCAGTCCCTCCAGTTCCTGCACTTGCAAAAAGGTCTAAATAGGTAAATAAACTATCTTGATAATTTGAGTAACCTTCTAATAGGAGCGACTCGGTTGCTACATCGAAGTAGAACCCACTATATATAAAAGGCAGGTTTAGTTTAAGGTCTTGAATTTCTTTTTGACCAAGTGTTGCTCCTAGATGATGATAAAGGGATTCGTAGTTCAAGTAGATACGCAACAAACCTTCATCCAAAACCTTCTTACGAATATCCAGAAAATCGAAAGAACGATTCAGTGAAGCAGCATCTTTGTTGTTAATAGAGGCCTCTACTAAAGTATGGGTATAAGAAGCAATCAAATAGTTGTCCTCAAAGGAAAAATATAGCGTCTCCTTCGATTCAATATCTAATTTTTCATAAATCAGCTTATTCTTAAACGTTCTCTTCGTCACCTCTTCAAGTGAAGTCATCCATGATTGTAGTAAACCCAAACCTTCCAAGTCAACGATGAAAAGTAAATCTGACTCTTTGGAGCGATAAGAGTGCCCAGATACATAGACCTTGCGGTTTGTTAATACATCTAGTGCTTGATCAAAACCGGAAAGTGTACTTTCCAACTCATTCATCATTTGCCCATGCTCCTTCCACTCTTTGTCATTTTCAAGCAAACTCCAGATGCTTGTCTGGCTAATCTCTGACCAGAGTTTATAAGGGCGATCCGTTTCTAAAACGTAAAGGGCATTTGGAGGCGTTAAGCTAAGTGGGTGTATTCTTGGCCCAGCCATCTCTGGATTCACTAGTTTGTAGCCGTACCATGCCGTAGTACCAATAACGAAGATTATGATCAACCAGACTAGCCTAATCTTTGTTTTTCGTTTGACAAATGGTTGCTGAATTTTCTCTTGAAAATTATCTGATTTATCAGAAGGTATGTTTTTTTGATTCATCTGTCAGCATGAATTGAAAATTACTCAATGCTGAATATTAGGAGCGTTCAGCATTGAGATATGTTTTTTGAAAATCCCTATTATTGAACCGAGTCCGTTGGCATACCTTCTACTGATGCTTCTTCACCTATACTAGTCTCATCTATATCAGATTCTAGCTCTGGGCTATTAAGTTCATCAAGAGTTGCTGCCAAATCTTGAATAAATTTAGAATTGGACAAGTCAGTATTGTTAATGATTTCAATTAATGCTTCAATTTTTTTAGACTCATCTTCGATTGACAAAGCCTCCAGTCCAAATTTAGCACCAGCGATATCTACAGCTTCAAAAGAAATATTAGCTGATTTAACCCATCCTTCATCCATCCACTTAGCTCCTGACCTTCTACCTTTTATCTTCATCCAATCGTCTTGAATTTCGATACTTGAGATGATATCCATCATCTTGAATGTTTTATCCAATTTGGTCAATAAGTCTGGACGAGAATACAAACTGATATCATTGAGCACTACAGCTGGTCTAGCATTGTTCACGATGAAATCTTTCAATGCCCAGCCTTCCTGACCGTCATTAAGTTTCACATAGGTATAAGCTCTTTTTTCCACCGTAGTATCCTTTCCTAGATAAAAAAGAGATTCGCCCACACTGATTCTGGTAAGCGATTTTGCATCTTGGCTAGGTGATTCACGAACCAATATTTTATCCCAAATACAAACCGCTGGAATAGGTTCTGGCACAACGGCCAACTCTTCCTCAGTTACAGCTTCTGTTTCCCCTTCAGCTTGACTTTCAGGATTAGAAGAGCAATTAAATAGAATTATCGAACCCAATATAAATATGGTATTAAGGAAAATTTTAGTCATGATGATTGAATATGGTTGTGTGTAAAGCTCAAATATAGATAGACTGTATTATTAAGCAAGTATTGTTAGAAATCGAATGATTAACGGCAGAAAAGAAAAAGCAACCCCAAGAGTAAATAGCACTTTCAATATTCATTCGTTGATTCCCATATTTAGTTCAGTATTACAGAAAACTCAACTTGATCTTTATTCCCCTGAGAATCAATGACCGTCAGCTCATGTTTCCCTTCCTTTAGAGACAAAGGTAATGATGGTTTCCTCACTGTACTTCCCAAAAAGGTCTCATCTAAATACCAGAAAAGTTCTCTTTCCGGAAATTGAGAAGCAACTCGACCAATCAGAGGTTGGTATTCCCCATCAAAATCTTTTGGTATAAACAAATTAGCTTTTGATAATGGATAAATTATTTGAAGTACATCATGTTCTTGCCTAACTGCACAATTTGGATTATGAATAGGACTGCTCTCGGTTAATGTTCCGTTCTTACGCAAATAATAATTGACATCTGGAGGGAATTTCAATGCATAGTTTTTAACATGGTTATTGGACCAACAACGTGAGCAGACTTCATTATTTCCATTAATATCAGTAAAAATTATTTCATGATAAGGACAAGCCTTAAGTGGCTTCATGGTTTTAGGAGCATTTACTAACTCTGTATCAGGACAACTTGAAGTCGCATAAAAACCAGTTTGCTCACATATTTCAACTGATGAATAAGATTTGAGATCTTTAAACCATTTTGTTTTAGGGTTCTTTGGAAGACTATTTAGGATATTAAACATTAACGGGCCCGCACTTCTCATACCCGACAAAGCATTATTAGATGTCCCATCAAAATTCCCAACCCAAACTATGATGGTCCACTTTGGGGTGCATCCAGCAGCCCATGCATCCTTGTTACCATAACTAGTACCTGTTTTCCAAGCAATAGGTCTTTGGGAGCTATATTTTTTCCAATAAAACTCTAATCCAGGCCTTATCAATTCCTTCATTTCTTCTAGAATCAAATGACTTGCCTCACTGCTAATCAGAGCACTTTTTTGTTTTACAAGGGTACTAGACAAGTAGCTGATATCGTTGAATTTCCCATCATTGGCTAATCCCATATATAGTTTGGCCATATCCCATGCAGAAACCTCTGCTCCTCCCAAAATAAGCGGAAGGCCATAGTCATCTGGATTTCTAAACAGAGAGCGAATACCTGCGGCTTGGAGAAGGTTGTAAAACTTATTTACTCCATATGCATTTAATAACCGTACTGCAGGAATATTCAACGAATGGATGAGCGCTTGAGACGCAGGAACGATTCCCGAAAAATTCTTAGAAGCGTTGCTGGGTGAAAAACTACTGAAATAAGTAGGTACATCTTTAATTAGTGTTTGAGGTAGAATAAGCCCCTCGTCAATAGACAGTGCATATAGAAAAGGTTTTAATATTGATCCTGAGGATCTATTCGCTTGTATACCATCCACTCTTCCGTTATTGATTAGATCATTAAAATCTTGCGACCCAACATAACTTACAACGGTTGAATTAGTGTTGTCAACGACAATTGCACAAACATTATTAACTCCTAATTGCTGCATTCTAGCGGCATGTTGCTTTAGGAAAAAGTTCGTTTCGTACTGGATGTTTGGGTCAATGGTTGTACAAACTACAGGCAATTGATTTTCTTTATGAATACGTTCTGTTAAATGAGGTGCTGCTAGGGGAAAAGGAATTATTTTAGTTGGAACCCTTTCCATTAATGATAATTGATAGGTCTCTTCGTTAATGATTCCTTGCTGAAATAGTTTGAGCAACAATGCATTTCGTTTATCCTGTAAACGATCATCGTTCTTGGATGGAAAAACCATACTGGGCGCATTAGGCAGCACTGCTAAGGTTGCAGCTTCACTCCATGTTAATTGATCTGGTTTTTTGCCATAGAATCTATAAGAAGCTGCTATGTACCCTCGTATATTACTACCATATGGAGCATGAGTGAGGTAGTCTTTAAGTAAATACTTTTTGGAGTGTTTGAGTTCCAATTTCAAAGCCAACAACATTTCTGACATTTTATTCAGAAACGTACGAGGCTTGCTATGAATCATCCTAGCCAACTGCATAGTGATGGTACTCCCTCCGCTTATTACTTTTCGATGCTTAATATTTAAATAAAATGCTCTAAGAAGAGCATATGGATTGAAACCAGGATGATAATAAAAATATTGATCTTCATAGTTTAACGTAGCTACCTTTAGCTTTTTCGGGATTTTCTCTTGCAAAGAAGGTGGTAAGCACCATTGTTCGTCTTTGTTTAAAAATACGCGTAAGAATGTACTGTCTTTCGCAAGAATAACTTGGCTATAATCTCTTGATAATTGATGATCCCCTAATGGGGATAATAGATAAATAAATAAAACAATGAAACAACCTCCAAGAAGATAAAAAGTAAACTTCTTTTTCATAATTTCATTGTCTTATTTCTAATGGAACGAAATTAGTCCTTAGCTGTTACTTCTACATATTGTGACTCTCTTGTGGCTATATAATCGTTATTATACATGGCTTCACATCTTGTTCCCGGCAACTGAAATGCACCTTTAGTTATCGCATTAATTTTCACTATAAAATCAAGTGGTCTATTCCTAGACAAATCAAAGAACCACATGATACGGTCATCTCTTATATCCATATATTCTTCTTTGCCCGTATTCCATTCACTCATCCAAGGAGGTAAGATTTCCCCGGACAACCTCGTGTTTTCTATTTCCCAGCCAGAAGGCAACAATTGTACAAGAGCCATTTCTTCTATCTTTGGAATGACACTTTTGTTTGAAATTTTAAAATGTCCATAGAAAGTACTCCCTTGTTCAACTGATGAAACATCAATATTCTCACCGTCTTCAGTGTACCAGTTTACTTCCATCAATATGTTTTTATTTTGATCGACAGAGTTATCTAACAACGGAACCCCATTAGATGCAAGCGTAGCATATAATTGAGGAACAGCTAGACCTTCGTCTAGAGATATACTTATTTGTTTGCCATATCCTTCATTCAAATATAAGGCGTATTTATTGACGGATTTTATAGTTTCTTGTTTACCATTTGGTAGTTCCACTGTACCTTCTATGATAAAATCATCAACTGATTTAACACCAACATATTCAAAATAATCGCCAATACCCAAAAGCATTTGGCCAACTGTTTGAGTAGAATACCAAGAACGTTTTGAAAGAACTCCCGTAATATTTTTAGCCATTAAGCCAGCATCACTCTTCCTATCAAGAAGGACCAGACACCTTAAGATAATTCCAAGGTCACGATATGTTGAACCATATGTATGGCTGAACTCATTATACTCTTTGACATCTGTTTTAATATCGTTGATCAATTCTTGAACTTTATCTTGAGCTCCAGCCAATTTATACGCTGTTACTAACTGCCACTTTTGAACATTACTTAAATCCTTGTAGTTATTTTGTCTAATAAGATTCATTTCTTGCAATGGAGCTTTATTGGCCTGTGCAAGAATGAAGCACCTATTGACTCGTGTCATTAAATACTTTTTTTCTTTTGACGAATTTCGTGACGCACGTTCCAAATATCTAACAACACCATCATACATGACATCAGGTACTACGTACCCACGTTTTCTTGCTTCAATTAAGAATTGTCCAGCATAATTACTTCCCCAAGAAGATGCTTTGTTCCCTCCTGGCCAATAGCTAAAACCACCATCCCCTAATTGGAAGGTTCGTAACCTGTCAATACCTGCGTTAATGTTGTCATCTATCTCCTCCAATCGTCTTTGATCATCACTGAAAAGAAATTTTAATGCGAGTTGCGGATAGACAGATGAAGTAGTCTGCTCGATACAACCATAAGGATACCTAATAAGGTAATCCAATCTATGCATGAAGTCCATATTAGGAAACAAGGCCAGTTGAACTCTCGCGTTATTGGTTCCGTCAAGTCCCAATTTTGGAAGGTCAAAAGAAATTGACTCTCCTGGCTTAATGATTTTCTCTTCTTTCTCATAAATCCTTGTGGCACTTGGTGAAACAGGTATATCAGCTTCAAAGAAGCTTTCAACATTCTTCCCTTTACAAGTAACAGTAATTTTGGATTGTCCAATTGCAGATTTAACTTTCACCCTGAAAGTAAAGAGCTGGTCTTCTTCTGTATTAAAAATATGTTCCGCAGTGTTTGAACCTATGATCTCCAAAGGCCCTTCAGTCATTAATTTAATCTCAACATTTCCTATATTTTCTTTGGTAGCAAATACATTTACTGGGATTTCAAACTCATCACCTGGCTTTAGTGTCCGAGGCAAGGTAGGTTGTACTATTAAATCACTTTTAACGGGAACAGATTTTTCTTCCGTTCCATACGAGTTTCCATTTGCAGAAACGACCATCACTCTAACGGCTCCTACATAGTTGGGCATTTCAAAACTCACTTTAGCCTTCCCATTACTATCTGTCATCAATGGCCCCTTAAACATGCAGATGGGCTTAAATCTTTTCTTCTTTTTAAATGGGTCTATTTGAGACTCTCGGTAATCCATGTCACCCCCAATTGAAAAAGTTTTAAACACATCAGCTTCATTCGCACCTATTACATATCCAAACAGATCATACGTTTCAACTTCAAGTCTGATTTTTTCGTAAAACTTTCCCCAAGGATCGGGTGTTTGAAAATTGGTCAAATCTAGAAGCCCCTCGTCAACTACCGCTACTGTAAACTGAGTAGGCTGCCCATTGAGCGTACTGATATTAATGTCAAATGATTCATTTGGTTTCAGTTCGTCAACCATATCTATTACCAAGCCCTGCTTTGTGCTTGGATCAATTACATTCAATGGCAATATGCCAAACATCCGAATAGGTCGATCGTTCAATGTTTGCGAATGATTTTGCAATGCAGTAATGGTCACATATGCGTTTGGAACCATTGATTTGGAAATCTTTAACTTGACGCTCATTTGATCTTTATCCGATGGCTTAATCCATTTACTCAATAGAATTTTATTCCCTCGCTCAACAGTCATTAGAATATTACCCTGCTTTGGAGAGGGGAAAGAGATCATCGCATCATCACCTACCCGGTAGGTTTCTTTTTCAGCTTTAAGTGAGAGTGTTCCTGCATTTTGATCACCAGTAGGGATTCCACCATATGGATAGGCACTTACAAAAATGCTAGAAATGTGACCTTGGTTACTAGCATCCTCTACTTCAATTAGATATTGACCTTTTTGAGATGGTTGAAATGGGACTGTTGTATTTGGCTTGCCAGAAGAAATCACTCCTTCCTCTATTAAATAGGAATGACTATCTGTTTTATAGCGAAGCTTGAAATTTCTAAAACTATTGTATTGATACCACCAATGCGAGTCATTTCTATAGATTCGATAGACTAATTCTTTACCGGATACCGCTTCTCCTTTAGTATTAACCAATACAACTGGGATATCACTCTTACTATTGAGTTTTACATATCTGTTCTTGGCATTGATCCCGACATAATGAGAAAATGGGTGAACATCTACAAAGGTCCAGGCATTATTAGGTCTTCCACCCTCCTCTTGAATGGTAACTGTTACTTTGGCCTTCAGGGGAGCTGGAGCTTGTTTCAGATTTGGAATATTCCAAATAATGTTTGCTTTGCCATCTGCATCAAGCTCTCCAGATGTAATCTTGGCCTTGATGTTTTTGAATTCAACATACTGGTTAAAAAAGCTGTACCCCTTATATTTGGGAAAGGCCGTTTTTTGATTAAAAACTTCGACTTCCGCTAAATAAGGAAGA
Organism: Reichenbachiella sp.; assembly: GCA_051531955.1. Taxonomy (GTDB): domain Bacteria; phylum Bacteroidota; class Bacteroidia; order Cytophagales; family Cyclobacteriaceae; genus Reichenbachiella. The sequence goes on from JAOPTS010000080.1 coordinate 29,236, forward strand.
CCATCGGCTGATGCACCAAATAAGTAACGACCTTCAATTTCAATAGGTAAGCTCTTATGTTCTGGCAGAACCGTTTTACTATCAGCTGTCACTTTTACTTTTAACTTATTTGCAACAACCGTTTCAACTTTTAATGTATGATAAAAGTGCTTATTTCCAACGCTCACTTGCGCGTTCCAGTTTCCTGTTGGGGCATTTTGATCAGTACCAAAGTAGAAGTTATAAAACCCATCTAAAACATCTGTCTGCTTCTTTTCTACTACCAAAGTACCTTCAGGATTATATAATTTAAAATCAGCAGGAGCTCTACTAGATTTAGATTCATATCGTACCACACATGAAAGGTTTACCGAATCACCCGGTCTATAAACGCCTCTTTCAGTATAGATATATCCTCTTGTTTTCAGGTCTCTGGAGCTAATACCTCCAACATCAAACCCAGAATTATTCCACTTCATTTCTCGAGGTTTGACAATGCTTATCTGACCATTCTTCTCTGCTCTAATCAGGTTATTTCTTCTTCCGCTAAGCGAAACTTTTCCTTCGTCATTGGTAGTCCCTGTACTTTCATTGTTATAACGTGATATTTTCACTGCAACACCCGGCATAGGAGCTCCGGTTTTGAGGTCCGTTGTATAAATCATCACTCTGTCCTCACTGTGCTGTTTTGCTATTATACCAATATCACTAATTGTGATAGGCTTATAGATTTGACCTTGCTTTTGAATGTAGTTCAATTCATTTTCCTTAATAGGGACTAGTACATCTCGTGGATTGAAATTTATCCGTATCAAATACAGGCCATTTGAGTATTCTGAAAGAACATTATCAAGAGCCAAATTATGAATCAACCATTCATTTTTTTCTTCTCCAATTTCAAGTGTTTGATTATATACTATTGCACCAACAGTAGAGACATACGAGTTATTGAATTCCGAATTTCTGTTTTTTATGCTTTTGAGTGTTTCGTTTTGGAAAAAACGATCAACATTGTTGTCAAAGACTTTTTTCACCTCAACATGGACCCTTTTTAAATTAGTCGTTAAAAACTGAAGTCTCTTATTGTTGCTTGAAGGCATAAAAATACCATTACTAGAAAACTCAACTTGCGGTTGAATATCTGAGAACTTTATTGATTTCGAAGTAGGTTGTTCAGTTTGAGTTCCCCATTTACTTTTTAGTCCTTTATCAATATTGATTTGATATTCATTTCCAAATTTAAAATCACCATCCAAGACAATAAATTTCCCTAATTTCTGGATGTTTATATTGATCTCGGGGCTAACAGTTATAAAACCATCTAAACTTTGTTTAGCATCGAGTTGATCTGAAAACTTTAATATTACCTTGGGTTTTTTCCCTTGTTCATCAAGATCAACAGAAGCCAACTTCAATTTCTGAAGAGGTACAACTTCAACAATCTTCTCTAATGATTCGCTTAACCCCAATACCTTCCTATTTATTCGAAAGGTATATTTTTTAATATCTGTTTGTCTTTTGATCGCATTACTAACAAAGCTGAATTTATAGTCACTTTCTTGATTCCAATTAATATCTATTGAAGAAAATTCCGCAGCATTTTGAACGCTTTCTAGTGTAGCTTTTTGTTGTAATATAATATTTCCTCGATACACCAACAGCTGAGGATCTCTAGGATTTTGCAATTCGAGTTCTCCATTGAAAGTACTAATTGATTGACCAACTACGTAGAATTTTAAAGCAACTTCTTTCACCTCAAATTCTTTTGGAAGCAAACTGAGGTCTACTTTTCCATCGTAATTGATTCTAGATTGCAATCGGTCTTTTGGAGTAAAAACCAGTTGGCTCTTTTTTACCCACATAGCCGACCCACTTATAGATGGAGAAAAACTAAAGGGACTTTCTATTTCTTTGTTGAGATCCTCCTCCGAAACCACATCGTCAATAAATGTAATTTCGATTCTTGAACCTGGAAGAATTGACCCTGCGGTTACTTGGCTAATGATCTCAGCTACTTCGGTCGAATACTGCACCTCTTCTATGTTAGCTGTTTCAGTTTTAGGACTAGAACAAGAACTAATTAGAATTATGTAAAAAAGAAATTGTATTGATTTTGATCTCAAAAAATCCATAGGAAGGTTGTAAGGTATAAGATGCTATAGGGAAAGCCGAAAATAACAAAAGGAGCCTTATGTAGGCTGCTTTATTCAAAATAACTATAAATATTATACTAAAACAATGTTGAAAGCATTGACAAAAAATGTCTCTGATCTTTTATTCCAACAACTCCTCCATGACTTGCGTAAATGTTTACCACCGCGATAATCCTGTCTTGACAATTGTCAAAAATCAGACTTTTTAACTTCTTATCAATTTTAGTATTACAAAAATTGGTATATTGGCAGACCAATTATTGGTAAGCAGCATTTAGCATTGCTAGTTTCAACTAAGGATGCTTCGAATGAAATACGGATAACAAAGGGTAACAAATATTATTAAAACAGTTTAAACATTATGAACACGTCAAAATATTCAATTTCTAGCCTCCTAATCATAATGTGTTTGATCAACCTTTCCGTTTTTGGTCAAACAATCGTCAGCAATCAATCCGAACTAGACGATGCAGTAAACTCTGCTACAGCAGGCTCTGAAATAATTCTCAAGAATGGCACTTGGAACAATGTCACTATTGACATCAATGCTGTAGGAAGCTCCTCAAATCCAATTACCATCCAAGCAGAAACAGCAGGTTCAGTATTCATGGAAGGGAACAGCGATATACAAATGGGAGGTAAATACATTACTATTGAAGGACTTGTTTTTCAAAATGCTTCTGGATTAGTGGTGGATAACGAAAGAATAGACCCTATCATTGAATTTAGAGATTCAAATAACAGTGAGTGTAATTACTGTACAGTATCCAATATCAAAATAGATTCCTACAATGGCACTGATAGTCAAGCGGAAGCAACTTTTAAATGGATCATATTATATGGAGCCAATAACGCTATCAAATACTGCTCTTTTGTCGGCAAATATGGAGTCGGTAGTATCATCAATGACAATAGAAATTCAACAATTGCCAATTACAATAAAATTCATCACAACTATTTTGCTGACCGTACTCCTGTTGGTGATGTAAATGAACTTAACGATCAAGACGCTATCCGTATCGGTAATAGTAGTACTTCACTATCTGACTCATTTACCGAAGTATACGCCAATTATTTCAACAACTGGACAGGTGAAATAGAGATCATCTCTAACAAAAGTGGTAGTAACAAATACTACAACAATACCTTTAGGGATTACCATGGATCGTTGACCCTCAGACATGGCAACAAATGTGAAGTATATAGCAATTACTTTTTCGCAAATGGCAACCATACCACGGCGGGAATCAGAGTCATAGGTGAGGGACATAAAATCTACAACAATTACATAGAAGGAGTCAACTCAAAAAAACAAAGTGGCAGTACTTCAGGTGCTACTGGAGGTATCAACATTACAAACGGAAGAGAAAACACGGAATTGAACGGCTACTATCAAGTAATTGATGCACAAATAATTAACAACACCTTCGTTGACTGTGATTACGGAATACGAGTAGGTACACAAGTAAAAGATGACCTTACATTAGCTCCTAAAAACACAGAAATAACGAACAACATAATGCTCAATAGTAGTTCAAAAGCTATTCAAGAAACGACTGCTCCAACCGGCTCCTCCACTTATCAAAACAACATTACTAAAGATGGGAGTTGGGATATAAATACTGATGTAAACAACAACATTGTAACAGATCTAGAATTATTGATTCAAGATGAAGACAATTTATTCTACAGGTTGACATCAGGTAGTCCCGCTCTTGATTATGGTATCAGTTTCGATTTTGTTACCGAAGATATAACAGGGGACAAAAGAGATGAAAACATAGATGCTGGAGCTGAAGAATTAAATAGCAAAGGAGAAAACCTACCATATACTGATGAGCATGTAGGTGTTACAGTTGGGTTTGGTGCTACACAATCTCTTGACCCAGAATTGCCATTAAATAGCTATGATGAATCCAGAGGAGAAATCCATATTTACCCAACCCCTGCCAATAAAGGTTTCATCCATATTGAATCAAACAGCAAATTCATCGACAGCTATTACTTGATTGATTTGACAGGCAAAATGATAATTAATGAGTCGAGGTTAGGTGTAACGAAACAAATTGATGTAAGTCAAGTGAACACTGGCTACTATGTATTGATCATTCCACAATTTGGGAGGTATAAAGTGCTCATTCAAAATGGTTAACGGATGCTTAGCTTAAAACCTACTCCGTGTATATTCTCAATCGACACCTGTTCATCAGCTTCCAAATACTTTCTTAGCTTGGATATGAACACATCCAAACTGCGACCTTTGAAATAATCGTCTTCTCCCCAGAGGCTCATCAATATTTCATGTCGCGGTACCACATCATTTTTATGCGCATACAAGTACTCCAAGATTTGTGATTCGCGCTGTGTTAATTTGATCACACTACCGTCCAACACAAGTTTGTAATCCATCGGCTCAAAACTATATTGGCCAATTGGCTTTACTGTTTCTACCCTTTCTTTTGAACTCCTCCTTATAAAAACTTCTACTCTAAAGAATAACTCCTCTAACGAAAATGGCTTGGTAATGTAATCATCGGCACCTATCTCGAACCCATGGAGTTTGTCCTCCTGCGATGCTTTAGCCGTCAAGAAAATGATCGGAATCTGTGGGTTATCTTTTCGGATCTTGCGCCCCAATTCTAACCCATCCATTTGTGGCAACATGATATCCAACAGACACAGGTCATATTGATTTTGCAAGTAATCACTGTAAGCTTCTTTGCCATTGTCATATAGCTCAACATCATATCCCCTTAGACTCAGGTTATCTTTGATTACAAATCCGAGGTTCACATCATCTTCTACTAATAGTATTCTCTTTTTCATCTGATTTCTATGTGCTAATGGGTAAGTTCATGATGATTGAAGTCCCAAACCCTGGTTCGCTTGAGGCTGCAATTTCTCCGCCATGAGCCTCTACTACTAATTTGACATAAAATAGACCCAAACCAAAACCTTTGACATTGTGAAGATTTCCAGTTGGGATACGGTAAAATTTATTGAATATGCTGGACAAAAATTTACTATCCATACCAGGACCATCATCACCTACATCTATCCTCACATGACCATCTAACTCCGCAACTTCTATTACAATATGAGGATTACTATCATGATATTTCTCTGCATTGTCCAACAAGTTTGAAATAACATTGGTCATATGAAGCCTATCCAACTCACAATAAACCCTCCTTTTTGGAATGTTCAATTCAATATTGACATGTTCATGTGACAACAAATACGATGCTATTATCTCCTCTAAAAATCCAGCCAACTCCACCCGTTCATTGTTCAAGTCCAATTGGGATTGGTTGGAATTCGACATTTGTAAAATCCTGTCAACATGGTGTTGTAGCTTCATTGATTCCTTTTCTATGATGCCAGCATATTTCAGTAGTCTATTTTTATCAGTGCGTATTTCGGGTGACTTCAATACCTCCGCACTCAATGCAATGGTCGAAATAGGAGTCTTGAACTCATGTGTCATATTATCGACAAAGTCTCTTTGCAACTCCGAGAGTTTTCGTTGACGGTTGATAAACAACAGACTCACCGCAAAAAACACCACCACCAATAATAACGTGGCAGATGAAAACACCCACACCCCCATGATAGAGACAATATTAGCCGCCTTATTAGGGAAATATATACCGAAATAATACTCGTCTTGTTCCAGTTTGGATAGATCAAACCTCTTCTCCTTGAGACTCGCATAAGAATCAGACATGGCAATATGATTACCATAGACCAAGGCATCATTGCTACAGTCATAGATACTGTATTCGAAGCTTTCAGTAATGCCTCGTTGATCAAACTCAGTAATCAATAGCGGCTCCAACGTTTCGGGGTCTATCTTGTTATTGAGATTAACCACATATAGATTGGAAGACACCTGCTCTACAACAGAGGCGGCAACTTCTTGGTTATAAATATCACACAATTGAATGGAGGTCTGTAGCAGGGCACTCTTGACATTACTAGAAAATTGATAATCCCGAATAGTAAAAGCCTGATGTACCCAATAGAACTGAACAGCCAATGTAGCTGCAATAGAAATTACAGCCAAGACAATCAACAATCTAAAAGCACGTCTGTTCATTTTGTGAAAATCATAGTTTTCTATTTAAATCTAGTCTTTTCACCTCACTTTAACATTTCATTAACAAGAGATAAGAATTCATTAACACTCATTGGACAGGTGAGTACACACTTTTGAGGAAATAAATTATTCATTTAAATCTCAATAATTATGAAAACCTTAATCATCACTTTATCAACCCTAACTATTTTAAGTTCGTTTGGAATTATCGCTGAGTCCGAAAATTTCAAATGGAACAAGACCGATTATGACTTTGGTGAAATAGAATTAAACCAACCGGTAACCGCTTCTTTCAGTTTTGAAAACAGTAGTGACCATACCGTCAAAATCACACAAGCAAAAGCTTCTTGTGGATGCACGGTGGCCAGTTATACAACAGGTGAAATATCTCCAGGGCAATCTGGTACAGTAACAGCCACTTATAATGCTGCTAAAGCCGGTGTTTTCAAAAAAAGCATATCCATTCAAACCAATACGTTAGAGAATTTCACATTATATATCAGTGGTGAGGTACTAGATTAACACCTTATAAATTCAAGAGCTTACTAACGGTAAGTTCTTGAATTACAATTGGCTTTTTAATTGTGCCAAAAGCTGAGGATAATCTGTATTAGTAGGATTCAACCCTATCAATATTTCACAGACCGACACTGCAGCTGCCTTATCGCCCTTTTCCGAAAGGGCTAGCAATTTAATGTATAACAAATCTTCTTGCATACCAAATAATTTCACACTACTATCAACAGCATTAATAGATGACTTAAAATCCTTCTGTTGTAATAATAGGACAGCATAGTTATAAAATGCTCGCGAGTTATAAGGCTCCTTTTTCGTAGCAATATCTAGATACTTCAATGCTTCAGACACATTACCCAACTCATTGTGTAGCAACCCTAGCATGTAATAGGTGTAAGCGTACTCCGGTTCTTGGCTCACCACATTTTCATACAGTATAATGGCTTCATCAGTTTTACCTTGTCGATACAGAATCAAAGCCAAATTCATCTTGGCTTGGTTGTAGAAGTTGTCAATTCCTATCGCTTTTCGGTAAGCTGCAATAGCTTTCTCCAGCTCACCTTGCCCTTCATAATAGATCGCCAAAGCATGCTGACCAGATGCGAAATCAGATTGCATCTTGAGTGACTCTAAATTTTCATTCATGGCCCGCTGATAAGCTGGGTTCTTCGAGGCATTTGGATCAACCATTGTCATGAATTGTGCAGCGGTCACTCGAACCAAACGAATAGAATCCTTCAATAAAGGCACAACCAAGCTTCTATAATCTTCATCCGACCTATTACTCAAAGTCTTTGCTATTTGCGCCCTGATCAATGCAGAACTATCTTTCAAAAAATGAGCTACTCTTCTTATTTCTTCAATATTGGCACTCTGCCCATAATAGTGAATGGCAGTAGCTCTTGCTACTTCAGGATAACTGGCATCCATTATCAATTTGTAAAGATCATTTTGATTACCATTGACGCCTGGTAAAAACAAATCAGAAAAATGCTCAGGACGGTCCGTACCATATTCTTTAACAATAACATCAGCTGCCCACTGTGCTGATTTATCTTGATGACATTCATTACAAGCATTCGTAGTTCCGTACTGCACGGATTGATCAGGTCTTGGCACTCTAAAACTGTGATCTCTACGGTAATCATTACCCATATACACCCTACCCTTCATATGACAACTCACACACAAACTGGATTCAGTATTTACTCGATGTTTGTGGTGCGATGGTGTATCATAATTAGGCTCATGACATTGCATACACAAGGCATTACCTTCCTTCTTCAACTTCAGAGAATGTACATCATGACAATCCCTACAAGAGACACCATTGTGGTACATTTTACTTTGGACAAATGAATTGTAGACATAGACTTCATCCAAAATCTGACCATCCGGCTCATAAATATCATTGGTCAACAATGCTGGGTTATAATGATCCAAAAACCCGCCTTCATAATCAAAATACTCTGTCAGCTGACCTCTTCGAGAATGACACCTCGCACATTTATCAACAACCTCTGTACTTTCCATTTCACTATGCATGTAGAATTGAGGACCTTTCCCTTCTCTACTTTCTGCATAATGTTGAACATGTTCACTACCTGGACCATGACAACTTTCACAAGCCACATTTATTTCATCAAAAGTCGTATTATAGGTTTCGGTCGTTGGGTCAAAATTCTTATGAACATTAGTAGAGTGACAATCTGCACACATGGTATTCCACCGTGCCGCACCTCTAGACCAATGCAACCATTCGGCAGTATCTATTACAAACCTTTCCTGAACATCAAACCATTCATTTTTCTGATCATCCCATGCAGCCTGCAAAGACTGATAGGCCCCTTTTGGAAAAGGAATGAGATACTGTTGAAGTGGAGTAATCCCAAAAGTATATGCAATTTTAAAATCTTTGTATTGTCCATCTCCATCTTGGGTATTGACATAATAATCATCTCCCTTTTTGAAAAACTTATAATCAACCCCATTCGAAGAATATTTTGCGTTATCAAAATCACCTTTGACCGTACGTTCACTGGCCACCTTCATTGCCTCATCATGATGGGAACCTTTCCATGATTTGTATTCCTTCTCATGACAAGATTTACATGACTCCACTCCGACAAAAGATTGCTTGACTTCTTCGTTGACACCTACCGAAACAGGAATAGAAGGCTCACCATTTTTCTGACACGAAAAGATAATGATCAGTAGGGCAATAGAGAATAAATAGCGCATAGAGAGGCATTGTATTTAGAAGGTCAAATATCCTTTGACCACTTCAGTATCACAAGTGAAGCTG
>JAOPTS010000080.1:38310-51590 GCA_051531955.1 Reichenbachiella sp.
CCACAATGAGAACAAGCATAAAATTTAGTTTTCATTTTAGTGGACTCACTCACTTCTTCTTTGACCAACTTGAGTGTTCTGAAATGACACTTATTACAGACCTTATTCGTTGAACCCTTATATGTTTCGATAATTGTTTTCCCTGTTTTATCATCAATCCAAACATCAAAATCATACGCCATATCCTCTTCTTGCTGAATCATCTCTTCAGTCAAATAAGCATCTTCTTCATCCTCATTGAGTAGTCTCATTGAAGCTTTAGTCTCAGGATGTTTTCTTTCTGTGAAACGGATATCCGCTAACTTTTTATCCAATACATTTTGATACGAAACATTCAAATAAGTTTTGAATCCGTAACCGATTGTAACACCCAATCCGATTGGTAAGCCTGCTTTAATAGAAAATACAAACAGGTGGGCAAAATCTCTTTCGTTTAACATAAAAACATTAAACACCAATGCTATTGCAAGCGAAATTCCAATAGCTGAAACAAACATCACGGTGGTCTCATTATTCAAAACAAAATGATACTTTTTGGTTCTATTTCCAATAAGTGCCGTTACGAGAACATAAAATATAATGTTTGCACAAGCTAAAAACACCAAAGATAATGCCGCCATGTGTGCAAAATACTTCCACGTTTCTAAGTAATTAGTAGGGTCTAGATTCATATAGATAGGTATGATTAATTATACTTTAAAATTAAGCAAATAATTATTAATGCTCATCAATACAACCATGATTATGCCTTTTGTAGCACCTCATCGATGTATTTAAACGTAGATAAGATCTCTGGTTCCCCATCAATAACCGCTACATCATGTTCAAAATGTGCCGAAGGCATTTTATCACCTGTAATAATGGTCCATCCATCAGACAACTGTTTTACATTTTTGGTCCCCATATTGATCATCGGCTCGATAGCGATTACCAATCCATCTTTAATCGCTGGACCTCTTCCTCTTTTCCCGAAATTGGGCACTTCAGGGCTTTCGTGTAACTTTCTTCCTAGTCCATGCCCCACTAGTTCTCTCACCACTCCATACCCATGCTTTTCAGCATGATTCTGAATAGCGAAACCCACATCACCTATTCTGTTTCCTTTTCTCACTTCTTCTATCCCAAGGTATAAAGACTCCTTAGTCACCTCCAGTAGCCTTTTTATATCCGGAGCTACTTCACCCACTTCAAAAGTGTATGCATGATCACCGTAAAAACCATTCTTTAATGCTCCACAATCAATACTAATAATGTCTCCATCTTCCAAAGGAGTCTTATTAGGAAACCCATGAACAACCTGTTCATTAGGAGACATACACAAAGTATTGGGAAAATCGTACATTCCTAAAAATCCTGGTTCGGCACCATGGTCTCTAATAAATGCTTCGGCAAGAGTATCCAAATACAAGGTTGTTACACCCGGCTTTACTTCGGCCGCCAACATACCCAATGTCTTGGATACGATCAACGCACTCTCTCTCATCAATTCGATCTCTTCCCTCGTTTTGTACTGAATCATTCACTTAATATTTTTAACTCCACAAAGCTACACCAATTTTACATTTCATGTAAAAAAAAAGCCCCATCGTATTACCGACAGGGCTTCAATTTCTTTTATTGAATATTAAATCACACCTTCAAGTACTTGCTTGATTGGCACTCTTTTTCCATCCTTATAAGCTACAATCCAAGCATCTTTCACCCCCATCTCTCTCAAGTATTTCTTGAAAGTATCGGCTTCCCAATAGTCTCTGAATTGTCCAATTGTATATCGAAGAGTTCCACCTTTCTCATCCACTTCAAACGAAGGGTTGTCCTGAGCGAACTTTTTGATATCCTTTTTCTTGAAAGCTCCAATTTGAACTTTGAAAATCACACCGTTAACTGGTGCAGCACTTCTAGCTGTAGCTTCTCCTCCATTGTTTGCAACTGGTGCATTCTTTTTAGATTCTGCTAATTCTTTTCTAAGACTAGATACTTGATCTTGGTAGTCAGCAATCAGATCATCCTTTTCTTGTAAACGATCGTCAACACTTGCTACTTCTTTTTTCAAGCTACTTAATTGTCCTTTCAAAGATTTATTCTCTTCCAACAATGCTTTGTATTGCTCTGGAGTCAATGCTTTGATTCTCTTTTTCCATTCTTTTTGCTCCTGCTTCGACATTTGAGCACTTGCATTGAATGCTACTGTAACTGTCAATAAAACAGCAATAACAGCTATTATTCGTTTCATAATGTTATGATTTAATCCTATTTATAGTGACTAATGTACAAAAATATTAATCTAAAGTAATTAAAAATTGTACTTTTTTAAGTTTTGACCATTTTTATCAATCCTTCAAACTACCCACCATATTGCCCGGAACCACCCATTCGTCAAATTGTTCGTTAGTTAAAAACTCTAATTCTAACGCTGCTTCTCTAAGTGTTTTACCTTCCTTATGTGCTTTTTTGGCGATTTTAGCCGCTTTTTCGTACCCAATATAAGGATTCAAAGCAGTCACCAGCATCAACGATTTTTCTAGCTTCTCTTCGATTACAGCATGGTTTGGTTCTATACCAACAGCACAATTATCATTAAATGACTCACAAGCATCACCGATCAATCGAGCAGAATTTAATAAGTTATATATCATCATTGGCTTGAAAACATTCAACTCAAAATGACCCATCATACCACCTGTTGATACCGCTACGTCGTTACCAATTACCTGAGCAGCTACCATTGTCAATGCTTCACATTGTGTGGGGTTTACTTTACCAGGCATGATTGAAGAACCTGGCTCGTTTTCAGGAATCATCAATTCTCCAATCCCACTTCTTGGACCAGAGGATAACATTCTAACATCATTACCTATCTTCATTAAACTAACCGCCAATTGCTTCAAGGCTCCACTTGATTCAACAATCGCATCATGAGCAGCTAACGCTTCAAATTTGTTTTGTGCAGTCACCAATGGTAAACCTGAATTTTTAGCTATTTTCTCAGCAACCAATACAGAATATCCCTCAGGCGTATTCATTCCAGTTCCTACAGCTGTACCACCTAATGCCAATTCAGATAAATGAGCTAAAGTACTTTTTAATGCTTTCAAACCGAAATCCAATTGCGCTACATATCCAGAAAACTCATGTCCTAATGTTAAAGGTGTAGCATCCATGAAGTGTGTTCTTCCGATCTTCACTACATCTTTAAAATCCTTCGCTTTCGCATCCAAAGTATCTCTAAGTTTTTGCACTTTAGGAATAGTGGTCTCGACAATCATCTTATAACCAGCGATGTGCATAGCTGTAGGGAAGGTATCGTTAGATGATTGTGACTTATTAACATCATCATTTGGATGAATGATTTTACTATCATCTCCCAAGTTACCTCCATTGATAACGTGGGCTCTATTGGCAATAACTTCATTACAGTTCATGTTAGACTGAGTCCCAGAACCAGTTTGCCATACGACCAATGGAAATTGATCGTCAAGTTTACCCGCTAATATCTCATCACACACTTTTCCTATGAGATCAGATTTCTCTTGATCCATCACACCCAAAACATGGTTAGTCTCAGCAGCAGACTTTTTTAGAATAGCAAAAGCTTGAATGATCTCCAATGGCATTTGCATACTTGCTCCACCAATCTTGAAATTCATTTTTGAACGCTGAGTTTGCGCGCCCCAATATTTGTCGGCAGGTACTTTTACCTCCCCCATCGTATCATGTTCTATTCTATATTCCATCTGCTTTGGAGTTTTATTTTAACTGAGCCCAAAATTAGTAATAGATGATTAAGAAATCTCTCATTTAGCTCATCTAAATAACTGATAGGCGTCAATAGCTCACTACTACTAGTGACTTTTTATAAAAATGTAATATCTGATTACTTAGTTTCATTAAGTCATCCTATTCTTGCGGCTCGTTATTTATATCAAGTCTAAATAAAAACAATGAAAAGGATACTCACTCTAATACTCACAATAACAATATTTACCTACGCATGCGATGATGATTCAAATGAAACATCTAGAGGAAGCGATAATACTTTATCTGCTGCAGTTGAAAATTACGCCAACTTAGTACATGCTAATTATGTAGATGCGCATTCGGGTGCATTGAGTTTGCAAACAACCATCACTTCATTTACTACTGATCCGTCAGAAGCCACTTTGGAAGCAGCTAAGAAAGCTTGGTTGGAAGCAAGAGAAACTTATGGTCAAACTGAAGCTTTCAGATTCTATGGTGGACCTATTGATGATGAAGATGGTCCCGAAGGTCAATTAAATGCATGGCCTCTTGACGAATCGCATATTGATTATGTAATCTTTGATTCAAACGGCAGTGATGATAGTGCTGGAACTAATATTATCAATGATTCAGAAAACTTTCCAACGATTGATAAAGCCTTGATCTCTTCGCAGAATGAGAATGGTGGTGAATCTAATGTAAGTTCTGGTTACCATGCGATAGAATTTTTGCTTTGGGGTCAAGATGTCAGTACAGGAGCTGGTGGAGGAGAAAGAGCTTTCACGGATTACACAACTGCTGACAATTCAGACAGAAGAGCAACTTATCTAAGTGAAGCGACAGCTTTATTGATAGACGATCTTAATTCATTAATAAATGAATGGGCTACAGGAGGAACTTATAGGACAATTTTCACATCATCAGACAACTTAGATGCTTCTTTGGAATCAGTAATTAGTGCTTTAGGCAAACTCTCAAAAGGTGAATTAGCTGGAGAGAGAATGTATGTTGCTTATGATTTGAAAAGCAAAGAAGACGAACATTCATGTTTTAGCGACAACACACATAGAGATATCGTAACCAATGCATTGGGAATCCAAAACGTATATGAAGGAACATATAAATCAGCTGACGGAACAATCATCAGCGGTACAAGCTTCAAAGATGTGTTAGCAGAAGTAGATGCAGAATTGGCTGCTGAAATATCAACATTGTTAGCTACTTCTGTGAGTGACTGTGAATTGATCCAAGCACCTTTTGACCAAGAATTTTTAATTGAGGATGGTAGAGCAAGAATCTTAAATGCTATCAATTCATTAAGAGATCAAGGAGACAAATTAGCTGAAGCCGCTACTGCACTAGGCTTCAACTTTGACCCTGAAGACATATAGTTTAATAATCTATAATTAACCAAACAATTTATAGATGCACCTCATGTTTTCATGAGGTGCAATTTTGCGTTTTAAAGAGTAAGGAAATGAAGAATACGTGTTTAGTATTATTGTCTTGTATGTTCATAATGACTTCTTGTCAAGAAGATGAAGGGAGTATTATTGACTATCTAGAAAAAGGAGAAGAGTTTTTAGGAGGTGAAACCAGTGTAATTGATGAATCAGTTAATGCTTTTGGTCAGGCAGCACCTAACCTAACTGGCACAAAAGACCTTGAATTTGTAACTGGTAATGCTTTTTTCAAAAGAAACTGGGTGACCTCCCCTTCTTCTACGGAAGATTTAGATGGGTTAGGTCCTGTTTTTAATGCCAGATCATGTTCGACTTGTCATGATTTAGATGGAAGAGGGGCACCTCCAGTAGATCCATTCGAAGAGCCCGTTGACTTGTTATTCAGATTGAGCATCCCGAATAACAAAATAGAATGGGAACCTTTAGATGATGAAAATTATGGAGGCCAGTTCAACCATTTGGCTGTATTAGGTGTTGAGCCAGAAGGTAAAGTCTCTGTAACATATGAAGAGATGGCAGGAACATATCCTGACGGCAACCAATACTCTCTTAGGAAACCAAATTATAATTTTTATGAATTGAATTACGGTGAGATGTCAGTAGGAATTATGGTATCGCCGAGAGTGGCACCACATATGATAGGGCTTGGGCTATTAGATGCTATTGATGAAGCTACCCTCTTAACACTATCAGATGAAAACGATGCAAATGGTGATGGTATCTCAGGAAAGGCCAATTACATCTATGATGTCGTCAATAATAAACAATCTATTGGACGGTTTGGCTGGAAATCTAATCAACCAAGTGTAAGACAACAAGTAGCAGGTGCATTTCGTGGAGATATCGGCATTACATCTAAGCTCTTTCCAGAACAACCTTGTGCCTCAGGACAAGCTGACTGTCAAGAAGCATACGCTGAAAATAGTTATGAATTGACAGATCAAATTTTAGACCGCGTTACACTTTATTCTTCTTCCTTGGCCGTTCCGAGACGAAGAAATTGGGAAGAACTAGATGTAATTGAAGGAAAAATTCTATTTAAAGAACTGAATTGCTCAGGTTGTCATATTCCAAAATTAACAACTGGCAATGCCGGAGATATTCCAGAGTTCATGAACCAAACGATTCGACCTTTTACAGACTTGTTACTTCATGACATGGGTGATGCATTAGCAGACAACAGGCCTGATGGTTTGGCCAATGGCAATGAGTGGAGAACTCCTCCACTTTGGGGCATAGGCATGATTCAAGTAGTGAATGGTCACAACTTCTTATTACATGATGGAAGAGCAAGAGGGTTTGAAGAAGCTATTCTTTGGCATGGGGGCGAAGCGGAAACAAGCAAAAACGCATTTAAAGAATTGTCATCAGAAGAAAGGTCAGACATTATTGCATTCCTAAATTCATTGTAATGAGAAAATTATTAACTCTAATCATAATTGGGCTTCTAATTGCCTGTGATGGAGATGAAACTGTAGATTTTGATCGTCAAGCCATTTTAAATAATGTGACAGAGAAGATAATCATACCCACTTACCAAAATTTCGAATCGAAATCTTCAGCTTTAGTAACGGCAACACAATCATTTAATGCTGATCCATCAATAGTGGAATTATCCAAGCTAAAAACTATATGGCTTGAAACTAAACTAGCTTGGGCAACTTGTGAGACAGTTAATTTTGGACCAATTGATGATTTTGCAATTGAGACGCAAGTAAATTTTTGGCCCACGGACATTGATGGTATCGAAAGCAA
Organism: Reichenbachiella sp.; assembly: GCA_051531955.1. Lineage (GTDB taxonomy): Bacteria > Bacteroidota > Bacteroidia > Cytophagales > Cyclobacteriaceae > Reichenbachiella. The sequence continues at coordinate 45,267 of JAOPTS010000080.1, forward strand.
TATTTCAACATTCAGTTTGGGCACAAATTATGATGTCATTCTGGGTAGCAATAAAAAAGGGTTAGCAGCCATAGAATACTTACTATTCTCTGCAGAAGAAAATGAGGTATTGGCACAGCTCTCCAATATTGACAGGCGAGCAATGCTTCTATTTTATGCAAATAATATACAAGAGCTAGCACAACAGATCATTAGTCATTGGCAGACTGGATATGCTGATGAATACCTTACACTAACAGGCAATGGTTCAGAATCTGGAGCCACTTTGTTAGCCAATCAAATAATTTTGACGGTTGAGCAAATACAGAAAATGAAAATTGCGGAACCACTTGGCTTCAATTCATTCTCAGACCCTGATGCTAATAACGTTGAATCACCTTATGCCAAAGTATCTGCTGATTTAATCAAAGTGAATATACTGGCGATCAAGGAGGCTTTCAACGGTGGACAATCCACAGGCTTTGATGATTACCTTAATCATATGAATGCTTTAGGAAGTGCAGACATTCAGCTATCAGAAGTGATCAATGCTCAATTTGACATCTGTATCGGGTTATCAATAGCTATGTCCCCATCTCTCCAATATGAATTGACAATAGAACTTGGACCATTAAATGAACTATATGATGAATTACAACAATTGATTGTATTGCTTAAAACCCAAATGATGCCTCAACTTGGCCTGGTCGTTATTTATAGCGATGCTGACGGAGACTCTTAATACTATAAGGTTGAAGGTTTAAAGTGATAATTATCATTTTAAACCTTCAACCCATATTTAGTTTTTTGTCTTTAAAATATAATCCCACAACACGACTCCTATAGTCACAGAGATATTCAAAGAGTGTTTGGTTCCGAATTGAGGAATTTCCAAGCAATCATCTGATGCGTCAACTACATCTTGTTCCACTCCGAACACTTCATTACCAAATATGTATGCATACTTCTGATCATTCATCGGTTCAAAATCATCTAGCATAGTAGCATTCTCTGCTTGCTCAACAGAGAGTATGGTCCAACCTTCAGATTTCAATTTTTCGATCACTTCAACAGTAGACTTTGCATGCTCCCAAGCAACCGAATCCGTAGCACCTAATGCCGTTTTGTTAATATCTCTATGGGGTGGTTGCCCAGTGATGCCACACAAAAATATCTTTTCAACATTGAAAGCATCCGAAGTACGAAATGCAGAACCTACGTTGTTTAAGCTGCGGATATTATCCAAAATCAAAATGACTGGGTTCTTATCCTGTGCCTTGAATTCTTCCACATTGGGACGCTTCAGTTCTTCGTTTTTTAGTTTTCTCATGTGAATCAATGTCTTTAGGATGCAAATAAAAATAGGAAGCCGCTCATAACCATTGAATTCTTTCAGAATGTGGAAAAAGAAGTCATTGGTTATTGAACTAAGAGCTTGGGTCTTTTTAAATTCGTGGTTTTAATTTTCTACCATGGCTGAAGCAAAAAAAGAAACCCCTTTAATGAAACAATACAACGCAATCAAGGCGAAACATCCTGATGCATTGCTATTATTTAGAGTAGGTGATTTCTATGAAACCTTTGGCCAAGATGCAGTCAAGGCCAGTAAGATTCTCAATATCGTACTGACCAAACGGGCCAATGGTTCTGCAGCATATATCGAACTAGCTGGTTTTCCTCATCATTCGATGGATACCTACTTGCCCAAATTGGTGAAAGCGGGTAATCGTGTAGCGATTTGTGATCAATTAGAAGACCCCAAGACCGTCAAAGGCATTGTCAAAAGAGGAGTAACAGAATTAGTCACACCAGGGTTGACGCTCAACGATTCGGTTCTTGATTCAAACAAGAATAACTACCTCGCTTCTATCGCTTTTGGGAATGGCACACATGGTATTTCTTTTCTGGATTTGAGTACTGGTGAGTTCATGGTATCAACTGGCGACAGCAATTATATTGATAAGTTGATTCAAGGTTTTAGCCCATCAGAAATCATTTATTGCAAAAAGAACCGTGATGAGTTTGAAGTTTTATTTGGCAATGACTTCAACACATTTTGCTTGGAAGAGTGGATCTATGGGTTTGAGTTTGGATATGAAAAACTTAATACGCATTTCAATACTAAAAACCTTAAAGGCTTTGGAATCGAAGATAGTAAGGAAGGTATTGCTGCTGCAGGTGCCATTCTCCATTATTTAGAAGAAACAGAGCACAAAGAAATTAGTCATGTCTCGGCCATCTCAAGAATTGATTCAGACAAATATGTTTGGTTAGATCGCTTTACCATCCGTAATCTAGAACTGGTATACCCTCAGCAGTCAGACGGAGTACCTCTTCTCCATGTACTCGACTATACGAGTACTTCGATGGGTGCTCGACTATTGAAAAAATGGTTGGTTTTACCTTTAAAAGAAAAGGCTGCAATAGAAGATCGATTATCTACAGTTGAGGCATTTATAGAAGACCAAGACAACGCGGAACAAGTAGACTCCCACTTGAATGCCATCAGTGACATTGAGAGACTTGTTTCCAAAGTTGCAGCACTTCGCGTCAACCCACGAGAATTGTTACAATTAAAGAAAGCCTTGCTCCACATTGCCCCTATTAAAGAGCTACTAGAAGGAACCACCAACGAGTCTCTAAAAAAATACGGTGACAAATTAAATCCATGTCATCAGCTACTTGAAAAAATAGAGCTAAACCTAAAGGAAGAGTTACCACTTAATGCTACGCAAGGCAACATCATCAAAGACGGTATCGATGAAGAGTTGGATGACCTAAGGAAAATAGCATTCTCTGGAAAAGATTACCTACTCCAGATTCAGGAGAGAGAAAAAAAAATTACTGGAATTTCTTCACTCAAAATAGCCTACAACAGAGTCTTTGGTTACTATCTCGAAGTATCCAATGCCCATAAGGACAAAGTACCGGAAGAATGGATCAGAAAGCAGACTTTAGTCAATGCCGAGAGATACATTACTGAAGAACTGAAAGTTTACGAAGAAAAAATAATCACAGCAGAAGACAAGTTGAGTACTATCGAATTCAAACTGTACAACGAATTGATTGCATTCACGGCAGACTATGTAGCAGAGATTCAAATCAATGCGCAGAGCATCGCGAATATTGATTGCTTGATGTCATTTGCTAAAGTGGCTCAGAAAAATGATTATTGTAAGCCTTCTATCCATGAAAATCAAGAATTGGATATTAAAGAAGGTCGCCATCCAGTAATCGAAACTCAATTACCTGCAGGAGAACCTTACATACCCAACAGTGTGTTCATGGATGACGTTTCTCAGCAAATCATCGTGATCACAGGCCCCAACATGGCGGGTAAGTCCGCTTTATTACGACAAGTTGCTTTGATTTCCTTGATGGCACAGATGGGCTCATACGTACCGGCTTCTTACGCTAAGATTGGGATTATAGATAAGGTCTTCACTAGAGTGGGTGCCTCGGATAACCTTTCCAAAGGAGAGTCAACCTTCATGGTGGAAATGACCGAAACTGCCAGTATTCTTAATAACCTGAGTGAAAATAGTTTGATTCTAATGGATGAGATTGGTCGTGGCACAAGTACCTACGATGGCGTATCTATTGCTTGGTCTATCGTAGAACATCTACACAACCACCCGAAGTGCAAGGCTAAAACTATGTTTGCTACCCATTACCATGAGTTGAATCAATTGGCAGAAGATTTCCCTCGTATCAAGAATTTTAATGTATCGGTTAAGGAACTGGACAACAAAGTAATCTTCCTTCGAAAGTTAAAAGAAGGAGGCAGTGAGCACAGTTTTGGTATTCATGTGGCACAGATGGCTGGCATGCCCAATGACGTAGTTATCCGTGCCAATGAAATCTTAAAACATCTCGAAAAAGACAAAATCAAAGAAAAGCAGACCGAACGAATAGAATCCATCCCGAAAAATAATTTTCAGCTCAGCATGTTTGAGAGCAACCCTCATTTCGAAGAGGTTTTGGAGCTCCTCAATAAAGTAGACATCAATACCATGTCACCAGTTGAGGCCCTATTGAAATTGAATGAAGTAAAGAGTATTTTGAAAGGGAAGTAATAGTAGAGATTCTCAGTACTCGAAACGTAATAGAACATGCTCTGTCTCGAATTTCTCTCTGACAAACAGTGAAGAGCCTGTACTGTCCCGCACGCCTCTCGGACAACTGGAAAATTGACTAGATACAAAAATCAATCTATTACTTCTCCAACCACTCCATAAACTCAGGAACTCTTACTCTTGAGATTAAGAGTTGATCCTTCGTCTCTGGTTCAAGAATTACTTCCAACCTGCTATTGAAGTATTTGTTCACCAAGTTGATCGAATGAATATTCGCTATATACTTTCTAGACAGTCTAAAGAAATCATTAGGATCAAGAAGTTTCACTAATTCATCCAGCTTAAAGCTGATAATAAACTTAGCACCTTCCTTTGCGACTAAATAAGTGTAATCATCCTCTGCGTAGAAATAGGCAATATCTTCAACTGCTACATGTCTGATTTTATCACCAGTTTTAATGATGAATCTCTTTTTATACTCTTTCTGATCATCAGCCAACTTCATCAATTGTTCTACCTGATCATTACTAAGTGCTAAATTTGAATCTGGCTCTTCCTCCTTACCTTGAAGTTCAACATACTTTTTGAGTGCAGCTTCTAAACCCTCTTTTTCTATTGGTTTTAATAGATAATCAATACTGTTCACTTTAAAAGCCTTTAATGCATAGTTATCAAATGCGGTCGTAAATATGATTGGGCATGAAACTTTTACTTTTTGAAAAATCTCAAAACTAATCCCATCGGACAGCTGTATATCCATAAAGGCCAAATCTGGCTCTTGATTTTCATTAAACCATTCTACACTTTCTTCAATGGACTCAAAACAATCTATGACTTCAACATCAAAACTTGACAGTACGAGTAGACGTTTCAGTTCCTCCTGAGCGAATCGCTCATCTTCTATTATCAATACCTTCATATCCTTCACTTAACAAAGGTAAACATACAATAAAAAGATCATCCGTCTGTTTGATATCCACTTTGCGGTCAGTTACTATATCATAGTGACTAATAATATTGTCTAATCCGATTTTAGAAGAGTAACCTTTAGAGGACTTTAGCCTCAATGTGTTTTTAATGAAAATTTTACCACCCTCGTGATAAACCCATATTGTCAATGGATATTTTGTAGATACCACATTGTGTTTGATCGCATTTTCTATCAACAATTGTAGAATCAAAGGTGGCACTTGCCTCTTCAACACCCCTTCCATTGGATCAATATGTATCGTAAGTTTTTCCCCAAACCTCATGATGATCAAATCAATATAAGGCTCAATGGCCTCTAATTCCTCATTCAAGGACACCAAGCCTCTATTACGATGTTCCAATACATTTCGATAAACATTAGATAACTTTCTAATAAAACTATATGCCGTATTTGGGTCAGAATAAACTAGCGAAGACAATGTGTTGAGACTATTGAACAGAAAATGAGGATTCACCTGAGTCTTGAGCATTTCATGTCTAAACTCAAGACTTTCTTTTTTAAATCTTTCTATTTCACCAAGAGAAGTTCTCCACTTATTGAGGAAGTACAACCCCAGCTCTATAGCAACCACAAGAATGGTAAGGGTTAGCGCAGTAGAAATAATAACAAGGTCATCAAACAATGGACGACCAGTTGAAATATGTCCTATGTATTGATATAAATACGCCCCGAAAAAAGTAATAACACTAAATGCATAAACCGTATTTGCCAAAGCTTGATACACAAACCGCCTAGTTGCCCCTTTTTCCCATTGCAAATACCTATCTAAACTGTTATTGATATAACGTATACCCTCTAGTACAAAAAAAGCTAATAGAATAACATAGAGATACTCTACCACAATAAAGCGAAATGGCTGATCATGATAGACTATACTATATATCAAGTCAATGAAAAACCTAATACCAGTCCCCATGAAAATGATACTTAGCCAACGCCACCAATTAACGTTTGCACTATTTTGCTGTTTCGAATATATCGACATCAATTATTAAATAACTCTTTCGCGAATTACGCAGAAAACTCAATCAATAGTAAATATTTAGACTTAAAAAACTCAGACAGAAAAACTACCAGAGCTAATTATTAACCTAAACTCTTGTTTTTACTTCGCCATTACTTTCCTCACACTATCAACATCATTCGATACAGTGTATTTATACTTCCCACTAGGAAATGTTGACAATTAGATCTTTTCGAATCGCCCATATAAGTATTATTGAGTTACCCAAAAGGAGGAAATGGATCAAGCAGACAGGATCAACCCGTATTTCTGGG
>JAOPTS010000081.1:0-17313 GCA_051531955.1 Reichenbachiella sp.
GCACCATTTTCAAACTTTTTATATGATATCCCTAATGCTAATGACATAGCGTTGACAGCTTGTACATTTCCATTTAATAACACCCACCTCTCTTGATCCAATTCCATACTCTCTGCATATTGATATAATTTTTCTGGCGTATCTCGATCTGGGTCCATCGTAATTAACAAAAAACCCAATTTATTTTTCATTTCATCTAGGATATCATCATCGATATTCAGCATATCACCAATCAGGTTTGGACATGCATAATCACAGTTAGTGAATATCATACTGATCAATTGATATTTCCCTTCACTTTGATGTAAATCATAAATGTTATTAGATTGATTTCTCCATTCATGATCTATATGGTAGATAGACTGATTACTGTGAGAAATTTTCTCCATCCCACTATCCAATTCTATAGATTTGACTAGCATCATATTGCACAAGTTACATTTACCAGCCACATGTGATGAACTACCCTCACATTGCATAGGACAAACGTATGTCGAATTGGGAATTTCTGTTCCTGTTGTGGATACCGGTTTATTATTAGAGTTACAGGCCCCTAAAAGGAATAAACATACCGTACAAAAGATAACAGTTGAGAAAAAATTGGTCATAATTGAGAATTCAATATTGTAGTGAAAACAATTTTAGATAGATCTAACTACAAGAAAAATGACATTGGTCATAAATCATTATCCAAGTACTGTTTAATTTTGAGATTCTAAAGTAAAATTATAAAATGGCTAAAGACCAATTGATAAAATTTGATGACTTCTATGGAATGTTATCAGATAAAGTAAGAACAGACGCATACAAGTCAGCCATAGAGGCTACAGTCAAACCTGGTGACATAGTCATAGACTTGGGAGCTGGCACTGGAATATTAGGGATAATGGCACTCCAAGCTGGAGCTGCTACAGTCTATATGATTGAAAAAAGCGATGCGATAGAATTGGCCAAAGCTGTTGTTCATCAAAATGGATTTAGTGATCAGGTAGTATTTATCAATAATAGTTCTCTAGAAGCAACCATCAATGAAAAAGCTGATGTTATTATTTCCGAAACACTTGGGAATTTTGGACTCGATGAAAACACATTAGAATTCATAATCGATGCAAGGGACAGATTTTTAAAACCCAATGGCAAACTGATACCAGAGAACATTAGTCTCAAACTTACTCCTGTTGAATCCAAATCAAATTTTGATAAGTTAGAATTCTGGAAAGATATTCACGGCATTGATTTTTCCCCCGCTTATCATATTTTTTCAAGCAAGATGATGGTTACAGATATCAAACCTGAGGAATATCTAGCCATTCCTATAGAGTTTGCTCACATTGATTTTTATGATATTGACAAGCCTATTATTTTCAATAAAACTTATCATGCTATCAATCGAGAAGGGTCAATACTTGGGTTTGCTGGCTGGTTTGAGGCTACACTCATAGATGGTGTAAAAATATCTACCTCTCCCGAAGACCTCCCTACACATTGGAAACAGGCTTTCTTTCCTATTCAAGAGGCTATTCCGGTAGTAGAAAAAGATCTGTTAGAAATTTCCATGATTATCGGAGCATTAGAGGATCAATCTGATAATACCTCCATAAAATACGAATATCGCTGTACACAGAGAACAAGAACCACTAGCACCGAATAATTATGAAAACGATCATCAATCATCTTTCAATTATAGCAGTCATTCTCATCATCATCAACGGTTGTGACAACCGAAAAATGTACGATAAAAATTCATTAACAGATCAAATAATTACGAAACAAGTAAAGGATACAGTTATCATTTCTAATAGTGCCTCGTTCCAAGTAATTGTGCTTGCTCAAAATTTGGAGCAAAATAAATTCACTTTTAACACAAAAGAGATTGACTCAATATACCAAACCAACTATTGGCTAAAGGTAAAAAATGATACGATTGTAGAAAAGCTAAAACGGCTGGATAAGTCTATTTATAAATTTGAAAACGGTAGACAAGTATATCTTGCAACGTATCAAAACGATGGTGACCTTTTTGAAAGCCAAAGGCAGTATTTTGACAATCAAGGTTTGTTACTTGCCCAACACAAAACCAATAGTGCTTTGAACCTGATTGAAGAGAAAAACACATATAGTAAAGACGGTGTAGTTATTGGTAAAACTCACATGAATGGTAAGGGTAAAATGGTAGCCACTTCTACTATAGATTATGTCGCGCAGGAAAACAAGTATATCGAAACAACAAACTGGTTCATTTCAGAGACAACTTCAAGAACCACAAAGGAATTTGATAACCTTGGAAATACAACAAGAGAATTGATTTATGAAGCACTAATGAATCATGACTTGAGTGATTCTACTGAGCAGGTTTTTGAATATCAATATGGCGATAATGGAAAACTAACAGTTAAGCGTCAGTATAATACTTGGGGAATGAGTGCTAACTATCTAGACGCACTATACTCTACTACCACTTACTCTTATGACAAATTCGGAAATGAAATTTACTCCAAAGAAATAATGGCCAATGGCTCAGTAAGTTTTGAATATCACACGACATATCAATACGACACAAAAAATAATTGGACTGAAAAATCCTCATCCAAAAACAACCAGCCAGAAAGTAGATTAAAAAGAACCTTATACTACAGAGACTAAAACTTAATTAAATATAATCCGTGGTTCTTCATTGTTTCAAACACTGAGAACAATTATCTCTTATTGAAACCTATTGTCCTATAAAAGAAAGAGTCGAAATAATGCTGTCTATCAACAGGAACAAAACTCTAGATGATTTCCATAAAGAATTAGGCCACATCATGTGGAAATACTGTGGAATAGCAAGAATCGAAGGCGGTTTTGGTAACTGCACTAACACTAGCGTTTGTTCTGTAGTATGTTCAAAATAAATTGGACAAGAGCACATTGCAAGGTTGAACACAGAATTATTATATGAGTTCAATTAAAGAAAAGATATCCCTCTGACCCTTGGTGAGAAGTGGACCTATTATGAAGAAGGGTATGTTGCCCATTGAATGAGTAGTTGTGATGATTGTCTGTACCTAGAGCGAATTCATGTTACTGCAGACTAAGCACTCATTTTGTATAGGCGCTTTGACCTCATTCTGAGCTTAAAGAAGCGTAGAATGGCTCTCCTGACACTCGTCTTGAGCATATCATGATTAAATCCAGCCCCTTGTGTCGCGTACTTGATCACCGCCCGCTGAATATTCTGGATAGCGGATAGTTCGACAATCCATGCCGCAAATATCGATTTCCAAGCCAGGTAATAATCATCCATTTCCTCTCGGGCGTTCCAATCCAATTCCATTTCCAGATCCTGATGAGAAAGTCGAAAGGCAGCTGCTGCAATATCATAGGACTCATCTAGCAAGTCTGCCCCCACTGCGATTTGATCCTTGAGCTGTAGCATAAAATCATCCATGATCCCTATGGGATTGTGCTGCTGATTGTATGCTTTCAAAACCTGAGCCGTCCATTCATGGATCAACTGATCTTTGCTAAATGCCTGAATCGTCTTCAGGGTATAGTTTTTGTCATCCCTAAAAAATTCATATTCAATGAGCATATAGACCTTGATCAAATGGTGCCGCAAACATAATCAATAGTCCAAGAATCTACAGACAGGAACAGACTAAAATATCTTGCTAAAGACACAGTAAAGATAGACGCACCCATTGTTTGAGTGGTTGACCAAGTTGTACTGTTTTCACCATTTAGACGCTACTCTAAGTGCTGTTCAATACACTTCTATAAGAATCGGTTAATAATCATTGACGTGCTTTAACACTTGTTCATAACTTAATGCATTAAGTCTCCTCATTCATCTATAATATTTCTACTTTTGAAATCCAGAAAATTCAAGTAATGTTGATTGTTCTGGATTTCTTTATTCAAGCAAACCATAGCGCATGTACTTAATTTTTGATACCGAGACCACAGGCCTACCTAAGAATTACAATGCTCCTATAGAAGACCTGGACAACTGGCCCAGATTGGTACAGCTGGCTTGGCAAGTACATGCCAATGATGGCTCACTCATTACTGCTCAGAACTACATCGTTCGACCTGAGGGCTACACCATCCCCTACAATGCTCAAAAAATTCATGGAATCTCCACTGAAAGAGCTGAAGCAGAAGGACATGATCTCAATCAAGTATTAAGCATCTTCTCAGAAGATTTACTCAAAATTGAAGCAGTTGTTGGTCACAATGTAGAGTTTGATCTCAACATTGTCGGTGCAGAATATTTAAGAAAAGAAAGGGACAATGACTTATCCAATATCAAGTCAATTGATACGAAAGATGAATCAACAGACTATGTCGCAATACCAGGCCGGGGTAATAAATTTAAATGGCCTACTCTAACCGAACTTCACACCAAATTATTCGGCGAAGCATTTGAAGATGCTCATGATGCAGCCTATGATGTAGACGCTACTGCCAAATGTTTCTTCGGACTGATTACTGAAGGAATCATCCCTCCTTTGGATGAAACCCCCAAAGAAAAAGTCATCTATGAGCCTCCTGTTCTAGCGGCTCCAAATTTTGCAGTTGTAGAAGAGGAAACTTCAGAAAAGAGAACCACGAGTGCGGCTGACCTAGCAGCATTGAAAGACGTTAGCTTTTCACATTTACATGTCCATTCACAATTTTCTGTTCTACAAGCTGTATCCGATATACCCTCGATCGTAGAAGCAGCGATTGAACATAAGATGCCGGCCATCGCCTTGACTGATCACGGCAATATGATGGGAGCTTTTCATTTTGTGAGAGCAGCGCTCAAAGCTGAGATCAAACCAATCGTAGGATGTGAATTCAACGTGACGGATGATCGACTTGATAAGAAAAAGCAAAACAATGGCTTCCAGCAAGTCCTATTAGCAAAGAACAAAGCGGGTTATCATAACTTGGCCAAATTGGCTTCTATAGCTTTTGTCGAAGGACAATACTACGTACCTAGAATCGACAAAGAAGTCTTAGTGCAATACAAGGGAGATCTTATTGCGACCACTGGTGGTCTATGGGGCGAGGTTCCCTTTACCATCCTTAACTATGGCGTAGAGAAAGCAGAAGAGGTTTTCCTTTGGTACAAAGAGCTGTTCGGTGAAGATTTCTATGTCGAATTGATGAGACATGGAGTTGAAGAGGAAGATATTGTCAACATGACATTACTTGAGTTTGCAGAGAAGCATGGTGTTAAATATTTTGCGTCAAACAACTCCTATTACACGGACAAAAAACAAGCCAATGCACATGATATTTTGATGTGTGTAAAGGACGGTGAGCAACAAAGCAAACCAAAAAAATATTTGGGGAGACGAGGAAGAGAATACCGCTATGGATTCCCTAATGATGAATTCTACATCAAACCTCCTCATGAGATGAAGAAGCTTTTTGCTGATTTGCCAGCAGCCATCATCACGACCAATGAGATTGTTGATAAAATAGAAAGCTACAAACTGGAAAGAGATATCCTCTTACCTGCTTTTGATATTCCTGAAGAATTTCAAGATGAGCGAGACGAAGGAGATGCTTCGTTGAAACTAGGTGAAAACAACCTTCTTAGGCACTTGACATATGTAGGCGCCAAAAAGCGTTATGAAGACATCACACCTGAGATTAAAGAACGATTAGACTTTGAACTGGATGTCATTCGTAACACTGGATACCCTGGATACTTTTTGATTGTGCAGGATTTTTGCCAAGTGGCACGAGACATGGGAGTATCAGTAGGACCAGGTCGTGGGTCAGCTGCTGGCTCTGCAGTAGCCTATTGTATTGGTATTACTAATGTCGACCCAATACATTATGATTTACTCTTTGAGAGATTCCTAAATCCAGAAAGAGTATCAATGCCTGATATTGATATTGACTTTGACGATGAAGGCCGTCAAAGCGTCATTGATTACGTAATCAAAAAATATGGTTCTAATCAGGTAGCACAAATCATCACTTATGGTACAATGGCAGCCAAGTCTGCCATTCGAGATACTGCCAGAGTATTAGAATTGAACCTACCTGATGCTGATAGATTAGCCAAACTCGTCCCCGACATTAAGCTAAAGAAACTCTTTGGGTTGAATGAAAAGGATTTAGCTGCCAAGCTAGGCAATGCGGAAGCTTTGGCCATGGCCAATGAACTAATAAGCATCTCTAAAGATGGCTCTGATGCAGCAAAAGTATTAAACCAAGCCAGAGTATTAGAAGGATCTGTACGTAACACGGGTATCCATGCCTGTGGTGTCATTATAACTCCTGATGATATCACAAATTACGTACCCGTAGCGCTATCAAAAGATTCAACCGAAGACAAGAAAAGTTATTGTACACAGTTTGACAACTCCGTAGTAGAAGATGCTGGCCTACTAAAAATGGATTTTCTGGGCCTAAAAACCCTTACTCTGATCAAAGATGCCTGTCGATTGGTCAAACAAAGGCATGATGTTGTACTTGATCCAGACACCTTCCCGATTGATGACGTCAAAACTTATGAGCTTTTCCAACGTGGTGAAACAGTAGGTATATTCCAGTATGAATCTCCTGGCATGCAGAAATACATGAAGGAATTGAAGCCTACAGTATTTGCCGATTTGATTGCCATGAACGCACTCTATCGTCCGGGTCCGATTGAATATATCCCCTCGTTTATTAAACGTAAGCATGGAGATGAAGAAATTCAGTATGATTTAGCTGATATGAAAGAATACCTAGAGGAAACTTATGGTATCACCGTCTATCAGGAGCAAGTAATGAGATTGTCTCAGAAATTAGCTGACTTTACTAAAGGTGAGGCCGATGTACTTCGTAAGGCAATGGGTAAGAAGCAGATGGCTGTTTTGGATAAGATGAAACCGAAGTTCATTGAACAAGCTTCTGCCAAGGGTCATGATGCAAAAATATTGGAAAAGGTTTGGAAGGATTGGGAAGCTTTTGCATCCTATGCCTTTAACAAATCTCACTCCACTTGTTATGCTTGGGTAGCCTATCAAACAGCCTACCTCAAAGCCAACTACCCTGCCGAATACATGGCAGCAGTACTGAGTAACAACATGAATGACATCACGCAAGTGAGTTTCTTCATGGAAGAATGTAAGCGTATGGGATTGGACGTTCTAGGTCCAGATGTCAACGAATCCATTATGAAGTTCAATGTGAACGATGATGGACAAGTTCGATTTGGGCTGGCGGCCATGAAAGGTGCTGGTGATGCTGCTGTCAATGCACTGATTGAAGAAAGAGTCAACGGACCATTCAAAGATATTTTTGATTTTGCAACTAGAGTTAACCTTCGTAGTGTTAACAAAAAGACAATAGAGGTGATGGCGCAAGCGGGTGCCTTTGATTGCTTTGGCGATTTCCATAGACGTCAATATCTAATTGGGGAAAATGGTGAATCCAACCTAATCGAAAAAGTCGTCAAGTATGCCAATCGAATGGAAGCTGAAGAAGCCAGTGCCCAATCTTCACTTTTCGGTGGTGACTCAGGAGTAGAAGTCCCTACTCCTACTGTACCTGATGTTGAGCCATTCAGCAACTTGGAACAATTAAAACTTGAAAAGGAAATTGTAGGTCTATATATCTCAGGCCATCCATTGGATCAATTCAAATTTGAAATAGATCAATTTTGTAATGGATCTCTAGCGATGCTGGGCAATCTGGATGAATTGGAACGTAAAGGTAACGTCCGAATGGCTGGTATGGTCACCAACATTGCACACAGACAGACCAAAAATGGCAAACCATTTGGTACGCTAGAAGTGCAAGATTACACCGATACATATACCTTCTTTTTATTCTCTGATGATTACATCAAGTTCAAAGAGTATTTCGAAGTAGGTTGGTTTCTGTATTTCCAAGGCCAAGTAAAACTCAAATGGAAGGGCCCAGACAAAGAGTTCAAGCTTAATTCCATGTCATTACTAGATGAGATTAGAGAAGAAAAAGCCAAAGGCATCAACATTGAAATCTTATTAAGTGACATCAATGAAGTACTGATCTATGACATCAGTGAATTGGCTGCTGAGCATAAAGGAGACAACCTATTGAAACTAAATGTAGTAGATCCTGAAGAAGGGCTAAGAGTCGAACTACTCTCTAGAAAAGTAACAATCAGTACGGATGACGCGCTACTCAAAAAACTGGATCAGTACGAAAAAATCAAGTATAAAGTCATCACATGATAGACCCTAGGATTGAAAATATTAAAACCAAAAAATTTGTTGGGGTTAGCATGAATATGAGTCTAGAAGACAACCAGACTTTCAAGCTTTGGAGCAGTTTCATGCCACAAGTAAAGGAAATCACTAACCGAGTAACTCAGGATCTGGTTTCATTACAAGTTTATGAAGATGGCTCTCATTTTAAACAATTAGACCCAAAAGCTCTGTTTACAAAATGGTCACTTGCTGAGGTGGCGGATTTCTCTAATATCCCTGAAGGGCTGACCAAATTTGAATTAGAAAGTGGTCTTTATGGTGTCTTTACTCATCATGGTAAAGCAGAGTTGTTCCCAAAAACCATGGGGTTTATTTTAGGAATGTGGTTGCCCCACTCTAAATATTCATTAGATCACAGACCTCATTTCGAACTTTTAGGAAGCAAATACAAAAATGATGATCCAGATTCTGAAGAAGAAATTTGGATTCCCCTCAAGCTAAAAGACTAGTTTGACATACTCAAATAATGAGAATCCAGACTCATAAAAGTTCACAACTCCTTTGCCTCACTACTTCCTCTTCGTTTCGGACTGATGATCCACATCTATACCTATTATTGAATTTGCAATTTTTTGATATATAGATTACTTTAGATTCGAATAAAGATGCCATGCCTATCATGACGTCTCAAATCATTAAATCAACCAAAATTATTAGAAATGGAATTAATTAAAGAATTTGGTCTAATTGCAGGTGTGGCTGGACTAGGAATAGGTGTTTTACTTTTTTTATTTAAAAATTTGTTGGGGAAAATTATTTTTCCCAAAATGTCTAAAAATCAATCCTTTAAAATTATCCTGTTTTTTATGGCATTTGTCTGGTCAATAGCTGTGTATTCAATTCATGTCTATTCACAACAAACCAATATTGAAGCAATCACTGTCCATCCAGGTAAGGAAATTGAAACCGTCAAAGAAGAATGTGATTTAGAAAAGTATAATTACAGAATAAAAACCCAAACATCAAGTGTAAAAAATGCCCAAACAAACAACCCTGTTTCTATCAAAATTGTGGGTACTAAAAATGAAACGAAATGGATCCTTCTGGATAATGAAGGCGTTAATGATTTTGAATCAGGTGAAACGAATATATTCGACATTGATTCTCATGTGAATATTGGGAATTTAAAAAAAGTTAGAATGAAATTAGGTCGTAAAGTGGGTTCCAATAGCAGTCATGAAAACGATCTAATCCTCGAGAAAATTGAAATTATTGAAGTCTATTGTAACAAGAAGACTGAGTTTAAAACTGTCAACTTACAAATAGGGGATAATTTTGGAGACAAGACAGAATGGATGACTAGAGATGTCATAATCAGTTGGATTTAGAAATAAATCAAAGGATTGTAACCATCGATTTTATCATACTTATACTATCTTTCGTTGTTCAACATCCCACTTGACCATTCGCTGTTCTCGATAAGACTTCACCGCCATATGTGAGGCAATGGCCTCCTGAAAAGCTTGATCAATATTACAGCTTGTTTGATCTCCAGTCCGAATGCAATCCAACCATTCCCTCAGATGCAAATAAGTTGGGTCTAGACGTTTTCCATCAATATTAGTGTACATCATACCCTTTTCAGCAAAATACTTCTGAGTAGCAGAACTCACTCCGTCTACCGCTTGATTACTGGAATTATATCCAAACAAAACACTATCCGTACTAAGGGCTCCCGACTTGAGTCTTTCTTCATACATTTTTGATCTACGGTCGGGATATACTGCGATCGAGCCACCTATTTCCATGGTCGCATCTGTGCCCATTATTATATTAGGACGCTTTCGTTCGTTGGCTTGCGTCCCACTATAAGCATAAGTAAAGCCCTTCTTAGGGTACTCCATAGCTACCTGTAATACATCAGGCACTTCTCTCCCATCCTTCCAATAGTAATTTCCACCAGAAGCCATGACGGTTTCGGGTATTCCTACTTCAAGTATTTGATTAACAGCATCAAAATCATGAGTCAACAAATCTCCACACATGCCCGTGCCATAATCCCAATACTTCCTCCAACGAAAAAATCTATCCAAGTCGAAAGGTCTCTTGATATCACCTGATTCAAACTGCTGCCAATCAATTGTCTGGCTATTTGCTTCTTTATGATAATCATAAACCCATGCGCCGTTTTTTGAATTCCGATTAGAGTTGGTTTGTATCAATGTAATATCCCCCAACATTCCTTTTGTTATTACTTCTTTGGCAGCATGGTAACTGGAAGTCTGCCGAAGTTGGTGACCAAGTTGAAAAGTGAGCTTACCAGCTGACACCTTATCATATACTGCCTTGGCTTCCTCCTCAGTTCTAGTCAAACATTTTTCTGAATACACATGTTTACCTGCAGTCACCGCATCAATAATCATCTGCGCATGCCAATGGTCCGGTGTGGCAATAACCACAGCGTCAATATCCGCAGCAGCTAACAAGTCCTTGTAGTTCTTATACCTTTTAGCTGACTTTCCACCAGCATTCATTGCTAATGCTGCGTTGATATCAAAGAGATCACAAACACCATTGACTACAATATTTAATTCATCTTGATTATCATGATCTTTCAGACGAGTATCTTTGGGATTATCTATAGCAGCCTGCTTCATTTTCTCTCGCCACTCAGCAGTGGCAAAACCTGCTGACCGCAATAATTGTTGTCCCCTAATGCCAAACCCAATGATACCTACCCTAATCTGTTTGCCTGCCACATATGGAACCCCTTTCACCAAAGGAGATGGTTCTTTTACCAGTTTGTCTGAAGGGGGCGTAGTATCACATGACGCTAGTCCTACCAGACTTACAGCAGATAAAGAACCTAGTCCTTTCAAGAGATCTCTTCTTTTCATAAATACTTCATATCATACCTGTAGCCAATTCAAAAATAGACTACAGGTTCATTTTCATAAAACCCTTACCAACAATATTATGGCTATGCCATAGCGAAGTAAGGAATATTTTCTATTTACAATTCTTGAATTTTAATGTTCTTCCACCTTACCTTGATCCCTCCTCCATCATGGATCTGCAAAGCGATAAACCCTTCTGCAGCACCTATTTTTTCATCCGTTAACTGCACCATTTGAGTACCATTGAGCCAAGTAGTGATTTCACTACCCACTACTTTTATTTTCATCTTATTCCATTTACCTTCTTTTAGAACGGACTCCAACTCGGCTTCAGGCTGAATCAACCATCCTCGACCATAGGATTCATAAATACCACCCGTATGATTATTCAGAGGAGCCACCTCTACCTGCCATCCTGAAATCTTAACTCCGTCTATATCAGATCTAATAAAAACACCGCTGTTCCCATTGGCTTCTTGAAGAAATTCCAATTCAATAATAAAATCCTTATAGCTCTTCTCTGAGCTAAGGTATCCATACTGCTCATCAGGACCACTTTCCGAGACTATATTGCCTTTTTCCACGTACCATTTTTCCGTACCATTAATATCCCATCCATCAAGATTTTTCCCGTTAAACAACTTAGTAGATTGGGCATTTATATTAGTCATGCATACCATAATTAACACTACTAAAAGTAATATTCTATTTTTCATATTTGTGTTTTTTATTGATGAATCCATATTGTTCATCTGTCATTATTATGTGTCTTACCAACATGCTTCATGCTAATACCGGTTTGTCTATTTTGTCAAAGCATATTACAACTCTTTGACTTTTATATTTCTAAACCAAATGAAACTGCCGTGATCTTGAAGAGAGATCAGTCCAGACTTTGCTTTTCCATAGTCTGGTTTGTCTTCCCATTTACCTGAATTTCTTCTCTCTTTCCAGTCCTCAGACCAAGGCACGAAACTCACTACCAACTGACCGTTCAACCAATACTCTACATTTTCGGGAGTAAATATTATTCGTGAAGAATTCCATTCTCCTGCAGCTTTCACAATCTTCTTTTCCGGGTTGGCTGGATACATGGCATAATCAGCTCCTAGCTGTTGCCAATCTTGTACCTCCCCAGGAAAACCAATATCATCAAGTAGCTGATATTCAGGCGCATTAAAATATGGTGCTTCGTACTGTTCTCCTTCTACCACATGATAGAATATCCCACTGTTACCTCCTTCAGAAATTTTCCACTCAAGGTAGAGTTCAAAATTGTCAAACTCCTTCGAAGCATAAACGATGTCTCCACCAATATCTCCTCCTTTACCTAATGACTTCAGAGTACCCTCTTCTACTACCCAACTTTCGGGTAAACTCTCTTGGTTAAACCCTCGCCATCCTTCGGCCGTTTTCCCATTAAAAAGTGAAATCCATCCATCATTTGACAATTCTTTTTTATCAGCTGCCTGATCCTCAATCGGTTCCTTAGATGTTTCTTTACTCGCAGTGCTACAAGCCACGGTGAACAACATCATCAGGAAGACCATTAATACATTATATTTCATAATAGATATAAATATTTTTGAATTTAACATTTGATTTATTTGGTAACCTTCATCGAGATCGGGTCCCAATTGATGAATTTATTTTGAAAATAACTGTCATTGCAAAGCAAGGCTGGTGCCGCTGCTCGAAACCCAAAAACAGGATCTTCACTCACGCTACCGTTCGTTCTGATTGCTGTCAAGAAATTTCTGAAATGATCAAAATGTGCCCCTTTGTATCCGTCTTGTGCTTTGTATGTAAATTCACTAGGAGGAACCATTTTCTTTCTATCTGATGCTTCTACACCAGCTTCTTTCATTTTCGCTTTCTCAAAAGGATCGTCAGAAGAAACCTCATTACGTTTTAATACCACTTCATCCCACTTCACATCCATAGAGCCTTTACTACCTACGATTTTTAGATAAGTCGAACCACTGGTCCCATCTACAAAATTGCACCTCAGTGAGAGGTTAAAACCTGGATGTTGTGGACTATCGGGATATTGAAACATCCCAAGTAATACATCAGGCACTTCTCTTCCATCCTTCCAGTATCTCAAACCGCCCATGGCACTTACTTGAGTAGGTCCTAAGGAATTAGTAATAAAGTGTAAACTAGAAAAAAGGTGTACAAACAAATCTCCTGACATACCTGTACCGTAATCCAAGTAGTTTCTCCATCTAAAAAATCTTAATGGATCAAAAGGTCTGTTCTTAGTATTGGCAGTAAACTTTTTCCAATCCACCGTTTGTTCAGAAGCATCTGCGGGAATAGGATACTGCCATGCACCAGATGGAGAATGACGTGCCCAAAACCCCTCTGCATAATTAATATCTCCAATAGCTCCTTCGGCTAGTAATTCTTTTGCCTTCTCATTTCCAAGAGATGACATTCCTTGACTACCTACCATAAAGACTCTACCCGATTTCTTCCAAGCATTGATTACGTCATGGCCTTGATCCACACTATGCACCATAGGTTTTTCACAATACACATGCTTGCCTGCATTCAATGCATCAATAGAGATTTGCTTATGCCAATGATCTGGTGTGCCAATGATCACAGCATCTACATCTTTTCGAGCCAGCACCTCCTTGTAATCCGTGCAGGTATCAACATCCTCACCCCACTTCTTCTGGGCTGCATCTAATCGTCCTTGGTATAAGTCACAGACCACTACCAATTTCACTCCTTCGTGACTAAGACAGGTCTCCGTATCGTATGTACCCATACCTCCAGCTCCTATCAGTGCTATCTTTACCTCCTCTGATTGAGCATATGGTTTAATTCGTTTTAAGTACGAAATCTCTTTTTTGACACTTGCCAAGGCTGATCCGCCTGTAGCTGCTATCAAGGCACTGGCTGCCCCTATCTTTTTTAGAAATTCTCTCCTCTTATTATTATCCATATTCTGTAATTGGTCATGTGAATTACAGGTAATCTATAACCTCAACACCTACTATTAGGGGTAACAACAGGGGTACTCTGGAAGAAAGTTTACTTTTTTATTGATGAGTTTCAAACATAAAAAGACCAGTTTTATATAATATCAAACCAACCGGTGCTGTTCGAATTCCGCAAATGGAATGTGATATTTCTGATCATAGAAATGAAAATACGCATTGCTATACTCCTCATATGCATTCATCGCCAGCGTATGTCTTCCCTCCTCTTGGAGGATTTGAATTTTATGTTTTAATGCCAGTTCATTTAACGGATCAAATGAAAAAACTACATTGGTCAAGCGTAGTAAAACTTGGTTCTCCAATTGAAATTTATTCTCAATAAACAGAGGCCTCAACACTTCCAATAATTCTTCGGACAAATGATTTTTAATAGGGTCTAACCATTCATAATGCATATGAGGCAATAGAACCCCTTGATTGATTACTAGCATAAGTTCTTCGACAACAACTGTAGCATCCTCTGCCGTCACTAACTCGAAATCGCTTAACAATTCCTGATACCTTAAAAAATCCCAATGGACATCTTCATCCATTTCTATACACCAAAGTTTGTCTTTGTATGCAATACGAATCCCTGTATCCTCTATTAATATCTCTCTAAGTCTCTTTACTTGAGTACTTCGATTATTTTTTGCACTATCGTCAGAATGTCCCTCCCATAATATGTTTGCCATTTCCTTTGAACTGATTCCTTGTTTTCGAAAGGTATAAAGAAGCACTAGTACAAAGAGTTCTTTTTTCTTAGGTGAAAACAATGACGTAAGTTCTTTCCCTGACTTATTCGTTAACTTGAATCCACCAAATAAATACACTCCAGTTCCAGTACTATCAGCACTGATCTTACGCAACCTCTTTCGTTCATGCGCAATTTTAGTACTAGATGACTTACTCCTTTTTCTATAAAAAATCAAGCCAAGAAGACTTATTACAAAAAACATAGCTAAACCACTATAGCTATTCAAACCAAAAAAATCTGACCCAACAGGCACATTGGATCTCAAATAAATCTCTTCTATCTCTTCATCACTCAATGCCCGATCCCATAAATAAAGGTCATCCATTTTACCTTCATAAAACTCGTCCCATAAATTAGTCCCCACGACTAATGACCGCAAAGATTCTGAAACGCCTGATGCGACAAATTCTCCTACAAGTCTACCATTGTGATAGAAGAGTACTTGTTTTTCTGCCATATACACAAACGCAATATGCTGCCATACATTTTTCATGATCATTGGCCCTTTCAACACATGATCCCTAATATCTGGTGAAGTAAATTGTAAACCTCGTTCAAATACCTTAGCAGAGAACACCTCTCCCATGCCTACTATACCATATACTCCATCAACCTGACCAGGCTTGATCCACACTGATAGTGTAACGGCTTTAGTATCCATAATGGCCGGAACTCCAAAATCAATATAGCTATCGCGACCATTAAACACTGCATGACTACCACGTTCCTCGTCATACCCATATTCTAAAAATGAATACAGGTTCTTATGCTCTGGGTTTACTTGATTTACAATATTTTCATCAAAGTCTAAATGTAATTTCAACCTACTATTCAATAGTAGACGGTCTGATTGAAAAGTCTTGATTCTGCCCTGATTTTGACTGTTGAAATTCATTACATCAGGAGAAAAAACATACCCTCGTTTGTATGGACTTATTCTAGCCTGACTAACATAGAACTTGCCATTTGTCCTTAGTCGTGTATCATGCTGCCACGAAACATTATCCAAAGTATGATCACCAAACATGACAGTTCCCCGATACCAAGAAACTTGATTAATACTATCTACTATGTCTTGGAAAAACTCCGGTCTACCAGTCTCGATAAAATTGGGCAACTTCCCCGTTTTAATTATAAAGCTATCCAATTGAGACAAGGACCTATCATCCGTGCTATTGTCACGAATAACGATAAAACTCTTATCTGATAATTGACTCCCTAATGAGTCAGAGAAATTAATTACATCGAACGTATCGTTATTATTTAAATCACTATCTATGCTATTACCAAATAACAAGAATTGTCCTCTATCAACAGCATTTGATGTACTTAATGAAGCATTAGATTCTGGCTGTATAAACCTATGTGGTATATTTAATTTCTTAATTTGATCTAAAACTGAAGATCCATTTTCAGAAAGGAACCATACCATTGTTCTTTCAGGAGACTCTAGTAACCATTCTTTTAGGTGCTTCACTATAGACGAATCTACATCCTCACTTTGCACATAAAACGCACAATAACCTAGCGACAGTTTTCGATTGAAATCACTAATATCTGATGAGGTCAGATACACTTTTTTATCCAGAGCAGCTTGACTCACTAGCTCTTGCGAACAAATGATTTGTACAAAAAAACATATGGCTAATAATCGACAGCTCAATTTAACAAAAACCAAAAGAGAATTTTCTTTGATCATTTTAGTCAAAAAAATATTTAATATTCAACCAAGATATACCTAATCTAGTAAAATGAATTAATTAATCAGTGTCGATTTTTAGTCCTAATTTATGACATCAACTACAGGTTATTACTTGATACTTCCAGCAAAAAATAGGGTTGTATCTAAGCATAAGATACAACCCTATTTCATTACTCCAGCTATCATCCAATCCAATATTTGTTCTTGAATTTGATCAGCCACCTTCACATTCTTCCTAGGCTTTATATTTAAACTTGTCATTATCGATTGAAAGAGAAAACAAGAACTTACCCTATTAAACAAGGGTAAGAATCAATATTCAAACTTAAGACAAAAACTAATGACATTAGTTGATCACGATCGTCATGATTGACTAATCTTCAACAAAAGTTCATTATAAACATCTAAATGTGATTTCACTCAAATACTAATTAACAGCCACTTCCATGGTCTTATTCAAGTAATTCAAGACTTTTTCATTATTAGACTTCAAACTGAATTTGTCTAATATCTCCTTCGTATTAGCATCAAAAACAAAAACAACAGCAGCTTCTTTATGGTTCTTCATATAAGAATTCACTCCTATCTCTTCCAATTTAGGCTCGGTTTTTTTCTTAGACTCCTCGTCTGTGACGTCATTACTCACTACTAAAACCTTCTTACCTAATGCATATTCGTCAATCAGAGTATGTATTCTTTCCCCATTGGCTTTACAGTATTTACACCAATCTGCTTCGTTGATCACAATGTATACGTCATGAGACTGGGAAAATGAAATATTTGATAATGAGATTATTAA